>CAYYPQ010000019.1:44978-56563 GCA_964473615.1 uncultured Desulfobacteraceae bacterium
GGCTACCTGAGGTGGATGCAAACGAGATGGCGAACATCCAGACCCTGGGAGACGTCATATCCTTTATGGAAAGATTTTGCCCGGATAAAGATAGAAATGTAGCGGCGGAGGCACAGGCCGCGCCGTCCCCTGTGGAGGATGACGGTCTTGTTATAGATGATGAAGGGCCTGTGGATCTTGGCAGGTACCTTTTGAGAGAGGTTGCTGCCCCTCATTCCGGTTTTTCCATGAAGGCCTTGACTTCGCATAGAAGGGTGTTCGTTACAGATGAGGGGACGGGCATTGCCCACGCGCTGGTAAAAAGGCTGAAAGAGAGAGATATGGATGCCTATGTGGTCCATGAAATCACTGAGCAACCTGATATGCTAATTTTTATGGGAGGTCTCCGGGAATGCCCGGATGAAGATGCCGCCATTGCAATCAACCGGGAGGCGTTTCTCGTGGCCAGGGAGATCGCGGGAGGATTTTCCTCATCCGGAGGGTGTTTTGTCACTGTCCAGGATACTGGCGGAAATTTTGGCCTTTCTGGTATTAATGGCATGCGTGCCTGGCTGGGTGGCCTGACCGGTCTGGTAAAGACCGCTGCCCTGGAATGGCCGAAGGCCTCTGTGAAGGCCATTGACCTGGAAAGGGGAGGGAGGTCGCCGGATGATCTTGCCGATGCGATAGTACATGAACTCTTTTTGGGCGGACCGGAACTTGAGGTGGGTCTGCATGCCGATGGGTCAAGGACGCGCCTGGAGAGCTTTCCCGCACCTGTGGATAATTCTGAGGTCCCTTTAGATGAGAACTCGGTAATTATCGCATCTGGTGGTGCTCGAGGTGTTACTGCCGCCACACTGATTGAGCTGGCCCGCCAGTTTCATCCCCGTATGGTCCTTCTGGGTCGAACGGCCTTGATTGAAGAGCCTCCCTCTTGCCATAGCGCTCACACCGACGGTGAATTGAAGCGCGTACTTTTGGATAATGCAAAGGCAGAGGGCCGTCAGATAACCCTTGGGGAACTTGGCGCGCAGGCCCGCCAGATACTGGCCAATAGAGAGATTCAGGAGACACTGCTGGCCTTGAAGGGGGCCGGGTCTGATGCCCGCTATCTACCAATTGACGTTCAAGATAACTCATCCCTCACATCTGAATTGGAATGGATTCGCAAGGAGTGGGGTCCTGTTACTGGTATCATTCACGGGGCGGGTGTGCTGAATGACAAGCTCATTGCCGAGAAGACACCGGAGCAATTCGATCGTGCCTTCAATACAAAGGTGATGGGCCTTCGTTCACTCCTTTTGGCCACAGACAAAGACCCTCTGCAATTGATATGCCTGTTTTCCTCTGTGGCGGCCCGATTCGGCAACATCGGCCAGTGTGATTATGCCATGGCAAATGAGGTTCTAAACAAGGTAGCGAACGCAGAGGCATATAGGCGAAAGGCTGCCTGTGTGGTAAAGGCAATAAATTGGGGACCGTGGGATGGAGGCATGGTCTCTTCGGGTCTTAAGGCCCACTTCCAGGAGATGGGGATTCAACTCATACCACTGGATGCGGGTGCTCACCGGCTGGCAGATGAAATACAGGACCCGGCCCCTGGAAGTGTTGAGGTGGTCATTGGCCCTCACCCGACCCAGGGAAATATCTCTCTCGGGAATTTGGAGCGCGAATTTAATTTCGGATTGGTGGTTAATCGCGCAAATTATCCCTTTTTTGATAGTCACCGAATTAGTGGGGTCCCTGTTGTCCCAGTGGCGATGGTCCTGGAATGGTTTCTTAGGGCGGCCCATATCTATCGGTCTGACCTGGACATTGTTTCATGTAAGGACCTCCAGGTACTGCATGGAATTAGCCTGGAGAACTTTCATAACGGTGGCGATCCTCTCACTCTTCGTTGTCGTCAGGATTCCTCAGGAGACAGGACCCTGCTCGACATGGAACTTCCAGGGATCGACCATAACTGCTACTATAAGGCACGTATTCAGATGTCTAAATCTTGTCAAGATTTGGCTCAAGATATTGCGTGCGTTTCCCCTGGAGATCTTGAGCCATGGTCCATAGATCCTTCATCGATTTACAAGGAAATGCTTTTCCATGGGCCTGACTTTCATATCATTCGATCCCTGGAGGGTGTTTCCAGCAATGCGGCGACGGCCATCCTTTCCAGTACAGATCAGATGGGCTGGCCAGGAGGCCTCTGGGAGACAGATGCCGCTGCCGTGGATGGCGGATTGCAGCTTGCCATTCTATGGGGGCTACACATCTCTGGAAAGAAGTCTCTACCGACCAAGATAGGGTCTTATGTCAATTACCACGAGGGCCTTGTGAACGGCCCTATCCGTTGTGAGTTGCAGGGCAGGGCAGTACGAAACGAACGCACTATCTCTGATCTTTCGTTCTTCGATGGGGAGGAGAGGCTCGTAGCAAGGATGTGCGATGTTGAGATGCATATGTTGCCCGATTTGAGGCCAGAGCATTAGGGAGCGTGGTAAATGATATTTGAACCTATTGCTATCATAGGGGAGGCATGTCTTCTCCCTGGTGCACTGAACCCCCATGATCTCTGGGACCTAGTAGTAGAGGGAAAAGACGTCTTATCCCGGGTCCCAGACGATTATTGGCGAACAGACCCGGCCCTCGTAATGGCCGATTCACCCCAGACCGCTCAAGATCAGACCTGGTGTGATAGGGGGGGCTATGTACGAGGTTTTGAGTCTGTGTTTGACCCGCATGGGTTTGCCCTTCCCGCGGACGAAATCCTGGAATTCGATCCTCTTGTTCACTGGATACTCCACACGGCGCGTGAGGCCCTGAAGGACTCAGGCTACCTGGGAGATCCCCACCTAAATGCAGGTGCCATTTTTGGGAACCTGTCATATCCTTCCCACTCCATGAATCAATTCTCGGAATCCATTTGGCTGGATGATCAGGGTGAGGACTTTCTGGGAGGAGAGGCCCGGCAACTGGCAGGGGTTTCAAGGCCCAATGCCATCAACCGCTTCATGTCCGGTCTTCCAGCCCACATATTGGCCCGTGCCCTGGACTTGAACGCGGGCTCCTTTGCGCTTGATGCCGCTTGTGCATCGTCTCTCTATGCCATAAAACTGGCCTGCGACCAGCTCAACGACAGAAGGACGGACCTGATGCTGGCAGGTGGAGTGAACCGGGCCGACGACCTGATAATCCATATTGGATTTTGTGTCTTACAGGCCATGAGCCGGAGCGGCAGGAGTCGACCCTTTCACAGGGATGCCGATGGCCTTGTACCTGCGGAGGGGGCAGGGTTTGTAGTGCTCAAACGACTAGATGATGCCATTTCTGCAGGGGACGAGATCCGTGGAATAATCCGTGCGGTCGGTCTATCCAATGATGGGAGAGGGCAGGGGCTCCTGGTGCCATCAAGTGAAGGACAGGTGCGTGCCATACGAAAGGCCTATGAGATATCAGGGTTAGAGCCTGCGGATATTTCCCTGGTGGAAGGCCACGCCACTGGGACCCCTGTGGGCGATGCGGTGGAGATAGAGAGCATGAGCGAGGTCTTCCAGGGGCTCAAGGATATCCCAATCGGCACCATCAAGTCAAATATGGGACATCCCATAACCGTTTCAGGGGTTGCCGGTCTGATTAAGGTCCTGGGGGCCATGAAGGCGGGCGTTCGGCCACCAACGCTTCATGTAGAAGAACCTATAGAGCTTTTAAAGGACTCGCCCTTCCGTTTGATAACAGAAGAGGAACCATGGACATGTGATGGACCTAAAAGGGCAGTGATCAATAATTTTGGCTTTGGAGGCAATAATGCACATCTGATTGTAGAGGAATGGGGAGGGTCTTATAAGAAAAGCATAAGAAAACAGAAATCTCCTTCCAGGTCCGAGATTGCCATAGTCGGCATGGGCGCGGTGGTGGCGGATATAGAAGGGGTAGAGAATTTTGCCAGGGCGATCTTTGAGGGCAATCCCCATTTGCGGAGTCGGGCCGATGGAACCCTCTGTGGCCTGGCAGAGCCCTTTGAATTGCCGCTTTTGGGTCTCCGGTTTTCGCCCGCTGATCTGGACCAGACACTCCCTCAACAGCTCATGGTATTAAAGGCGGCAATGGAGGCAACGGCGGAGGTCTCTGAACTACCCAGGGACCGGACGGGTGTTATCGTGGGTATGGGATGTGATGGAGAGGCGGCGCGTTCCGGTTTGTGTTGGCGTCTCAATGAGTTTGCCAGCAGGTGGATGAAGGACCCAAGACCCATAGATATAAAGGAATGGGTATCTGGTTCGCAGGATGGTATCAATCCCGTCCGCAAGGCGGCCGCGATTATTGGCGCCATGCCCAACATACCGGCCAACCGACTCTGCAGCCAGTTTGACGTTGCCGGTCCCAGCTTCACCCTCTCCTCAGAGGAGCTTTCGGGTGTGAGAGGCATTGATCTGGCAATACGTGCCCTCGGGGCAGGGGAACTGGACGCCGCCCTGGTGGGTGCGGTTGATCTGTGCTGCGAGCCCGTACATGAGGCCGCGGCCAAAGAGGTCCTGGATGAGGACAGGCAGATTCCCGGTGATGCCGCTATAGTCCTTGTCTTGAAACGCCTTGAAGACGCACGTAAAGACGGGAACAAGATATATGCGGTCTTTTCGGACGAAGGGCCCCATGCCCATGAAGTCAGGTTGGGGCTGGGGGGAGACCAGATGAGCCTGATCCCTCTTTTTGGGCACGCCCATGCAGCATCAGGGCTGTTGCACATTGCCGCGGCGGCCCTCGCCTGTTACTACAGGGCAATGCCGGGAGGTGAAGGATTACGTTTTCTTCCATGGTTATCGAGTGAGGATACCAGGGCCGCAGAGGTCTCCATCAATGCCATGGGCGGGGAATCGGTCGTTACCGTATTGAAAGGGAATAAAGACTCCATTCCAGACCCCATCTCCTTAGGGCCTGTTCCTGGCCTCTATGTATATTCGGGCGCGGATCTTCAAGGTGTTATTGACAGTCTGGAAAAGGGAATCGGGTCAGAAACGGGGCCCGCGCGTCTTGTCATTGTGGCGGCGAATGAGAAAGAACTTGCCGATAGAAGGACCCAGGCACAAAGGCTCCTGAAAGAAGGCCACAATAGTGAGGGACACATTGAGCTGGAAAGAGGCATCTATTTCCGGGAAAGACCTGTAGGAGGGGAGATGGCCTTTGTGTTCACCGGCTCGGCGGGCGCATATCCCGGGATGGGACATGAACTATTATTGGCCTTTCCTGATGTTATGGATGAAATCCACACCCGGTTTGCCTCATTAAAGGAGGCCGCCGGATGGGTGTACGCAAAAAACGGCAATGGCCGGCCAACGCCGGAGGAGATGCTCTGGGGCAGTTCCTTTATTTCCCAGGTGCATTCGAGGATCACACAAAAACATCTAGGGCTGGCCCCTGATGCGGTTTTAGGCTTTTCATCCGGGGAATCAAATTCGCTCTTTGCAATGGGTGCCTGGAGGGACATGGATGATATGTTCCATGAGTTCAGGGAAATGGGAGTCTTTACACGTGAAGTGGGGGGCGAGTTTGCGGCAATCAGGCGGGCATGGGAAGGCCATGGGGTCACGGATTCCAATTGGACAAACTGGGGTCTCCTGGTCCCGGAAAAAGAGGTGCTAGGCGCCATAGAAACGGAGCCGCTTGTCCATCTCATTATTATCAATGCTCCGGGTGACGTGGTAATAGGCGGTGAGGCCGGGGCATGTGAGCGGGTCGTGAAGGGTTTTGGACAACAACGCGCCTATCGTTTGACCTATGACGTCGCCAGCCACTGCCCGGAGATAAAGGATTATGCGGATGAGTGGCGTAAATTGCATCATCGTCCCACATTCCCTGTACCGGATGTGCGCTTTTACACCGGTGCGACCTGTAGCCATTATCGGCCCACTGCTGATGGGGCCGCTGATGCCCTGCTGGGCATGGCCTCTCATACGCTTGATTTTCCAGGTATGGTTGAAAAGGCCTGGAATGACGGCGTCAGGATATTTGTTGAGCACGGGCCCAGGGACAATTGCACCAGATGGATCCGCAGGATTCTTGGAGACCGGGAACACGCGGCCATTTCTATGGATCGATTCGGCGAGTCCTCCCTGATTCAGGTCATACACGCCATGGCCCAACTGATAGCAACCGGAATACATATTGACCATCGGGCCATTACAGAAAGGTTTACCTCCAGGCCGAGCGGATTGCAGGAAGATTCCCGATCAAGGGCCTCCAGGACCTATTATGTACATCCACCCGCTGTGAAATTACCCCCTATTGTCGCGGTTCAAGAAGAAGAAAGATTGACGGAGAATTTACCGGATATGGATATCAACAGAGAATATTCGTCTAATAGTACTATATCCCAGGAGGATTCGCAGGTAATGAGCCCTGCCCCCTGGCTCCCCCCTGTGTTGGAGGACGCGGTGATTCCAGCAAAAAAGGAGGAGATCCACAGTAATGGGGGCCCTGCCATGGCGAAAATACTGGAGCAAATCGTGGCCCAACATGCGTACATATCATCCGTACACGAAGATTTTCTGGACCAGCAGGGACAGGCCCATCAAAGGTTCTTGGAAGTGCGTAAAAATGCGTTGGATGTATTGATGAATGCCTATGGCCAGGGTGTAAAGGGTCTCGGAGAAGGGCGGTCCCCTGATGTATTTCTTTCTCTTGGGCCGGCCGTAGAGGAAAAAGATGTATGTAAGAACGAGATTGCCGAGGAGCAAGTCAAACCTGTGGTACTGGAAAGGCCCCTGAGCCGGCCGGCCCTTGTCACAGAACGGGCCGTTTCATCCGAGGACTCAAGGAAACCAGTGCTGACAACACCTGATTCTAAGGTCCAGTTTTCAAGGCCCGTGGCAAAGGAGCCCTGCGGGCCCAGCTTTTCGCGGGAGCAGCTTGAGACGTTCGCCTCAGGAAAGATTTCAGAGGTGTTCGGCCCCCTGTTTGAGAAACAGGATGGTTATGCCCGCCAGGTGCGGCTTCCCGAGGACCCTCTGCTCCTGGCAGACCGTGTCACTGGCATTGAGGGGGAGCCCGGTACAATGGGAAAGGGCATCATATGGACCGAGACAGATGTCAAGAGAGATGGCTGGTATATCAATGACGGCTATATGCCTCCAGGGATAACCGTTGAGTCGGGGCAGTGCGATTTGATGCTGATCTCCTGGCTGGGTGTGGATTTCCTGAATAAGGGAGAGAGGGTATATCGCCTCTTAGGCTGTGATCTCGCCTATTATGGGACACCACCCAGGGCAGGGGACACGCTGTGTTACGAGATCCATGTGGATGGACATGCAAATGTCGGCGATGTCCGTATCTTTTTCTTCCATTATGATTGTAGAATCAACGGCGAGATTCGGTTGTCCGTGCGTAATGCACAGGCCGGTTTCTTTACAGACGAAGAATTGGCCGGTTCGGGAGGCGTACTCTGGGAGCCGGAGAAGGCGGATTTTAAGCAGGACGCCCGTGTGGATCGACCGGCAGTTCTATGCACACGAACCGGCTTTTCAGCGGACCGGGTCCTCGCGTTTTCCGAGGGTCGTGTCTATGAATGTTTTGGGCCAGGATTTGAGATCAGCGAGACCCATTCCAAGACCCCGAAGATCCAGGGCGGGCAGATGCGTCTTATCGATAGTGTGACCCATTTCGATCCAGAGGGTGGGCCATGGAAGAGGGGATATCTCAGAGTAGAAAATCAGGTCCCTTCAGATGCATGGTACCTGGAATGCCACTTCAAAAACGACCCCTGCATGCCCGGGACCCTGATGAGTGATGCCTGCCTCCAGGCCATGTCCTTTTATCTGACTGCCATGGGTTATACCCTTGACAAAGACGGGTGGCGGTTTGAGCCGGTGCCTGATGAGATCTATCATATCCTATGTCGTGGCCAGGTGACCCCTGCCAGCAAACAACTGGTGTATGAGGTATTTGTTGAGGAGGTCATTGACGGGCCCTACCCAACTGTCTACGCCGATGTCCTTGGGACCTGTGACGGGCTCAAGATCCTGCACATCCGTCGCATGGGTTTGAGGTTGGTCCCTGACTGGCCCCTTGACTGCTGGCCTGAACTCCTTGAGGGGTACGAAGAAAAGGGGACTGTGGCCACCATAGGAGACATGCAATTCGGCTACAAATCTCTGCTGGCGTGCGCATTTGGCAGGCCTTCTGATGCCTTTGGAGAGCTGGGCCAACCATTTGACAATGGGCGGCATATCTCGCGTCTCCCCGGTCCCCCATACCATTTCATGACGCGGGTCAATAAGATCGAGGCGGAAATGGGGGCCATGAAGACAGGTGAGACCATTGAAGTAGAATACGATGTCCCCCCCGATGCATGGTATTTTGATGAAAATGGGTATGCGACAATGCCTTTTTGCGTATTGATGGAGGTGGCGTTACAGCCCTGTGGGTGGCTGGCGGTATTTGAAGGGGGCCCCCTGACCTCCAAAGATCCACTATACTTCCGAAACCTCGACGGGACCGGCAGTGTTACAAGAGAGATCTTGCCTGAGACGGGCACGATACGCACCAGAACGACGCTTACCAACATATCACGCATTTCCGGCATAACCCTGGTCAACTTTGATGTCGAATGTCTTGTCGGAGACACCACTGTATATAAGATGGAGACGGGGTTTGGGTTTTTTCCCAAGCTGGCGCTGGACGAACAGGTCGGCCTGCCGGCTAGTGACGGGGATAGGGCATGGCTTGATGAGCCCTGTGATTTCCTGGTCGACCTGACCGAACGACCGGATCATTACCTTGCAGGTGAGATCAGGCTTCCAGGGCCCATGTTGCTTATGCTGGACCGGGTTACAGGATACTGGCCCAGGGGCGGTAAGAAAGGACTTGGCCGGCTGCGTGGTGAGAAGAGTGTCAATATCAGCGAGTGGTTTTTTAAGGCCCATTTTTTTCACGATCCGGTACAACCGGGTTCCCTTGGTGTAGAGTCTATTGTGCAACTCCTGCAGTTTTACATGCTGCATGAAAACATGCATGAGGGCATTGACCATCCACGCTTTACACCTATAGCGCTTGATAATCCCACGACCTGGAAATACAGGGGACAGGTGACCCCTGACAAGAAACGCATCTCCGTTGAAATGGATATTATGGAACAGGGCATTGATGATGTGGGGCCCTATGCGGTGGCAGAGGCATGGCTATGGGCCGATGATCTACGCATATTCCATGTCAAGGACCTCAAGATGCATATCGTTCCCCGAAGCGAGCCCTCCGGCAACCGCGCCCACCATAGCCTGCCAGTCGAAAAACCTGTTGTGGACATCGAGGGGGTCATTGGTTACTGGCATGACCTGCTGGGCATTGGGCCGTGGTTTGGTGAAGACCTTATGACGGCGCTTTATGGGCTCTTTACTCGACACCTGATCTTTGAGGATCCAGGCGCGTTTGAAAATATGCGAGGCCGGAGTGGACTTTATCTTGCGAACCACCAGGTGCAAATAGAATCAATGCTTTTTCCCGTACTGATGCAGGCAATGGCCGGTCCTCGTATGGTTACCATCGCCAATGCAAACCACCAGAACGGGTGGGTGGGGCCGCTCAATGACATCATCTATTCATACCCGGGCATGACATATCCAGAGAATATAGTCTATTTTGACCAGGAAGACAGGGAGTCCCTGTTTGATATAATCGGTTCACTCAAAAGCAAAATAGTCGATGAAGGGATCTCTGTGTTCCTGCATGTGGAAGGCAGGCTGGGTCTGAGCTGCAGAAACCCCGTGGAGGTCTTGAGCTCTGTGTTTATTGATATGGCCCTGGAGTCGGAGATCCCTATTGTCCCTGTGCGCTTCGTGGGAGGCCTGCCAGTCGAGCAGATGAAAGCTACAGTAGACTTTCCCGTTGGGTACGGCAGGCAGGACTACTATGTGGGACGGCCAATCCTCCCGGAGGAATTGGAGGCGCTTTCCTATGCGAAACGAAGAAAATTCGTCATTAATGCCATTAATGGCCTTGGGCCACCTAACGATGAAGAGGCCCCGAACCCACCTAATCCTTCCTTTGGCAGGGAGGTAAATTCATGGATCGCCGAAAGGGGCAGTACAGAGGTAAAGGCGGTCTTGTTCAAGGCCTTAGAAAACATGGCCCATCCCGTAGCGGAAGAGACGCTGAGACTGATCCATGCCGCCAATGACGAGACGCTCGAATTTGGCGATGATCCTAAGGGACGCTGGCTCTCCAAAATGGCCGGCTGGATGTTTGGATAAGCCGGACAAACAGGGCAAGGCATCCAGTGAATTCACGATTGGGCTGCGGCCTTCTTCGGCCGCCTGGTATTCAGTCGGGTATAGATGTGTTTGGCGGTGTAGAGTGCGCCAAGCGGGTTGTGGGCAAGGACCCGGTCCTTGACCGCCAGGACCGTCACCGGGGCCTTGCTGTGCTTGATAAACAGTGTATCATCGCCAACGCACAGGCCGAGCAGGATATTGAGATCACACCCCTCACTGTCCAGGACCGTGGCCTGGCCGATGGGATTACACATGGGCTGACGGTATCCCGGTATGATTTTGTCATCTTCCGGCAATTCCACATCTTCAGAGCTGAGTGCGCCGCACATACAGCACACCGAGACGACCTCAAATCCCTCGTTTAAGAGCAGGTTGGTGAAAAGTTCCGCCTCCTGGGACAGGCCCACACAAAAGGCCAGACCCAGTTTTTTGTGGCCGCGAAGCCTTGCATACAGGATCGTTTCCTCGACACGAGTGAGCTTGCCATAATCCTTCCATGTCCGCGCAACATCCTGGGCCATTTTCTCGTTTTCAGGCTCCTTGAGTTTGTCCTTGGCCTTGTCTATCAATTCGGCCCGTGTCACAGAGGGACAAAACTTCGGGGCCTTGCTGAGGTCGCCAAAGAAGCAACGCTTATGTGCACAATAACTGCACAGAATTGTATCGTCTGCCATAATTTCCTCCTAAACGAATCTACTTGTTGGAATTTTTAGACAGGATAAACAGGATTGACATGATAATTTTGTTTATCCTGTCAAATGTTTTTTGTTATCATAGTAACTACCCAGCTATTCAGGTCGAAGACTGAAGGTTGAGGTATTTTTCAGCCATCTCGTGCAATGATTTGTCTGCACTGCGGTTACGGCAGACAGGCGCATAGGCGCGTGTCCACACATGATTTTCCCCTATTAGCCTTCTACCTTCAGTCTATCTACCTGAATACTTACGTATCATATTCCATATTCCAGATCAAGATAAGAAATTTTGGCCCTATCTAATACTTTTGTCGTATAAGAATACAACTTTCTTCGGAAAGTTAGGGACGTCCGTGAAATATTGACATTGTAATCTTGGATTCTTAAGGGCGTTATATACTCAACATCCTGCTGTCGGATTTTGTTTGACACGCAAGGCCATCTGCACTATACTTCCCTGAGAAAAACTAATTTCCTATCATCTTATCACCTATCTTTATCATGAAAAGCGGATTGTTTGTTTCTATTATAAGCTTTATCTTATTTCTCGAGGCTATCTCATTTGTCTCTGCTCAGACGAATCACAGGATAGTTGCAGGAACCTGCACAAATGCTCAGATATGGATAAGTGGCGACAACGGTGAAACCTGGAACC
>CAYYPQ010000020.1:0-20991 GCA_964473615.1 uncultured Desulfobacteraceae bacterium
AAGCCAAACATGCATCCCACACTAGAGCTCTCAGAACTTGACACAAAGATCGGTCGGCTATTCATGGCCGGAATGCCAGGGCCTGAACTGGACAAATATACAGAGTCCCTTATTCGCGATTTCTGTTTGGGCGGTGTGATTTTGTTCACCAGGAATATAGAATCTCCTATTCAGTTGGCGGCCCTCTGTAACCATTTGCAGGAAAAGGCCATAAAATATCACGGCATTCCTCTTTTCCTGGCAATTGACCAGGAAGGTGGCCGGGTAGCCAGGTTAGGAAATCCATTTACCCAGTTTCCGGGAAACTCGGCAATTGGACATGGCTCAAGGTCAGAGGAAAGGGCGGAACAATTTGCACTGGTCACGGCAAGAGAGATGTCCCTCGTGGGTCTGAATATGAACCTGGCGCCGGTCTTGGATGTCCAACGTAACAAAGCGGAGAGGCATCTTGAAGGTCGTATGTTCAGCGATGACCCAGATAAGGTTGCCTTGCTGGGCAGGATTGTCGTGAGGACGCTCCAGGAGAACGGAGTGATGGCGGTAGCCAAACATTTCCCCGGATTGGGTAAGACATCTGTCGACCCGCATCATGATCTCCCAACAATCGAGGTAGGCCCACAAGAAATGGAAGAAGTCAATCTTTCTCCGTTTATGGGTGCGGTTGCAGAAGGGGTGTCTGCCATAATGACATCACACGCAATATATCCATTTTTGGAACCACGACTCCCCGCTACCTTTTCCAGAGAGATACTAACGGTGCTATTAAGGCAGAGATTGGGTTTCCAGGGCATGGTCATTACCGATGACCTGGAAATGGGTGCCATCAAGAAATGGTGGGGAGTCGTTCATGGTGCGGTTGCCTCCTTTGAGGCCGGCGCAGATATCATTTTGATATGCCAAGATCAAGAAATTGTAATGGAATGTATGCAGAAATTCAGGAGGGAAGTGCTCCAGGGGAATATCCCAATGGGGCGTGTGGAGCAGTCGGTGGGACGAATTATGAAGGCAAAATCAAGGTTTCTCGGGAATTGGGAAAAGACATCTCTTGAGGAAACAAGCACTTATTTCGCTCTGTAGGGACATCAATAAATTACCGCTTTTTTTCAAAAATCCATTTCTCGATAATTCCAAAGACCAATTCTCTTTTGATAGGCTTGGAGATATAGTCGTTCATGCCTGTCTCAAGGCACCTCTCCCTATCCCCTTTCATGGCATGTGCGGTCATGGCCACAATTGGAATGTGTGGGGCCGAAGAATGACCGGGGAGGAGTGAATTCTCCCAGATCCGAATTGCCTTTGTCGCCTCAATCCCATCCATCTCCGGCATCTGGACATCCATGAAGATCAAATCAAAATCCTCGGGTGATAGAGAGTATTTCTTAAGGGCCTCCTGGCCGTTATTGACCACGTCCACCTGATACCCGGCCTTGTTCAGGACCTTTTTTGCCAGTTTTTGGTTTACAGGGTTGTCTTCTGCCAAGAGGATACGCACGGAATGCTTCATATCTTCACGCACGGAATATTGCGTCATGATCTTTTTTCTTTCCACCTCATCCGTTTCGTGTTTGTCCTGGCTCTGTCCAATTATCCTTTCCAACATCTGATATAGCTTTTGCTTGTGAATGGGCTTGGATAGAAACCCATCAAATCCAGCCTCTTCACACCTCTTGGTATCCCTTTTCACCCATGAAGATAGAGCGATCAGAGGAATTTTGGGCAACTGGTATCTGGGATCACGTATTTCCCTTGCCAGGTCGTACCCGCTGACATCAGGCATCTTGAGGTCAGCGATACATAGGTCAAACGGGTCATCCTTCTGAACGGCCTCTTGCAGGGCAGGCACGACTTCACGGGGATCCTTTTTAGAGAGCACGCGCATACCCACAGATTTCAAGAACCGGTTTAGCAGGTCCAGATTGGCCTGGTTATCGTCGACTATAAGGGCCTTTTTGCCGGAAAGCGATGCTGGCGTGAATCTCTTGGTTTTTTTGTCCCCGGCCCTATTAAACCATGCCGTGAAATGGAAGGTGCTCCCCTTTCCTGCTACGCTTTCTGCCCACACGTCGCCACCCATAAGGTTCGATATCTGCCTGCATATGGCCAGGCCAAGACCGGTTCCTCCATACCTCCTGGTAACTGACCCATCTGCCTGTTGAAAGGCCTCAAATATGGTATTGAGCTTCTCCTTTGGTATGCCGAAACCTGTATCCCTTATAGTGCTGTGAAGCTTTACCCTGTTGTCATTTTCCTCTTCCACGTTAAGTGACAGGGCTATCTCCCCGATATCGGTAAATTTTGTGGCATTGCCCATCAGGTTGGTAATTACCTGCCGAAAACGGAAGGGGTCTCCTTTCAGATTTGAGGGGATATTGTCGGCAATAACACAAAGGATTTCAATAGGCTTAGAGCCAATCTTGGGGCGTATTAAATCACACACGTCATAGGCGAGAAGCTCAGGGTCAAAGGTTATCTCCTCAAAATCCAGCTCTCCGGCCTCGACCTTAGAGAAATCAAGTATGTCGTTGATTAGGGAAACCAAGGCCTCTCCGCTTCTTTTGATCGTCATCGCATAGTCGATCTGGTCTTCATCCAGATTGCCATCGAGAAGAATATCGGTAAAACCTATGACGGCATTCATCGGGGTGCGTATCTCATGGCTCATATTGGCCAGAAACTGGCTCTTGGTCAGGTTGGCCATCTCGGCCTCAGTCTTTGCCTTTTGTAACGCCTCCTCAATGAGCTTGCGTTGGGCTATTTCATCTTTTAGGGACCTGTTGGTATCTGCCAGTTCGGCGGTTCGTTCCTTAACCCTTTTTTCCATCTCGTCGTGGGCCCTTTTCAAGGCGTTCTCCGCCTTCTTGCGGTTGCCGATTTCCTCGTTCAGCTCATCCCGTGACGCGGTGATTTTTTCCAGATTATGGGCCATCTCATTGAAGGAAGCAGCAAGTTGAGCTATTTCGCCCGTACCGGAAGAAGGCACCCTGACGGAAAACTCGCCCTTACCAATATGGTAACTCGCCCGTACAAGCCTGCTGATCGGCATGGTGATCTGACGTGAGATTAGAAACGAAATGATCAAAGATATCAAAAATAAGACAAAGGCAAGGGTAGCTGTTGACCAGATGACGGGGTTCAATTCCTTGGCCACGATTTCATCAGGGACACTTAATACCACCCTCAACACAGGAATGCCGTTCGGGACAAGTGCACAGTTGGCGGCAGAAATATAGAGATTATTGCCACTATTCTGTCTGAAAAGGAGTGGCCTGGGATCGCGCCTGGGTACACCACCAGGGGGAGATGACAAGTTTTCCCAATTGCTTTTATATGTCCATATGACAGGGGCCCCCAGTATTTTCATTTGAGACACTGCATTGAGATAGCCTGTGAGATCACAATGGAGAAGGATGACTCCACCAAATCCACCTGCCTCGGGATCTTCCTTATTTATTCCCGCGAGAAAGCCCAACGTGTTGTTTCCATCATAAAAAGGGGCGCTGCAGGCCAATGTGCCGGCCCTGGCGGATTTCAGATGCATAAAAAGGCCTTTCTCCTCTTGGCCCAAGATATTATTCTCTTTTCTTTCTGCAAGTGATTTGTAGGTCTTTACTCGCCTGTTGCCGCTCGTGATAACTTTTTCACGGCCGGATTCATCGAGAAATATCAGCGATAAGTTGTCTGATTTTCCTCGTGATATAGCCAGGAATAGTTTCTCGACTTCCGCCCTGACAATATGCATTTCTAGTTTCGAGGCCATCAGATAATCGTTGAGCTGTGGCGATGATGCGAGGAAACGCAGTTCATGTTTCACTGGAACGGAATAACGCAATGAAAATTCACGTGAAGCGCGTTCGGTCATGTTTAAGACAGTCTGGTGGATAGCCTCAGAGGCCGATTTTTCGGCATGGTTGTAATAGAGATACCCAAATGCCGCTGTGATGACGCAGCATACAAATATAAAGGAAACAAATACCAGTTGAAATATAGACAACCCTTTGGCCTTATTTTGTTCGGATTGTGAACTCATCTTATTCTCTCGCCGGGTATTTTTCTAAGGCCAATGCCGTGTCTATATATTCTTCCGCTCCCATTTGCTCGTCAATGCTGATCCCAAGCATTTGGGCCCTCTTGCGATTCAAGATGAAGGGACCACGTGGGGGGGCCTTCACAGGGATATCGCAAGGACATTCACCCTTGTTCAGGATCAGGTCGGCCAGTCTCAAGGCCGCATAGCCCTGGTTATATCCGGAATCGTCACATACACACAACATTCCCTCTATGGCAAACTGCTTTTCATGAGCACATTCGGGTTTCTTTATATTGCGAAGATACCATGCCCCTATTTCCAACTGGTCCACCGGGATGCCATTGCCTTGCTTTATGCTGTTGTGATTGAGCATAAAGAATGCATCAACCCTTTCCTGCAATTTGAGTACGCCTGATTTCCATTCAGGAAGGGAATTTGTTACTAAAGTGTCCACGAAGGTGACGGGGAGCCGTCCGGATTTATGAAGATTTTGAAGGGCCTTGACCTTAGATCGTCCTGTGGGAGAATCATCTGAGATAGCCGCAAAGGTCTTTATGTGGGGGGACACCTTTTTGAGAAATTCCAGGGATTCCTTCAGGTACCCAGCCTGATAGACACCGGTTATGTTATGGCCGGGATGATCAAGAGATTCGAGGAGGCCGTATTTGAGGGGTAGCCCATTTATGCCCCAGAAAACAACAGGTGTCTTTGTGTCAATGAATTGATTCCCTATATAGTTTGCGGCATTATCATCTCCAAGGAGGATGAGATCAGGGGAGAAGGATGATATTTCATCCAGAATTCTGTTGGTGGCGGCCCATATCTCAGTGATCCTGTTCTTGCGCTTTGTGTCCATCCACATCTTCTTCACAATGGCTGATGAACCCTCTACATAGTCGTTTTTGGTGAACTCCTTTACCTGCTCCTTGTTATCCAAAAACCCGAACTCTATAAGTCCGGCACAAACCCCTTTGTTGGTGTCTTGAGACCAGAGGTAATCGCGGCTATAACTGCTTACAATAAATATTTTGTGCCTTTTTGTTAGCTGGCTTGCGTTACTGACCAGAGGAAACGTGGATGCCAGAAAACAGCAGGCAAGTAGCAGGAAAACCGCCCTGCCAGCTCTCCTTATCCCTTGATTATTCTGTCCGATAGCCATTTCCCATTCTCCTTGTAGTATGTTTCCTGGTAACTGTTAATGTCTATCAGGGATCAGGAGGAGATTCAATCTGAAATTCGTACCTTACCGTTGTGGGATGATCTGGATCAGAATCAAATGTCCTTTCAATGAAGGTCACACGGTCTTGTAGATCGATCAATAGGAGGGTGGAAGACCGGGTGCCGTAAATAGGACTCGTGATGAATATCGGAGAGAGTATCCGCTCCCATTCAGGGCCCACTCCAGTATCTGGGAGCTCATCGTCATCGGGGATTGAGCGATCAAGAAGGATATGGAAGAGTGCCTCCTGGGACGGCCTTTTCCTGTTCGAGAGGAGTCGTGCCATGGCCTGTTTGGCCCGAGAGACTTTTGGCCATGGTGTGTTAAGCAGGCAGTTGCTCAAACCGTATATGCCTTTCATCATATTTTGCGTTTCCTCACTCCTGTTCGAATACCAGTAGAGGTCGTCTTTCTGGCCGACAATAATATTAAATCCATTGTATTCGCCACCTGTACGTCTCAATTCAGAAAGGTAATGAACGGGGCTATCCTGTCCCATCAGGAACTCTCTCACGAGGTTTCCCCGGGATGGCGCATGGTCTTTGTTTGATGCCGGATCACGGTAATTGGTGATGGCCGCTATCCTTCCCTTGGTCGTTATCCCCAGCCACGTTCCACCCGCAGACAGGTCTCTTCCTCCAATGATCCCGGGGGAGTTCTTCCAGAATGCGGCCGGGGCTGTTGGCCGGTCATAGTATTCATCCCTGTTTGCCGCTATCACAAGTTTGTATGCGGGATGTGATTTGATTGCCAAAAGTATCAGGCACATTGTTTTTTCCCATGGGCTTCCACAGGGGCATCCGGGAGTGGCACCTATGGGGGTCACCAGGAAAGGCAGCGTGGCGAACAGGACTCAGAGAGATTCAGGGGATGTGTCACCAGTTACGTCCGGACGATTGTTTTTCAAAAAAAGGGATCTTTAATTCATAGACGCCCCCGGAGAGCACGGCCTGCATAGTAAAGGGGGCCTTTTCAAATATTCTCAACATGGGGGTGTTGGTGGCCAAGACCTCTGCCTCAAAGCCTTTGATGCCTTTTTCCTTGGCAATTTTCATGAGCATCTCAAAAAGGAACGAGGCAATCCCTTTTCTGTGGTATGCCTCATCTACAACAAAGGCAATGTTTGCGTATGGGCGATCGTGAAAACGAACATAACGACCTTCTGCAACAATCCTCCCTTCCCCGGGGTCTCCGACCAACCCCACAATGGACATGGTTTTCCTATAATCCACATTCACATATTCTTGCATTTTGGCGTGAGGCATCATCTTTATGGGAGAGAAGTATCGGTAGTAGACCGACTCATCAGAGAAACGATAGAACAGCCTGCGCATCTCATCCACGTCGGAAGGCCTGATTGCCCGGAATTGGACCATAAGATCGTCCTTGAAGGTATGGGTAGTGGTAAGATCCTCTGGATAGAGTCTGCCGAATTCGGAAAGGTACTTCTGATCGGGGAATAGTATATGCGCCTCTTTGGCAAGACGCACCAGTTCAGCGCGGTCGTTCGGATGGGAGATGTCGATCAGCGCGAGGGCGCGTTCACGAAGGGTCCTCCCGGTCATGGCGGCAACACCATACTCGGTGACGACCAAATCAAGGGATTCGCGGCAGGAGAACTGGTTGTGGAAATCTTCCACTGAAAGGAGGAGATTGGGTCTGCCGTGACGGTCCCGACTGGGCATTGCAAGGACTGTATGTCCTCCAGGGGAAAGGGCCGCGCCCATGAAAAATTCCTGGGCCTCGCCTGGACCCGCGGCGATGTTCCCCTTTCCGCTGGGGAGGACGATGCCACCGGTAAGGTCAAGCTTGTGGGCGGGGAGAATTACTATAAAGTTATCGTTGCTTCCTATTATCTTTGGATTTGCAACGACATCGATAGACTGGAATTCTATAAGAGGATTACGGTGGAGCCACCGCATCAATTCTGTGGTACCGAGGGCATAAGCCGCCAGAGTTTTGCCCCGGAAGGTGTTTTTCTGCCTATTTGTTACTGCTCCGCTCTTGATCAGGTCCATTACTGCATCGGTCAGGAACGCGGTATGTACGCCTAGATGTCTCTTGCGCACAAGGTGGCGTGCCAGGGCGTCAAAGATGGGACCTATGGAGAAGGAGATGCAGCTCCCGTCCTGAACGAGTGACGCCACGTTGGCGCCTAATTTGTCATATATTTCGTTTGTCGGCCAGCGGGAAAAATATAGGGGTGGCTCAGCAGACTCGATGAGATAATCAAAATCGCTTACATGTACAAATGTATCCCCCAGTGTGCAAGGAACCTGGTCATTGATCTCCCCGACCACAATAGAGGCCTGCTCCATAACCTTTCTCGCCACGTCCACTGCCACGCCGAGGCTGGCATAGCCCATCTCGTCAAAAGGGGTGACTTGGATAAAGGCGACATCTATATTTATAATCCCTGACTCAATCAGGCGGGGGATGCGCGAAAATCGACTGGGTATGAGGTCCACTGTGCCGGCGGTAATAGCCTCACTGGCAACCCAACCGGCAAAAAAGGTCTTAAGGCGGAATTTACTGGAGTTCCTCTCTTCAATGGATAGGGCGTGCCCCAGGCTCACGAGCTGGATAAGCTCCAGGTCCCTGAGGTTCCATTCGTCAGATGCGAGCAGGCTTTTCACCAACGTGCGCGGTTCGGCGACGCCGGTGCCCAAGAAGATGCTCATGCCTGGCTTGATCTTGGCGAGCACCGCCTGAGGTGTTACCAGATCAGGCGACCATTTTTTATTTGGATTAGAATGCATTATCATTCGCTCCAAGTCGACAAGGTTGCGGCATCAAATTTCATGGCTACCTCTCGGAGGTTTTCCATCCAATCTTCGCGGAGGGGGTCCGCGACTACTATGCGGCCGTTAATTTCTTTGGCGATTGTCTCAGCTCCTCTTGTGGAAAACTCGGGCTGGACAAAAATGACCCTGATGCCTTTACTCTTGGCATACCTTATTATACTTGCCATCTGCTTGGGGCCTGGCTCCTTCCCTTCGACCTCAATGGGTATCTGTTTTAAACCATACTCTTCTGCAAAGTAGCCCCAGGAGGGATGGAACACCAAAAACTGTGCGCCTTTACCCTTATGAGCAAATATTTTTCTGATCTCCATGTCCAGCCTATCCAGGTCAATTTCAAATAATCCGAGATTTTTTTCATAGAGCCCTTTTTGTGAGGGGTCGTTTCTTATTAGGGCCTTTGCAATTTCACGGGCCTGTATCTTGACCAGAGAGGGCGCAAGCCATATGTGGGGATCGAGGCCCCCTTCCGTGGGAGGGAGACTATCGCGCCGGGTGGCCATCCTACGCTTTTTGATATTCTTGTCCAGATGGACTATCTGCATCTCTGGGTTGATTGCAATGATTTTTTGGAGCCAGGTCCTCTCAAAAGGTACGCCTATGGCAAAATATATCCTTGAATGTACCAGTGCCCTCATCTGTCTTGGTCTTGGCTCATAAGTAGCGGGGTTGGAACCCGGGGGCACCATGACCGAGACATTGCCCGTTTTCCCGGCAATTCTTTCGACAAAATATTTCTCAGGCAGGATGCTTACCGTCACTTGGACAGGTGCTGCCGATGCAATCGAGACCATAAGCACTACTAACAGGCAGACAAAGATTGAAAGGTCTTTGTAATTCATGGATGGGCACTACCTAAGCAAATGAGATTGTGTTAACTTATCACAATGGAGCATGGCATACAATGACGAAATCGAAGGTCTCCCGGATGCCAGGTCATGGCTCAGGTGCTGGATTTTACGCTGAATTTTTGTCGCCGGGGGTTTTTGCTTTAATGAAAGATCTATATTTAGTAAAATATTTGGCTCGATAATACCTTAGATGTTTTGTAATAATTTGGGTTCAAAGTTCAGGGGTTCAGGGTTATAGTGATGAAAACCTAATGTCTTGAAGATATTGAAGCGTGGCAACTGCCGCGTGAATTGAAGACTGAGATGAAAAACATCCTTGTTATCGCCGGGTCTGATTCCTGTGGTGGTGCGGGAATTCAGGCTGATATTAAGACCATCAGCAGTCTTGGTGCCCATGCTCTAACGGCTATTACGGCAATCACGGCCCAGAACACCTTAGGAATCAGTGGCATCCACAAGGTTCCCGCCGCGTTTATCTCTAAACAGCTTGATGGTATAATCGATGACCTTGCGCCCGATGCCGTCAAAATAGGCATGTTATATTCCCGCGGAGCGGTGAGGGAGGTGGCAAAATGGATTAAGACACACAAATTGCCTAATGTGGTGCTGGATCCCATTCTCAAGGCATCTACCGGTGTAAGATTGTTGGAATCGGAGGCCCTCAAGCCCATGAAGGAGTTCCTGATCCCTCTTGCAAGGGTTATCACGCCCAACTTGTATGAGGCAGGCGTTCTTTCCGGGAGGCAGGTCAGGGATCTAGATGAGATGGTTGAGACCTCAAGACTGTTAAAGGGCCTGGGGCCGGATGTCGTGATCACCGGGGGGCACCTGAAGGACGAATGTGTTGATGTCTTATATGACGGCAAAACTATTCATAGATTTTCTGATTTGAGAATTGATACAATCCATACCCATGGGAGTGGGTGTGTCTTTTCCACGACCCTAGCCACGTTTTTGGGCAAAGAGAAAGATGTTATTGCGGCCACAAACCTGGCCCATGAATTTGCAAGAAGCGCTATACTCAGAGGGTATGTCTGCGGCAGGGGAGCCGGAGTGGTAAGACCGGGGCCTATACGATAATATTTTGGAATCAGGTGGAATACACAGGATGAGGAATCATTGTAAGAGCTCAGTAATTGGTGGTAACTATGGTAGGAGAAGGCCATGGCCGGCAGTGGGGCCTTTTTTCGGCCTTCTATTTTGTCTGAGGCGTTTATGGGGGCGGCGTCAGAGAGTGTGGGTTGAGGCTCGTATCCTGGTTCCAATATAGACTTTGTTGTGAGAGAATTCTAAGCGCATATCGCCGCGCGATGATAGTGATGACAGGAGGCAGTAATGATACGTTTGTCTGGGTTTTTGGCCTCAAGAAGGTCCCACTGCCGGCCCTGTCCTATTTACGCTCTGGTGATTAACCCCTATTTATTGAGCTAATACGCTAGAATGACGTCGAATACACAGGATGAGGAATCATTTTTGAAGAAAGGGAACCAAACACATGACTCAATTAGAGAAGGCAAGAAAAGGGATCATTACTCCTGAGATGAAGACAGTGGCGGAAAAAGAGCAGGTAGATCCCTCCTGGCTCAGGGATCAAGTGGCCAGGGGCAGGGTGGTCATTACGGCTAACCCAAGGCATGATGGACTCGTACCCTGTGGAATAGGGGAGGGGCTTTTTATAAAGGTGAATGCCAATATCGGCACCTCGTCTGACAGGGCAGTGCTGGAGGAGGAATTGGCAAAGCTCAGAGTCTCAATAGAGGCCGGTGCTGATACGGTGATGGACCTGTCTACTGGTGGTGATCTGGATGCGTCGCGGAGGGCTATTTTGAAAGAGTCCACGGTCGCGGTTGGAACGGTTCCGATTTATCAGGCCGTCGTGGAGGCTGTGGAACAAGAAGGGGGGTTGATATATACCACGGTCGATAAGATTTTTGAGGTGATCGTGCGACAGGCAAAGGACGGAGTTGATTTCATAACCGTCCATTGTGGGCTCACCAGATCGGCACTGGAGATGTTGAGAAAGCAGGGCAGGGTCACAGATATCGTCAGTCGCGGGGGGGCCTTCCTGACCACCTGGATGTTGCATCATGACAGAGAAAATCCTCTCTATGAAAACTATGACAGGCTTTTATCCATAGCCAGGGAGTATGATGTGATCCTGAGTCTGGGAGACGGGCTAAGGCCCGGCTGCCTGGCCGATGCAACGGACAGGGCACAGATCCACGAGTTGATGACCCTCGGCCATTTGACCCAGCTTGCCCGGGAGCAAGGCGTTCAGGTGATGATAGAAGGGCCCGGGCATGTCCCCCTGGATCAGATCGAGGCCAATGTCGTGCTGCAGAAAAAGCTTTGCCATTATGCCCCCTTTTACGTCCTAGGCCCCCTGGTCACTGATGTTGCCACCGGCTATGACCATGTGGCATGTGCCATAGGTGGGGCGATTGCCGGGGCTGCCGGGGCTGACTTCCTATGCTATGTGACCCCGGCGGAACATCTGTGCCTCCCAAGCGTTGAAGATGTGAGAGAAGGGGTGGTAGTTACAAAGATTGCGGCACACGCGGCCGACATCGCCAGGGGCAACAAAATAGCCGTTGAAAGGGATAGACAGATGTCCATTGCAAGGAAGAATCTAAACTGGGATGCCCAGTTGAAGCTGGCTATCGATCCTGAAAAGGCCAGGAAATACAGAGAAGAAAATCCACCAGCAGAAGAGGACGTCTGTACCATGTGCGGCAAGTACTGCGCCATCAAACAGGTCCAAGAGTATTTTCGGCATCCTCCCGACACTCACTCATAAAAGACGCCACCTTTCTCCTGAGGTCGAGCAAATTGCTTTGAAAAGCGGTGGATTAATACCATCGAGCTATTTACCGATGCAAAACTGGCCGAAGATGCTGTCCAAGACCTCTTCACTGGTGGTTTCACCCGTGATTTCACCTAGGGCATCGAGCCCACTCTTGAGTTCCATGGCAACAATCTCCGCAGGGGCATCGTCTGAGGCCCTATATGCCGCATTCTTAAAAAATTGAGCCGACTCCGTTAAGGCCTCCTTGTGTCTCAGGTTCGGGGCTACGTGAGAAGACGTCATGTCAATATGACCGTCCAGCAGGCAGTCCCGGATAGCCTGCATCAACTTATCAAGGCCCTGGCCAGTAAGTGCCGATATCCTGACGATGGGAAAACCGGATAATGTGATGTTTATGGTCCTCTGGCTGAGGCTGCAAGGCAGATCAATCTTGTTGATTACAATCAGGGCCTTTTTGCCGCGGCATAGGTCGATTATATCTATGTCATCTTGATTGAGGCGCCGGCTTTGGTCTATGACAAGCAATAGAAAATCGGCTTCAGCAATTTTTTGATCGGTCAAATCGAGCCCAATCCTTTCGACCTCATCTTTCGCTTCCCTGAACCCAGCCGTGTCCATAAGGCGAAGGGGCAGCCCTTTAATCGTTATAGTGGATTCGATGATATCCCTTGTGGTTCCCGGAACTGGCGTCACGATGGCACGTGGTTCATTTAAGAGACGATTAAGGAGGCTGGACTTGCCTGCATTTACCCTTCCCACGATCACTGTACTAATGCCATCTATCCACAGCCTCTTCCTGGAATGGGCATCTATCAGGGCCTCAATTGGTTTGACTATCCCTTCATCAATGGCATTCGCGATTTCTTCCCTGGTCATGAGCGAGGCCTCTTCTTCAGGGAAATCTATGGCCGCCTCTGTTCGGGCCAGGATCTTGACCACCTCACTGCGCAGGCCCTCGATTTCGCTCCTGAATGATCCCTTGGTCTGCAAGGATGCCAGGAATAGACCCCTTTCTGATTTTGAATTGATGAGGTCAATGACTGCCTCGGCCTGTGTCAGATCAATTCTTCCATTGAGATAGGCCCTTAATGTAAATTCTCCTGGCCTGGCCAGGCGCGCGCCCTCTTCCAAGACGATCTGGAGGATTCTGTAGAGGAGGACATAGCCGCTGTGGGAATTGATTTCAACAACGTCTTCCCGTGTATAAGAATGGGGGGCCTTCATATAGGAGAGCAACACTTCATCGATTATCTCGTTAGTGGAGGGATCGTGCAGGTGGCCCAGGTAGAGGCGATGACTCTGGAGGTCGTGTGCGAACCCTTTCGGCCTAAAAATTTTTTGGGCAATTTCGTAAGAGCATCTACCGCTGATACGTATAATACCGATTCCCGCCTGGCCAATGGGTGTGGCAATGGCGGCAATAGTGTCATTATGTGATGGCATGCGTTTTTGGGGTTTTATGGTTTTGGGGTTGCGAGACAAGAACCAGTCAGATCAGAACTCGCATCCCCATAAGTACGGTGTTAGCGGACACGATACCAACCAGGGTAATTGGAAAGTGTTACAGGTAATCCTGTTTTTTGGGAAATATAACGACCTTTTTCAACACGCCCTCTCCCCGGCTCTTGGTTTCCAACTCTTCATCATCTCTGAGCGCCATGTGTACTATCCTGCGATCATGAGGATTGAGAAGGTTTGTGGTCATGGGTTTTCCTGTCCTTTTTGCGTTATCGCTCATCTTTAACGCCATCTCGATCAAGAAATCCCGCCTCCTTTGCCGATAATTCTCTGAATCAATTATAACCTGGACCTTCTTTTCCGAACTCCTGTTTGCAATCCTATTCACCATGTATTGTAAGGCATCCAGGGTCCTCCCCTTCCTCCCAATCAAAAGGCCGGATTCATCGCCTTCAATGTTCAACGCTGGGGTGCCATCAATCTGCACTGCCTGCACGGTTGTTCCTTCCATGGGGATCAGGGACAAGATGTGCTCAAGTGTATCCTTTGCAACGGCCAGACCATTGTCCGCTTCAACAAATTCAGGGGTCTCTCTTGTTATGGTGACTTTTATCTTGGCCTTCCGGCCTCCCACTAGGCCGAACACACCAGCGGAACCGGGCTCTATGACCTCTATATCCATCTCGTCTCTCGAGATATTTAGTTTGCTACAGGCGTTATCAACGGCTTCCTCAGTGGTTTTTCCTTCAAATTCAAAAGATTCCATGATTGTCCTCCAAGATTTTACGCTGGTTTTTTGTAAATACGGTATTGTTGACCGATGGATAAGACATTGTTGACCAACCAATAAAGCACCAGTCCAGAGGGAAAGTTAATGAACATAAATGTAAAGATGATAGGCAGAAACATCATCATCTTGGCCTGGGTGGGATCCCCCGGGGTAGGGGTCATCTTTTGCTGAACAAACATGGAGACGCCCATCAACAGGGTAAGGACCGGTATGCCATAGGGTGGCGACATGAAAGGGACTTTAAATGGCAAGACAAAGAGGCGGTCAGGTGCAGAAAGGTCATTTATCCACAGTACAAAAGGGGCATGCCGAAGTTCGATGGCCGTCCCCAGGATCCTGTAAAGCGCGAAGAAGACCGGAATCTGAATAATCATGGGCAGACATCCACCCATGGGGTTTACCTTATATGTCCTGTAGAGGGCCATCATTTCTTTGTTCAACTGCTGTTTGTCATCCTTGTATTTTTCCCTGATCTTGGCCAGTCTGGGTTGTAATTTCTGCATTTCTTTCATAGACTTATAGCTCTTATGGGTAAGAGGCCAGAAAAGGATCTTTATCAGGATGGTGAGCAGGATAATGGATACGCCGTAGTTATTAATATATTCATTGGAGAGGCGTAAGGCATGCAGGAGAGGCTTTGCGACAATATCGAACCACCCAAAATTGATGGCCTTGTCAAGATTTTTTCCAAGCTGTTTCAGAATAGTCAGGTCACGTGGCCCAAGATATAGGGTGTATTTAGAGGAGACCTGGTTGGATGCGTCTATGGTCATGGAGGCCGGGAGATAAGTCCCTTCCAATATTCCCGATGGCGATAAACGGCCCTCGAGAACACCATTTGCAGGTTCTTCCGGAATAACAGCCGATATAAAGTAGTCATCTTCATAGGCGACCCAATCAATCTGGCCTTTAATGGATTTTTCTGCTGGTGGCTTTTTGATTTTAAGTTCTTTTAGTTTCTTATCCATGAGTAGTACCAGGCCTACGTAAGAATAATAGCTTTTCTTTTTGGATGATGGTAACGCCTTTAGGTGTGCAGCGAAGACACCGTTTACGGGCAGGTTAGATTGGTTTGCCACATCAATCTTGAGGTCAATCCTGTACTGATCGGGATAAAAGCGAAAGGTCTGTGTTGTGGACAGGCCATTTTTGGACATCGATTGGAAGACCAGGTCTTGGGGAGAAGACCTGGGACCTAACTGTATCTTCTGATGATCTACCTGGTAAATGATTTTTTCTCCTTGAGTGGGGGAAGGGTTACCAAAATCTATGAACAGATAATCCCCCGTGTCTCTCTTTGGGCCCACAAGATCGACCAGTGGGGAGGTCTGGTCAATACCCTGATGATATCTCTTTAGCTTAAAGCTCTTAATACCTGGACCCGCATTGGAGAACACGGCCTTGTATAAGGGCGTGTCGATCTCAATCTCTTGTTCGTCTGCCTTTGGAATTATCCTGTTGGTTGGGGTTATCCTGCCGGCCGTTTTTTCAAGAGCTTGAGGAAGAGCAGCTTTTACCGCTTTTACGGGACGGCTACTATTAGAGGCCTCTTCTTGGTTGGTGCGCTGGACCTGTTTTGGGCCAAAGAGGAGAGACCACCCGATGAGTACAAGGAAAGACAAGGCGAAGGCAAGTAACGTTCTTTTATCCATTTGATCTACCGTTCGTTAGACGCCCCATTAGGCGGGGCTGTTAATACATGGACAGCAATCCTTTATGGGTTCAAAGGCATACGGTGATACGTTCCTTCAAATAAGGGGATCATATCCGCCAGGATGAAAGGGATGACATTTAGAGATCCTGATTATAGCCAGAAGCCCTCCCTTTATGACTCCATATTTATTGATGGCATGGCGGGCATAGGTTGAACATGTGGGGTAAAAACGACAGGAAGGAGGCCAAATAGGTGAAATGACCCTTTGATATATCGCAATCAGGCCGATAGGGATATACCTGAATTTATACACCAAGTTTTTTATTACAGACAACTTTTCCGAGTTCTTCTTCAATTTTCCAAAGATCCAGATAGCTCGCATCCTTCTTTGCTATGACACCAATATCATATCCTTGGGGGAGATGTGTCTTATTGAGTCTGAAGAATTCCCTGATCAGCCGTTTGACCCTGCTTCTCTTGACGGCGTTCCCTGTCCTTTTGCTAACGGTGACCCCCAATCTTGTGTTGCCTAGCCCGTTCTGCTTAAGAATAACAATAAAGTGTTCTGTATGGTACCGATCACCCGATTGATTTAGATTGACAAAATCCGGCCGCTTCAATATTCTTTCAGATCTTGGAAACGAAAATGATCCCATTTAGGTTTAAGGTAGAGCGGTCAGACTGTTAGGCATGTCTTACACTGTTAATCGCTTCCGTCCTTTTGCCCTTCTTCTCTTCAACACATTCATGCCGCCTTTTGTTCGCATTCTGGCCCTGAAACCGTGAGTTCGTGCCCTCTTGATATTGCTAGGTTGGTAAGTTCTTTTCATGTTTTCATTACATCCTTCTGTTGAAATTATTCTGATCGGGTATGTAACCATGAGGTTGAACCTTTGTCAAGACCATTCCCCAATTTTCTATTTGCTAATTCCATTAACTTCATATAATTTTGGAATTACCATCATGAGCTTTTATTGGACAGAAAGGAGATTATAATGCTTCTTGATCCTATATTGGGCATATTTTCCAATGACTTGGCAATTGATCTCGGAACGGCCAACACCCTTGTTTATGTCAAGGGGAAGGGTATTGTTTTGAGAGAGCCCTCTGTGGTAGCTGTCAGAAAAGATGGGCGTGGTGTCAATAAGGTCCTGGCAGTGGGAACAGAAGCGAAGATGATGCTGGGCAGGACCCCCGGGAACATTGTTGCTATTCGTCCAATGAAAGATGGGGTGATCGCTGATTTTGAAATCACCGAGGCGATGCTTCGTCATTTCATACGCACGGTGCATCAAAGAAGAACGCTTGTGAGACCTCGCATCATTATCTGTGTCCCCAGCGGGATTACTCAGGTTGAAAAGCGGGCAGTTCGCGAGTCCGCCGAGTCTGCAGGGGCAAGGGAAGTCTTTTTAATTGAGGAACCTATGGCGGCTGCCATCGGCGCGGGCCTGCCTATTACCGAGCCAACGAGCAACATGGTGGTGGACATTGGGGGCGGTACCACGGAGGTTGCGGTTATCTCTCTTGCCGGGATCGTTTATAGCAAGTCTGTCAGGGTTGGTGGAGACAAGATGGATGAGGCCATACTCCAACACATCAAGAGAAAATACAACCTCCTTATAGGTATCAGGACCGCGGAGATTATAAAGACCACCATCGGCAGCGCATACGCGGGTGAGCAGATTGAGACAATTGAGGTCAAGGGAAGGGATCTGGTCACCGGGATCCCAAAGATTTTGACAATAGATTCAGAAGAGGTGAGGCACGCCATATCAGAGCAGGTCGAGACAATTGTTGAGGTCGTGCGTATTGCATTAGAACAAACACCCCCTGAATTGGCGGCCGACATTGTGGATAAGGGGATCGTGCTGACTGGGGGTGGAGCATTACTCAAGAATCTGGATGTCCTTTTGAGAGAAGAGACAAAGTTGCCTATAACAATTACAGAAGATCCTCTGTCTACAGTGGTTCTTGGCACCGGAAAGGTGCTGGACAGCATGTCTATACTTAAGGATGTATCAATCAAGTAGATTCATGAAAGGTTTTATTGCTTTCCTGGGAACCAAAAACCTCCATATCATTTTGCAACGCCTTCGGCCTGACCTCCTGCTGACAGGCCGACAGTCTTCGGGGGTGACGGGGCCAGGGATAATCCAAAACCAAGGCGGGGTTGAGTTCAGTAATTGAATCTTTTAACACGCTTTAGCAGAGTATGGATATGGGTCTTATCCCTCGGCTTTGTCTTATTCCTTATTTCCACAAATTCTGTGCGGCAATCAGATTGGAATCCCGCCGAACAATTGATAATAGAAATCTGCACCCCTTTTCAGGGGTTCATTACACATTCTGTTAATATCATAGAGGACTTTTGGTCCAATTACTTCCAATTAGTTGATGTCAGCCGCAAGAATAGAGAGTTAAGAAAAGAGATTGACGCCCTCAGAATGGAAAACAGCCGGTATCGAGAGATGCTGGCCTCTTACAAAAGACTTCGCAAACTTCTTCAATTCAAACAGACAATCCATTGGCCGGTCCTGGCCGCCCGTGTTACGGGCTTCGATCCAACAGGATGGTTTAAATCGATTATTATCGATAAGGGAAAACTATCCGGATTGAGCTTGAACATGCCTGTTGTAAATGCCTATGGTGTAGTTGGTAGGATAGTCTCCGTTTCACCTGATTATGCCAAGGTTTTATTAATCATAGATCAAAATAGCGCGGTCGATTGTCTTGTCCAACGGTCTAGGGATAGGGGTATGGTAAAAGGGTTATCGTCTGAAATCTGTAAACTGGATTATGTGGTGAAATCAAGTGATGTTAAAGCAGAAGATATCGTGGTTACATCCGGATTGGGTGGTATCTTCCCCAAGGGCCTGCCGGTTGGCCGTGTCCAGTATGTCAAGGATGTTTCCGGGGGCCTTTTCAAAGAGATTGGGATCAGGCCGTTAGTTGATTTCTCCAAATTGGAAGAGGTCCTGGTTATATTGAAGGAGGACGGACCGTCAAGTCATCAACCAGAAAGATAGTGGTGTTTTGTTCATTCGCGTGGTTCCTGGGTTTTCTTTTCACTCTTGTAAGGGGTGAATGGATAGAGCTGGCGGGTAAGGACATCTTTGATCCGGATTTTTTGACCATCCTCACTGCCTACCTTTTCCTGCTTTATGGCCGGACTATTTCTGGTACATTTGCCCTGGGTCAGGGGCTCTTGGTCGATGTGTTTTCAGCCGGGTTGCAAGGACTTTTCGGCCTTCTTTACTTGGGTGTCTTTGGTGGGATTTATTTGGGGTCTCGATTTTTTAATCTGCAAGAACCGAAGGGGCAGTTTTTTCTCATCTCGTTCGTGGTCTTATTAAAAAAAGTGATGTTCTTTACCTTGCTTGCCGTCTTTTCCCGCGGGTTCGTCTTTTCAAATGCCCATATATTGTTCTTGGGGAGTTCAGCGATAGTTACGGGTCTTTTTGCGCCTGTTATTTTTTTTCTATTCAATCGCCTAGAAAAAGCCACTTGAATGAGAACATCAGATTTCGATCCTATCTCCGTAGAAGTTTTCAATAAGCAGCTCAAGAAGGCCACGTTTCTTGTCCTGCTGGTCTTTGGCGCTTTGATCCTGAGGTTATGGTTCCTTCAGATTGTCACCGGTTCCCTTTACCGGGCCAAGTCACAGAATAATCGGATACGTCTCTTGGAGCTTTCTCCAAACAGGGGTATGATTTTTGACCGGAACGGTGATATGCTTGTAGGTAACCGCCCGTCCTATGACCTCTTTGTGATACCGGAAGAGGTGTCGGATAAGGCGGGACTTTTGGGGGGCCTCCACCGGCTGATTGGTCTTGGACAAGAGCAGGCGGTCCTAAAAATGAATAAGATGTCCCTTGGATATCCCTTCAGGCCCATTTGCCTGAAAAGAGATATGTCTCGCGACGAGCTTGCCATAATTGAGACTCACCGGTTCAATCTTCCCGGTGTCATGATCAAGGTAAAACCACAACGTCATTATGTATATGGTAAGTTGGCTTGCCATCTCCTGGGTTACTTGGGCGAGATCAGTGAAAAGCAGTTAAGGGGTGGGCGGTATCCAGGAAATAGGCCGGGAGATTTGATTGGTAAGGCAGGGGTAGAACGAAAATGGGAGACGTCCCTGGATGGAATTGAAGGGGGTGAGCAGGTTGAGGTGGATGCCTCGGGCCGTAAGATCCGGGCAATTTCTCTAAGACCCCCTATTTCCGGCGCAGAGGTCTTTCTTACAATAGATAGGCGTCTTCAAAACTTGGCAGAAGGGACGCTGAAGGGGAAGAAGGGGGCGATTGTCGCCATCGACCCCAGAGATGGCGAGGTCTTGGCCCTGGCAAGCAGTCCCGGCTTTGATCCAAACCTGTTTGTTGAGGGCATAGACAAGGCCACATGGAAAAAGATATCCTCGTCAAAGGATTTTTCTTTACAGGATAGGGCCTTGGCAGGGCAATATCCACCAGGTTCCGTGTTCAAAATTGTCGTTGCCTTGGCCGGCCTTGAAGATGGTATTATCGATCCTGATGAGGAGATCGTCTGCAATGGTTTTTGCTCGTTGGGAGATCGCATCTATCGCTGCTGGACGAGACATGGCCCAGGGGTTAATCTTCACAGGGCCCTGGTGGAATCTTGCGACGTATATTTTTATGAAATGGGGAGAAGACTGGGGGTTGACAAGATTGCGCGATATGCAAAGAGATTTGGCCTTGGAAAAAGGACGGGCATTGATGTGGGTCTGGAGAGTCCCGGGCTCATTCCTACCAGGGACTGGAAGCTCGATAAGATAGGCATGCGATGGCAGGCAGGAGAAACACTATCCATGTCAATTGGACAGAGCTATGTACTGGTGACTCCGATCCAGATGTGCTCCCTGATCGCGGCCGTCTTTAACGGAGGTGTATTATATAGGCCCCAGGTGACCAAGTGGGTTGGAAGGAGCGACACTAATATTATCCATAAATTTATTCCCAAGGTTGCTGGAACATTAGGGATCAAAAAGGAATATCTGGAGCTTGTCAAGAATGCGCTCACAGGCGTGGTCAATGAGGCCAAAGGCACAGGTTGGAGGGCCAGATTGAGACACATAAAGGTTGCCGGTAAGACCGGGACAGCTCAGGTGGTGACCCTTAAGAAAAGGGAAGAGTTGGAACGCAGGAAGGAAATACCACGTGAATTTAGGGACCATGCATGGTTTGTTGGCACAGCACCTGCAAAAAGGCCAAGGATCGCGCTGGCGATAGTTCTTGAGCATGGCGGACTGGGGGGTAGGGATGCTGCTCCCATTGCCAGGAAAATTTTTGAGGCCTATCTGGGAGATACCTGGCCAGGATAAACAGGAAAAGTGCCTAAATTGAGCTAAAGCCCGAAGTGACTAAG
>CAYYPQ010000020.1:21091-30213 GCA_964473615.1 uncultured Desulfobacteraceae bacterium
ACTAAGGTGCCGCGAACTGACTAAAAGGGCAGACAATTATGTTTGATAGAAGGCTGGTCCAGAATTTTGACTGGATTTTACTCCTATTGCTGGTGCTCTTGGCCGGAATCAGTATCTTGAACCTATACAGCGCCACATATCCCATTCGGGATGTCGGAGGGGCACAGGTCTTTATCAAACAGATCTACTGGTTTCTTATCGGATTTGTGGTATTCCTGTTAATGACAACGTTTAACTATTTTGCCTTGGAAAGGTTGGCATATCCGGCCTATTTTTTCTCCATAGCCCTTTTGATAATTGTATTGATTATGGGCAAGGTCACCTCGGGCTCGCAGCGGTGGCTGAGCCTTGGCCCCATCTCATTTCAGCCGTCCGAACTCGCAAAACTTACCACATTGATGGTGCTTGCCAAGTTCTTTAGCGAGAAAGGTGGATTTAAGGAATATCACCTAATGGACCTCTGGCAGCCGTTTTTGCTCGTAGGGCTGCCATGCGGCTTGATCTTGAAGGAGCCTGATCTTGGTACTTCCATCCTATTGGTCATGGTGGCCATTTCCATGGTCTTGTTTGTCAAGGTAAACTGGAAATCGCTCGTTATTGTCATTGTGGGGGCCTTATCAGTGGCACCATTTATTTGGTTCAACCTGAAGGAATACCAGCAGATGCGAATCCTTACCTTTATGAGGCCTGATATGGACCCCTTGGGTGCTGGATACCACATCAGCCAGTCAAAGATCGCAATAGGATCGGGTCTGTTCTGGGGCAAGGGCTTTTTGAAGGGCACCCAGACCCGACTGCATTTTCTGCCGGAACAACACACTGACTTTGCCTTTTCGGTATTGGCCGAAGAATGGGGCTTTTTAGGTTCCATTATTCTTGTTTTACTCTATCTGGTTTTGATTCTATGGGGGCTCAACATAGCAAAAAATTCAAAGGATAAATTTGGGTCTATTATTGCCATCGGTATTGTTGCCGTCATTTTTTGGCAGGTGGTAATCAACGTGGGGATGGTTACAGGCCTGCTGCCGGTCGTGGGGATACCTTTAATCCTTTTTAGCTATGGCGGGTCATCCTTGATCTCAACCATGGCGGCCATGGGGCTTCTTATGAATATCAGCATGAGACGTTTCATGTTTCAGCAGACATAGTATGCCCCATGTTATCACGCACAAAAGATGGGAACGAACTGATGGCCATGAAATTTTGCCGTATCACTGAAAAAAATATTGGAGATCTTGGATCTATAGTTGGCCCTGAGAGGCTTTCAACGGGCGAATCAAATCTCGAGCTCCACTCCAGGGATCAATCTCAGCACCCTTCAAGACGGCCAGAGGTGGTGATATGGCCGGTCAATAGGGATGAAGTTTCAGGGATACTGAGATATGCCGGTAAGAACAAGATTCCGGTCACGGGGTGGGGTGCGGGGACAAGCCTGGAGGGCAATCCTATCCCTGTTCGCAAAGGAGTCGTCCTTGATTTTTCGCTGATGAACAGGATCTTGGAAATAAGGGAGGCCGATTTTCAGGCCGATGTGGAACCTGGAGTAGTCTACCAGGACCTGAACAGAAGGCTCAGGCACAGGGGCCTATTTTTCCCGCCCGATCCTGGCGCCAGGGCCACAATTGGTGGCATGATTGCCAATAATGCCAGTGGAATACGGACCGTCCTTTATGGATCTACCAGGGCCAATGTCCTGCGGCTCTCGGTTGTGCTGGCTAATGGCGAGATATTGGAGATAGGGAGTCGTGCCTCAAAGACCTCTTCAGGGTACGATCTGATCAATCTCTTCGTTGGGTCCGAAGGGACGCTTGGGCTCGTCGTTGAGGCAACAGTCCGCTTAAGGGGTCTTCCTGAAGAATTTTCCGCTGCTATAGTCACATTCCCAAGCCTTGAGACGGCAGGGACCGCCGTCTTTGACATCATCCGGTCCGGCCTTAATCCAGGTTCCTTGGAACTCCTGGCGCCTGAATGTGTCGGGCTCATCAATGAAGAAAAGGGACTGGGATTAGAGATTTCACCGACCCTTTTAATGGAGTTTCATGGGCCGAGCAAGTTTCATCTGGAAGACATTATGGGGATGGCCCAGGAGATCTGTAAGAATGCGAGTTGTCATGACTTCAGGCCCGGAATCGAGCGGGGGATTAGGGATGAACTCTTAAGCGCACGTTATGAGCTGTCGGAAATGATAAGACGTAAACATCCTGGTCGCTCTCACATTGTAATAGATGTGGCCGTCCCTATTTCCGCCTACCCGGAGATGATATCGTTTGCAAGGGAGGAGGCAAAAAAGACAGGTATCCCCGGGTATACCTTCAGTCATGCAGGAGACGGCAACCTGCATCTGGTGTTTATGGGGAAAACAGGGGATGAGAGGGAATGGGGACTTATTGATGAAGCAAACGGACGTATAGTTGCCAAGGCCCTTTTTATGGGAGGAACGGCCACAGGAGAGCACGGTGTGGGCATTGGGAAGAGAAAATTCATGTATGCAGAGCACGGGAAGGGCCTGGAATGGATGAAAAAGATCAAGGCCATGTTTGATGAAAACGGTATACTTAATCCAGGGAAGGTCTTTCTGTAAGATGCTTAAGGCATTTTAGGCCGGTTGGGTATTATCTTGCCGGCTTTTGTTGACCTTTTATTCTCCTGAGATAGAGTCGATAATCTTCTTTGTGATTGTTTAGTATCATCTCTAGGTATTTAATGTTGTTATCGATTGTATCGGCATACAAATCCCTGTCTATGTTCCAGCGATTTTTAAAGTGAAACCACAAAAATTTGTTCACCCCGTCAAAATCTCTTATGAGCCTGTTTTTTGTAGTTTCATAGAATTCGATGGTCTTTTCCAGTAGATCCAGTTCGCTCATATAGTCCCCAACGTTTGCCTCTTTGAATTCATTGAAAAGGAACAACAGCTTTTCTAGATATGTCCGGTCTCCCATCTGGCCGATAAGATCAGCGCTGCCAAGCATCTTCCCAATCAATTCAATTTGTCGGGTCTTGGTCTGTCTGTTTTTCAGTTTGCCGTGCAGGCCGGTATAATTGAGGATCTCGATGCCATCTGAAAGGTCTTTCCGGGAATAACCATTTTTGGCAAAATAGTCTTTCATGAATTCAATGCTTCTGCTGATATGAACAACCGTGTACTTCGCGCCCGTGCCGGATTGATCAGCTGTTTTTTGTATGTAGCCCGTATCATGAAAAAGGGCGCTGACCAGTCCCAGGTCAACGTTTCTTTTACTAAAACTCTGTCCGGACAAAACAGCCCCGTGAATAAGTCGTGTCAGGACCAGTAGTGTGTCGGTTGTGTGCTTGAGATCATGATATCTCGTGTTACATCCCTGGTATCCCGGGTATTTGCCCTCAAAAAGCCTCACCACGGCCTCAAAGGCCTCATCTAGCTGGCCGAAGTCAAATGCAGGAAATATCAAGAGAATTATTGTCTTAACCTCATCAATAACACACCCTGGGTCATTCATATTGATGAGATTCGAGATCTGGATCTTTTTGGTATTCATTGTTTCAAGAGGTTTTTTATAGAGTGTCATGTTTTTTTGGTTCTTCTCCCAATTAATGGGGAGAAAGTGGTCAAGGATTCGAGGATTCAAGGGTTCAAGGGTTCAAGCGTTTGTTTTCCAAAGACCAACTAATCAGGTGGATAGACTGAAGGTATAAGGCTGAAGGAAAAAATGATGCAAAATCATCCAAGCCCAATCTTCCACCATTTGAGTTAGCTGAAAGGGAAGCAGTCTGGGTTTACTCATTGAAAATACTTCAGTCTTCAACCTAAATACCTGGGTAGTTACTCTGATAGGATTCTTGCCAGACCTTCAGTTCTTTGTAATTCTTAATCACTTCCCTCGAATCCTTGAATCGTTGACCCCTAGAATCCTTAGGGCATCACCAACTCTTTTGGGGAGGACCCTTTTTTTCAAATCTACACGGAATTAAGGGCTATCGGCAAGCGTTTTTTCTCCCCCTAAAGACGGTTTCATGGCCAAAATTAGAATCTTGGCGGACAAAGGCTTTTTCTTGCATGAAGCATTGACCTGTGATAGAAATTGGCCCCGGTTGGTAAAAATATTGGCAGGGGCCGGTCCATGGGAGTTCAGGCGTTCGACATTTTCGTTGAAACATCAGCGGAAACGGATATTATGGATCTCACACCAGAGGTGTCAAGGGTGGTGAAGGAATCCGGAATTCGGGAAGGTTCCATCACGCTTTTTGTCCCAGGTTCTACCGGCGCCCTCAGCACTATTGAATTTGAGAGCGGGGTGATTAATGACCTAAAAAAGGCCATACAGAGGATGGCACCTGATGATATCTATTACGAGCACAACGAGAGGTGGGGGGATGGAAATGGATATTCTCACGTGCGTGCGGCCATGCTCGGGCCTTCTTTGCATATTCCTATTATCGGGGGTAGCATGACATTGGGTACGTGGCAGCAGATTGTCTTGCTCGATTTTGATAATAGGCCCCGAAGACGTCGAATAGTGGTTCAGGTAACCGGTGCATCCGGCTTGACTGAACATAAACCGGAAACCATATATTGAGAAATCGTTCATAAAAGAATGAGTGATCGCGTGGGCAGCGGTGAGTAACAAAAAGTTGACCTTTCCAGACCATGAACTGATTCGAAGTTTGTGCGGGGAGCATGACTCTTACCTCCGCTTGCTAGAGAAAAAGACCGGCGTTTTGGTGCACAGTAGGGGCAATGTACTGTCTCTTGAGGGGGGTGATTGGGAGGTAGAACTTGGCGAGAGTGTCTTGACTCAACTCTATGAGCTCCTGAAGTCCGGTTATCCGATCTACCAGGATGATGTGGACTATGCCATAAGGATCTTAAAGGGTGACCAATCGCTTGACCTAAAAAAGATATTTAGGGACAAGGTATATATCTCGTCAAAAAAGAATCTTATAACCCCTAAGACCATTAACCAAAAGCATTATATTGACAGCATTAGGAAGTTTGACATTGTATTTGGAATCGGCCCCGCAGGGACGGGAAAGACCTACCTTGCCATGGCAATGGCCATATCATCCTTATTCAAAAAAGAACTCAGCCGGGTCGTTCTGGCAAGACCAGCGGTCGAGGCCGGTGAGCACCTGGGTTTTCTGCCCGGGGATCTCTATGAAAAGGTAAATCCCTATCTCCGACCCTTGTATGACGCCCTACACGATATGATGGATTTTGAAAAGGCATCTCGCATGCTCCAGAGGGGTGTCATTGAGGTGGCCCCACTCGCATTTATGAGGGGGAGGACCTTGAATGACTCATTCGTTATCCTGGATGAGGCGCAAAACGCAACTTCCGAACAGATGAAGATGTTTTTGACACGTCTGGGTTTTAGCTCTAAGGCGGTTATTACTGGTGATTTGACCCAGACGGATCTACCGGATGGAAAAATTTCAGGGCTCGCTGAGGCGAAAGAGATCATGGAGGATATCGACGGTATCCAGTTTGTCTACTTTTCCAGGGAGGATGTTATTAGGCATCCTCTGGTCCAGGAAGTTATTGACGCGTATGAGAAGATGGAACGTAGAAAGAGGGCTGAACGCGAGACGAATTGAGGCCAGGTTCCCAGATGAATAAATCCGATAAGGACAAAATAAGGTACCCGAGAACCAAGAGGGACAAATTCCCTAAAGGAAGGGAGACGGGAAATTTCCCCAAAGGGAAGATGAATTCCGTACAATCTAGCTTTTGGCTAAGACCCGAGGCACAGAGGTGGTATATCCTGTTTGGCTTGAGTCTCATTCTATCCGTCTTGCTGTTTCCAAATATCCTGAGCCGTCCGAAGGTCTATAAACTTGGCGATGTGGCTGACAGGGACATCAAGGCCTCCGGTGACTTTCTTGTGGAAAACAATGAACTGACAGAAAAAAACAGGCACGATGCAGTAAAGGCTGTGCTTTCCGTATATGATTTTGATCCAAGCAGCGCAAATATCATTTCAAGGATAAGGGAGGCGTTTAGCGAGGGCAGAAGGCAACCAGCCAAGGTCAGAGTCCTTGAGACCAAAAAAGTAGAGGGGGCACAACCGGCGGGCCCTGAGGCCTTAGAAGAGCGTTTTTTTGAGATTCTTGATATTGGCCCTGACCATGGCATCTTTGATACGCTAGTAAAAAATAGATTTGCCAAGGAGGTGGAACAGGCGACAATCGGCCTGGTCACCCAGGTCTTAAATAACGGGGTTGTCAGCAACAAAATGATGCTGATGAGCCAGAGCGGAAAAGGGATCATCCTGCGCGACATTCACACGGAAAGAGAGCTTAAGGTGAATAATCTGGACCGCTTTTATGGTCTGAAAGGGGCCAGGCAGTTTGTGGAAGGGCAAGGGAAGGCCTTATACAGGTCGATGCCTTCCAGGAAGTTGGCTGGGGTCTCATTGAAACTGGCCTCCAGCGTGATCAAACCGAATATCACATTTAACAAGAGGGAGACCGAGCTCAGGAAAGACCTGGCGCAGAAATCTGTTAAGCCCTTCTATTTTATGGTCAAAAAGGGTGAAATGCTTGTGAGGGAGGGGGAAAGAATTGCACCCGAAAATCTCCTTAAATTATCGGGGCAATACAAGTTTGCGAAGCAGAAAGAGATGTTTGGTCGGGCCCCGGCCATGGCCGTGCTCATAGGATTTTTACTCGGGGCGATGTACCTTGTCGGCCTGATAAATGATCGATCTTCCAGGGGGGGCGTGAAGGACCTCCTCTTTAACGCCGTTACCCTCCTTGGTATTTTTCTCGTAATCATCGCGTCTCACTTTGTGGCTGACGAAATAGCGCGTGGGTTCCCCTGGTTTACTGCCAGGGCCCTGTTATTTGCCATACCTGTAGCCAGCGGGGCAATGCTCGTCTCCCTGTTTCAAGGAATGAATGTGGCGACCAGCTTTTCTCTGATAGTCTCTGTGCTTGCATCCCTTGTCGCGGGGGGCCGGGTGGAATTCTTTGTCTATTTTTTCATAAGTTCCTTGGTTTCTGCATATGGAGTAAAAAACTGCCGGGAGAGGGGCATTTTCATTAAGACCGGGCTGAAGGTCAGTGCATATAACATTGCCCTCGCCCTTTCTATCGAGGCATTATATGGCGCCTTTTATACCTTAGAGGCACTGATTGCCGTTGCATCTGCCTTTGTCGGGGGCATACTTGTGGGAGTGGTTACCACGGGCATACTGCCACTGATTGAAATGTGCTTTGGCTACACATCAGACATCAAGTTTCTTGAATTGGCCAGTCTGGATCAACCCCTGTTGCGAAAGCTTATGGTACAGGCCCCGGGGACACATCATCACAGCATGATCGTCAGCAATATGGTAGAAGCTCCTGCGGAGGCAGTCGATGCCAATCCTCTCCTGGCAAAGGTGGCGGCCTACTATCACGACATAGGAAAGATTACGAAGCCCCTTTACTTTATTGAAAACCAGCTTGGCCACGAAAACAAACATGAGAAGCTCGCCCCATCTATGAGCAGCCTGATTCTCACCTCCCATGTCAAAGACGGGGCAGAGCTGGCCAGAAAGTACAAATTGGGCAGGGAAATCACCGATATCATCAGACAACATCATGGGACAAGGGTGATCACATTTTTTTATGAGAAGGCCAAAGAACAGGTGGAAAAGAAGGGTGGGAGGTCGGTCCAGGTGAAGGAGGAAGATTTCCGCTATCCCGGTCCCAAGCCCCGTACAAAAGAGGCCGGGCTTGTCATGTTGGCAGATTGTGTGGAGGCGGCCTCCAGAACACTTGTAGATCCCACGGCAGCCCGTATTCAGGGAATGGTTCAAAAGGTCATAAATAATGTTTTTACTGATGGTCAGTTGGACGAATGCGGCCTGACCTTAAAGGACCTTCATGTGATCGCAAGAAGCTTCAATAAGACATTGAGCGGTATCTTCCATCACAGGATTGAATACCCTGAATCGGTGATGGGCGCTCCCCAGGACAAAAAGACAAAAAATGGAGATACAGGTAAATTCTCAACAGGGGCTCACAAGGCCAGAAAGCCACAAGATAAAAAGGAAGCTGGAGAGAGTCTTAAGAGACTTGGATTGTCATGACAAGGAATTGAGTATCCTCCTCACGGACGATGAGCAAATTGCCCGTCTAAACGAACGATATCTCGGCAGAAAAGGTCCTACCAATGTGTTGGCCTTTCCCATGTCCGGTTGGCTGACGCCCAAGATCGAGTCATCCATGCTGGGAGACGTGGTCATTTCAGTAGAAACTGCCCGGCGGGAGGCAAATGAGCTTGGGGAACCTTTAGGGTATACAATCGATCGCCTATTAATCCATGGACTATTACATCTTTTGGGTTATGACCACGAAGGATCAATCGTAGATGCCAAAGACATGGAGAAGCAGGAAAAAAGACTGATGTCTCTTATCAAGGAGGATTAGAGGATATGGCACGTCTAGCGGTGAATGTGGACCACGTGGCCACAATACGCCAGGCAAGGGGGCTTGAGGACCCTGATCCTGTCCTGGCCGCGGGTCTCGCGGAATTGGCTGGAGCCGATGGCATCATCTGTCATCTAAGGGAGGACAGACGTCATATAAATGATAGGGATCTCCGGCTCTTGCGTGAGACCGTAAAAACGAAGCTCAACATGGAGATGGCCGCTGTGGAAGAGATGGTGGAAATTGCCGTAGAGATTGGGCCTGACCTGGTTACCCTGGTACCTGAAAAGAGGGAAGAATTGACCACAGAAGGGGGACTCGATGTCAAGGGTCGGCCAGATCATTATGCTGGTGTCACCGAACGCCTGAAAGGAATTGATATTGGAGTCAGTTTTTTTGTGGACCCGGACCGGGAGCAGGTCAAGGCCGCTCAACATTGTGGGGCAGATATCGTGGAGATTCATACCGGCCATTACTCTGATTCCAGGTCAGAATCCGAAGCCGATGAACGCTTTATGCATATTGCAAGGGCCGTGGAAATTGCCTCTGATTTGAATTTACGCATTAGCGCGGGACACGGCCTCAATTATAGGAACGTTAAGCGTTTTAGTACATTGCCCAAAATCGAAGAATACAGCATAGGACACAGCATTGTGGCGAGGGCGGTTCTGGTAGGGTTCGAGAGGGCGGTACGCGAGATGGCCGAGCTAGTAAAATATTTTTGAGAT
>CAYYPQ010000020.1:30313-36533 GCA_964473615.1 uncultured Desulfobacteraceae bacterium
ACACTTCACACGGCCTCAGCTCGGGAAACAATAGACCTGGGCAAAAAATTGGGGGAGGGCCTTGCCGAAGGAGACGTGATTGCGCTTGTGGGGGAACTGGGTAGCGGGAAGACCTGGATCGCAAAGGGACTGGCCCTTGGTCTGGGTATATCCCGGGATACAGTTATTACAAGTCCCTCTTTTTCACTTATCAATGAGTATCAAGGGCGTTACCCCCTTTTTCATATCGATGCCTACCGTCTGGACAACCTTTCCGATTTCTTGTCAGCAGGACTTGAGGAGTACTTTTATCAGAATGGTGTTGTCGTCATGGAATGGGCCGATCGCTGGCCCGAGATCTTGCCGGATTGGAGAATCGAGGTAGAATTAACCATCCTGAATGACTGTTCGAGAAAGATTACTTTATCGGCACATCATCCCAGGGCGATGGCAATATTGAAAGAGACGGTCAAAAAAGGAAAGGGCTAGAGATGGCACTGGTTGTCCAGAAATATGGCGGCACATCGGTTGGAAGCATTGAAAAGATAAGGGCCGTGGCGAGGAGGGTAATAGAGTGCTATGGTGAAGGGAATCAGATGGTTGTTGTGCTATCGGCCATGGCGGGTCAAACTGACGGTCTGATCCAACTGGCCGGCGAAATGACCGATAATCCTGATCCTAGAGAGCTTGATGTTCTTGTGTCCACGGGCGAGCAGGTCAGCATTGCCCTCTTTGCGATGGCAGTAAGATCTATGGGTTACGATGCCCGGTCCCTTCTGGGTTTCCAGGTGGCTATTCATACGAGTCATCTATACGGAAAGGCCCGAATTCACGAGATTGAGACCGAACGGATCACGAAAGAGCTGGGGCGAAACAGGATAGTCGCCGTGGCCGGCTTTCAAGGCCTGGATGACCGAGGCAATATAACCACCTTGGGGAGAGGCGGGTCTGATACTACTGCTGTGGCGCTGGCGGCGGCGCTGAAGGCAGATGTCTGCGAAATTTTTACAGATGTGGATGGTATTTATACGACTGATCCCAATATCTGCCCAAAGGCCAGGAAGCTTGAAATCATCTCATACGAGGAAATGCTTGAGATGGCCAGCCTGGGTGCCAAGGTGTTAGAGATACGTTCCGTCGAATTTGCCAAAAAGTATAATGTGCCGATTCATGTAAGATCAACCTTTGTCAAAGAGAGGGGAACGATGGTGGCCGCAGAGACAAAAGACATGGAAAGGGTGATGGTATCAGGGGTAGCCTATGATAAGAATCAGGCAAGGGTTACCATCAAGAGGGTGCCGGACCGGCCGGGCATTGCATCAATGATATTCGAGCCGGTGCTCAAGTCTGGCATCGTTGTTGACATGATTGTTCAAAATACGAGTGAAGAAGGTCTCACCGACCTGACATTCACCGTGGCCAAGCCGGAGTTTGGGGAAACCATGAAGCTTGTCGGTACCGTGGCAAAGGAGATTGGGGCCGAGAGGGTATTGGGCGACGAGGATATTTCAAAGATCTCTATCATAGGTATCGGCATGAGAAGCCACGCCGGCGTCGCAAAGAAGATGTTCGAGTCCTTGGCCAAAGAGAACATCAACATTATGATGATAAGCACATCCGAGATAAAGATATCCTGTGTGATTGAGGAAAAATATACCGAACTCGCCGTCAGGGTCCTTCACGGGGCCTTTGGATTGGATGATGAGGAAAAGGAGGCCAAATGACGGAGCAGTAGGGATGCTGCTCGTCTTTTTTTCTCTCCTCTTTTTGCATCTGCTGGGGTGCCTTGTCGGCATGACCGAACCTGATAGTGTCTCTTGTGATATGGATAAAGACGTCTTGGTCCAGATTTCAGGGGACATTGCCCATCCAGGTATCTATGAATTCGCCCGGCCCCCGGATATGAAGGCCTTGGTGAAGAGGGCGGGTGGATTGTCCTCCAACAAGCAAGGGAGATTACCCTGCACGAGGACTTCCTATCCTTCAGGCACAAGGGTTGACATCCGTGATGGTAGAGGGGGTGTCTGTGTTTATGTGGGTGAAATGTCGGCATTTTATAAGGTGACCTTTGGCATCCCCATTTCACTCAATAGAGAGACCGCAGAGGGTCTAACCGCCATTCCTGGAATCGGCCCTAAAATTGCCGGCGCTATTGTTTGTGAGAGGACCAAGAGGGGTCGTTTCAGTCGATTGAATGACGTCCTGAGCGTTCCAGGGGTAGGATCCACACTCTATAAAAGGCTGAGACCTTTTTTGGTATTATAGGGGGTGAAGAGGCCAGGCCATGGGCAAGAAGCAAAAGATTCTAGGCCGCTTGATAGGCTTGGGTGTGACCCTGTTCTTCTTGTTTACCCAGCTAACCGGGAACCTTGACTTCACTGATATCTTTGAATCAAGGGCCTTTGACCTTATGTCAAAGATGGGCGCATCCGGGCACAGGAACCCCAATATAGAACTGGTGACGATTACCGAGCAAGATCTGGCGGAATTTGGCCAAGTTCCATGGCCTAGACACGTTTTTGCCAGGGCCATTAATAATCTTTCACGTGCAGGGGCCAAGGTAATCGCCCTCAACACACTGTTACCCGAGACTGAAGAAAGGGAAGGATTAAGGACAGTGCAGCGCCTAAAGGAGCTTTATGACATCTCCGGGCTTGCGCAGAGAGGTAACGGGATTGAGTTTGAAAAGGAATTATCAAAGGCCGTCGTCGACTTGGATGAAGACTCCAAGTTTTATGGGGCCGTTGAAGAGGCGGGGAATGTGGTCTTGCCCGTATGCTTTGTTGGAGGGAGCAACGTCAGCGATCTGCACTGCCCTGATTTTGTTGAAAAATATGCCTATAAACGAGTCAGTGGCGTTGACCAACAATCAAGGACGTCTTACCTTATGCGGTTTTCCAAGCTGATGCCACCTGTCCCGTCCTTTGCGTCGGTCGCCGCTGGTATGGGGCACATCAACCTCTTTCCCGACAGGGATGGGTGTGTTAGGGAGCAGGTCCATGTGGTAAGGTATCTGAGGAATATTTATTTTCCCTCCTTTTCAATGGCCATAGTCAAGGTCTTCGAGGGACTAAAGGATGAGGATATCGATGTTGTCTTAGGAGAAGGCATTCGATTAAGGGTAAGTCCTTCATCGATGATAAGGGTTCCGTTCGTAGACCGTCAGATGGGGACGCTGATAAGATGGGGTAAGGGCCCGGATCTGGCCTTCCATTGCACCCCCTTTAGCAAGGTTTTCGGGAACAATATCCCTGGGAATCTGTTCAGGGATAAGATCGTAATTATCGGCCCTACCGCCCCTGTTCTTGGGGATCTGTTTCCTACCCCCGTGTCAGGGGGTATGCCCGGAATAGAAATCGTTGCCAACTCAGTGGCCAATATCATCAATCAAGATTTCCTTTTACGGCCTTCGTGGTTGCCATATGCCGAACTGCTGGCCCTGGTCTTTTTCGGCCTTTTTCTAATCCTTGCGATACCAAGACTGGGGACAGGAACAGGGGCTGTTGTAATTATGGGCCTGGTTCTCTTATATGGTCTGGCCGGCGTGATGTCATTTTTTCTCTCAAATATCTGGTTAAAGGCCACCCCTCCTATATTGCTCTTACTCCTTGGCTACGCCTTCATTATCTCAGGACGTTTCTTGATCACCGGTAGCATGGCAGGTAAAGATGATGATGAGGGGACGCAGCAAATCAGGCCTTCTTCCCGGGAGATCAGGGGCCCTGAACACGCCAGGGCCTTGCCTAATCTTGAATTACCGGTTAAGGGGGCACATGGAGGGGATACCGGGGCACGCCTCCCAAAGGCCTGGAGTGTGGATTCCAACCCGACTTTAGGCAGGTATGAGGTGGTTGCAGAGATAGGGAAAGGCGCTATGGGGGTGGTTTACAAGGGACTGGATCCCAAGATTGGGAGAAACGTGGCGATTAAGACGTTGAATCTATGCGAATTCGACGAAGATGATGTGTGCGAAGTTAAGGAGCGGTTTTTTAGGGAGGCTGAATCCGCAGGTCTATTGGCACACCCAAATATTGTTACTATCTATGACTGCGGAGAGGAAGAGGAGTTGGCCTATATTGCGATGGAATATCTGCAAGGTGACGACCTCGAAGCCTATACCAGACCAGGTCATCTTTTTTCGATCCGGGACACATTACGTGTAATAAGCTGCGTGCTTGATGCGCTGGATTATGCTCACCTAAAAAACGTTGTTCACAGGGATATCAAGCCTGCCAACATAATGATGGTCAAGGATACAAAAGAGATCAAGGTGACGGACTTTGGAATCGCCCGGATTACTTCTTCTTCCAAGACCAAACCAGGTACTGTGCTGGGGACCCCTTCGTACATGTCTCCGGAGCAGGTTTCTGGTAAGAAGGTGGACGGTCGTTCCGACATCTTTTCAGTCGGTGTGGTTCTTTTCGAGTTGCTTACGGGTCAGAAACCCTTTGTGGGAGAAGATGTGACATCCCTTATGTTCAAGATTGCCAAAGAAAGACACCCCTCTGCCAGGGGAATTAATCCGAGAACGCCACGAGTGGTAGAAAAGATTATTGACCGGGCGCTTGAAAAGGATCTGGGGAGGCGTTATCAGAGGGCAGGGGAGATGGGTGCTCATCTCAAAAAGGTGATTGCGAGGGTCGATGAGATCATATCCCATAAGCAGTCTAAGGGCAGCTAGGTTGAGATCAAACGAAAATATTAGCTCAACAAATAGGGGTTAACCACCAGAGGGTGAATATGACAGGACCGGCAGTGGGGCCTTTCTGAGGCCGAAAACCTTGGCCCTGTGACCGCGAGCCGATGATTATTTTGGGAATAGATACCTCTTGTGACGACACAGCCGCCGGAATAGTCAAGGATGGAAAGTATGTCTTAAGCAGTGTTGTCCATTCACAGGTCAGGCTTCATAGACCTCACGGCGGGGTTGTCCCTGAGCTGGCCTCTAGAGAACACCTGAAAAATATCATGCCTGTGGTCCATGAGGCCCTGCTTAGAGCCGGCATCCAGATGGGAGACCTGAACGGAATTGCCGTAACCGTGGGTCCGGGACTGGTGGGTTCTCTCCTGGTGGGTCTTTACTATGCGAAGGGACTGGCCTTTGTCCAGGGTATTCCGCTGGTGGGTGTGAATCATCTGGAGGGGCATATTCTATCTGCCTTCTTGGAGGACGAGGTCCCCTCATTCCCTTTTGTGGCCATGACCGTGTCCGGGGGGCACACGAGCCTTTATCATGTGACAGGATTTGGCGAGTATGCCTTGATGGGCCAAACCCTCGACGATGCGGCCGGAGAGGCCTTTGACAAGGTGGCAAAAATCCTTGGACTGGGATATCCGGGAGGAGGTCCCATTGAAAAGATGGCACAGGATGGGCGAAGAGATCTTATAAATTTTCCCAGGGCCTACCTCTCGCGTGACTCGCTCGATTTTAGCTTCAGTGGTTTGAAGACAGCCGTCTCATTGTATATCAAGAAACAGAGTGAGGCCCAGACTAACGACGATGATGTTAGGCCGCCCGATATAGCCGCGGCGTTTCAGGAGGCCGTGGTGGATGTCCTGGCATATAAGGCCATGGTGGCAAAAAAAAAGGCCCGTGTAAAATCCGTGCTGGTCGCAGGCGGTGTCGCGTGCAACAAAAGATTGCGCGCCAGGTTGTCAGAGCTCGCCTTGAATGAGGGCTTTCGTGTCTACTATCCTCATCCTGAATACTGTACGGATAATGGAGCCATGATAGCGGTGGCGGGCTACCACAGGGTTTTGCATGGAGAGACATCCGATTTGTCAATGGATGTTAGATCTAAATTCCCCATTTCAGAACTTGCTCCTCTTGGCCCCCTGGGTCGTCAATGATTTGGCTGCCAGGAACCGGTCTTGCTACACATTGACCTTCAACTATAGTCCGTAATGAAGACCGGATCGTCTGGAGGACATTTTTGATTTGGAGCGGAAATCCACATCTTCTGGGCGTGATTGTTTTTGAATGGTAGGTAGGGTAAGGGACATTTTTCTCCACGCCAAAAAATGATGGGATCGGTAGAAACAAGGGCGCACAAAGCGCCGCTGCTATACCGCTGTCACATGTACCCAGACTTTTGTATGTCTTAATGCGGGCCTATGACGTGCGCTTGGTTTTTGGCGACCTATGCCTTTTAAATTTTGACTGGCACAGTACGCGAAGAGTTTTGGCGTGGATAAAAACATCCCTTACCCCATCTTAGGAATCCGTCTGTGTCAAAGAACC
>CAYYPQ010000020.1:36633-38916 GCA_964473615.1 uncultured Desulfobacteraceae bacterium
GTGTTAAGGGGTGTAGAGTGTGACTTTTAGGGGGCGAATCAGATATTATTGTCAAAAGCTTGTCCGCCTGAAGGGGGAGCCACATCAACTGGCGCTCGGAATGGCGTTCGGGATCTTTTCGGGCCTTATGCCTATCATGCCTTTTCAGATAGCAACGGCTGTTGCCTTATCCCTCCTGTTTAGGGGGAGCAAGATCACCGCCGCGCTGGGAACTTGGGTCAGTAACCCCTTTGACTGGTATTTTATATACTATTACAGTTACAGGCTGGGGGCATTAGTATTAAGACTACGTGAGCATGGTGTGATTTTTTCTTCTGTCATGGGTGACATTACATCAGGTGAGAAGGCGACGATAATGGTGGGGCAGATTCTGGGTGCGGGAAGTAGTATTCTTGCTTCATTTCTGGTAGGTGGGCTCATAATAGGTGTTGTTTTCGCCCTGCCTTCATATTTCCTATTCTTGGGGTTTTTTCGATATATCAAGTCCTGGCGTGAATCAAGGGAGGGGGCCGCGATTTGGCGGGTACCAGAGCAGTAAGGCCCGGCCCACGATTTCGACCAAAAAAATGGCTTGGCCAACATTTCCTCATTGATACCAAGGTAATCAAGAGAATTGTCTCCCGTGCGGGGTTTCATTCCTCCGACATGATTCTTGAGGTTGGCCCTGGCCAGGGGGCGTTGACCATGCCGCTTGCTCGTTCGGTTGGTCACGTCTTCGCAGTAGAAAAAGATCCATGCCTGACTAGCCTGTTGAGAGAGAAGCTTTCCCGGGCGGGCATTTCTAACGTGACGCTATTCAATCACGATATCCTGTCATTTGACATCCATGAGAACTTGGCCCCCCACCAGGAGAAGATCCAGGTTATTGGGAACCTGCCATACAATATCTCCACGCCTTTCCTGGAAAGACTGATAGAATACAGCGACCTGATAGACAGGGCTGTTTTGATGTTTCAGTTAGAAGTTGCCAAGAGGATAACTGCCTCTCCGGGCGGAAAGACATACGGCATGCTGACCCTGCTGGTCAAATATTATGCGCGTCCCAAAGTACTGTTTGAAGTCCCCAAACAGGCATTTTATCCCAGGCCAAAGGTGGGCTCCATGGTGATTGAACTGGACTTTGGGAGGCCTTCTCCCGAAAAGGCAATGGATGAAAAAGACTTTAGGGAATTGGTGAGGGGTGCATTTGCACATAGGCGAAAGATGCTCTTGAATTCTCTAAGTGGGTTTTGTCCTTCCTTTAATCGGGAGAGGCTTCTTAGGGGCATGAAGGAATGCCATATAGACCCGAGAAGACGGGCGGAGACCCTGGACATGCAAGACTTTCTAAACCTTGCAAATTTTCTTACATTGACAAAGAAAAGGTGTGATGATAAAAAGTGAAATTTTGTAAACTATCCGTACCAGGTGGCAAGGAATCCATGCCTCGTCAAATGCGAGGGACATTAACATGGAAATCATAGAGACCGTTGGGGGTATGCAGGAGAAGGCCGAGGAATTCAGGGCAGGGGGAGGAATATCCCTGGTACCCACAATGGGTTTTCTCCACGACGGCCACCTCGCGCTTATGAGGGTTGCGAAAAGGCGGTCCAAGAAATTGATTATGAGCATTTTTGTCAACCCCACTCAATTTGGACCCAGGGAAGACTACAATGAATACCCTAGAGACACGGACGGTGATCTCAAAAAGGCCCGTGAGGTGGGTGTGGATGTGGTCTTTATGCCCACTGTTGGGGAAATGTATCCAAATGGCTTTCAGACAAAGGTGCAAATCGAAAAGGTCACAAGGCACCTTTGCGGCCTCTCAAGGCCGGGCCATTTTGACGGGGTAGCTACAGTGGTGGCCAAGTTATTCAATATCACAAGGCCGCACATTGCAGTTTTCGGGCAAAAAGACTTTCAGCAGTTGACCGTTATCAGGCGTATGGTCACGGATCTCAATATGGATATTCAGGTCATAGGAGTTGAGACTGTCAGGGAACATGATGGGCTGGCCATGAGTTCCCGTAACAGTTACCTAACACCTGAAGAGAGGGAATCCGCCCTGTGCCTCAAGAAATCATTAGATCTGGCCGACCGGATGTTCCGGGGAGGGGAAAAAAACGCCATGGCGATAAAAGGGGCAATGGAATCGTTGATAAAAGGCTTCCCTCTTACGGACATAGAGTATGTAAGCCTGTGTGACCCGGTAACACTTGAAGATATTGACAGGCTTGGTGATGAAGGCCTTGTTGCCTTAGCCGTTCGGGTGGGAAGGACCAGATTGATTGATAATTGTTTGTT
>CAYYPQ010000020.1:39016-47520 GCA_964473615.1 uncultured Desulfobacteraceae bacterium
ATTGTTTGTTGCACAAGGGCGCGGAAAAGTAGATGTCGCCATTTTTTTTGAAAGGAGAGTGTTATGAAATCAGCAAATTTTTTGTTTACCTCAGAGTCGGTGACTGAGGGCCATCCCGATAAGGTATCCGATCAAATATCTGATCATATACTGGACCAAATTATAGGGCAGGATTCACAATGCCGAGTCGCGTGCGAGAGCCTGGTGACCACTGGAATGGCCATGATCGCGGGTGAAATTACCACTACCGCTTACGTGGATATGCCGGAGGTTGTTAGAGAGACCATCAGGGATATCGGTTATAGTAATTCCTCCATGGGGTTCGACTGGGAGACATGTGCCGTGATTTCTACAATTGACAGGCAATCTCCCGATATTGCCATGGGTGTTAATGGAGAAGGACTTTTTAAGGAACAGGGGGCCGGCGATCAGGGGTTGATGTTCGGTTATGCCTGCAAAGATACTGCGCCCTTGATGCCCATGCCCATATATCTTGCCCATGGGCTAACGAAGAGACTGGCCCAGGTGCGGAAGTCTGGCCAGTTGCCATGGCTTCGGCCCGATGGTAAGTCGCAGGTGACTGTAGAATACGTCGATGGTAAGCCGTTCAGGGTCCACACGGTGGTTATTGCCGCTCAGCATGATCCCGATGTGGATTACGATGCCCTTCGGGAGGCTATCATCGAACACGTGATCCTGGAGGTAATTCCAGATGAGTTGCTGGATAAGAATACCCAATATTTTATCAATACCACAGGCCGGTTTGTTGTTGGCGGTCCCTTGGGTGATTGCGGGCTCACCGGGCGTAAGATAATCATGGACACCTATGGGGGCTTCGGCTATCACGGGGGCGGCGCGTTTTCAGGAAAAGACCCCTCTAAGGTAGACAGGAGCGCCTCCTATATGTGCCGCTATGTTGCCAAGAACATTGTGGCGGCGGGCCTGGCCGAGAAGTGTGAAATACAGGTTGCATACACCATCGGGAGGGCTGAACCGGTATCAGTGATGGTGGGAGCCTACAGCACGGGCGTAATTTCCAGCCAAGAGTTGACCAAGATCGTGAAAAAGCAGGTGGACCTCCGGCCGGCTGCGATTATCGAGAGGCTTGATCTGCTCAGACCAATATATAGAAAGACCTGCAATTATGGCCATTTTGGCAGGGAGCTACCCGAGTTTACATGGGAGAAGACAGACATGGTGGAGGATCTAAAAAGGGCGGTAAAATAAAGATAGGATTTTGGAGTGAACCGAATAATTTTTTCATAGGAGGTAGGAAGGCACAATGAACCATGATATCAGGGACATCAACTTGGCGGACAAGGGCCGTTTGAGGATCGAGTGGGCGGGTATGAGCATGTCGGTGCTGGCAAAGATCAGGGAGCGTTTTTCCAAGGAAAAGCCCTTGAAGGGGCTAAGATTGTCTGCTTGTCTGCATGTTACCACGGAAACCGCGGGCCTTCTCAAGACATTGAAGGCGGGCGGTGCGGAAGTGGTCGTGTGTGCCTCTAACCCTCTTTCGACCCAGGACGACGTGGCTGCCTCTCTGGTCGCCCACGACGAAATCCCGGTTTTTGCTATTAGGGGAGAGGATCACTCTACCTATTACGACCATATCCTTTCAGCCCTGAAGCACAAGCCTCACCTGACAATGGACGACGGCGCCGATCTCGTTAGCTCTCTCCATTTTATCGCCCTAAAAAAATGGGATGAACTCGAGTCGTCCGTTAGTAATTGGGCCAAGAATTTGTCAGAGGAAGAACGCAGAGAATTGATCTCAAATATAAAGGGCGGGACAGAAGAGACCACCACAGGGGTCATCCGGCTCAGGAGCATGGAGGCGGATGGAGTCTTGCAGTTCCCAATAATTTCTGTCAACGACGCCAATACCAAACACCTTTTTGATAACCGGTACGGGACCGGCCAGAGTACGCTGGACGGAATCATTAGGGCCACTAATAGGCTGCTTGCCGGAAGCGTGTTCGTGGTCAGCGGCTACGGGTGGTGTGGCAGGGGCGTAGCCAACCGGGCCAAAGGTCATGGTGCCCATGTGATCGTATGTGAGGTGGATCCGCTCAGGGCCCTTGAGGCCGTAATGGATGGGTTTCAGGTGATGCCGATTGCACATGCGACCCCCTTGGGAGACTTTTTTTGTACCCTAACGGGTGATATCAATGTCATCAGGGCAGAGCACTTCCTTAACATGAAAGATGGCGCCATAATAGCCAATTCCGGGCATTTTGATGTGGAACTGGACCTGCCGGGTCTACAGGAGTCTTCGACCGGGCAACGGACTATAAGGGAGTTCGTTGAAGAGTTTACCCTTAATAATGGCAGGAGGATCTATTTGCTGGGGGAGGGTCGGCTGATCAACCTGGCGGCCGCAGAGGGGCATCCATCCAGTGTAATGGATATGAGCTTTGCCAATCAGGCCCTTTCTGCAGAATACATGGCAGCGCAGCACACGGCTATGGCAAAGAAGGTCTATCCGGTTCCGGTGGACATCGATGAAGAAATCGCCCGTCTAAAACTTGAGTCCATGGGAGTTGAAATAGACTCGCTCACAGCGGAGCAGAAAAAGTATCTGTCTTCCTGGCAGATGGGGACGTAGGTAGCAAACGCCTTTTATTCGTCCACCAGCTTCAGCCACAGCGCCACGCTTATTCCCCAAACGGCGTTAAAGAACAATACAAATATAGGGGTCATATCGCCTAACCCCAGGCCCATCACCCCTTTAGCGGCCTTGCCGGGAAACACGATAAATAGTTGAGCAATAGTGGGGCCCAAGCTGTAAAGGAATCCCCGGAAGAGGACCGATTTGAGGGAAAGGGGTAGTAAAAAAATGAGGCCCCATATTCCCGCCCATACTATGCGCGGATATAGCCATGCGGCCGTCAAGTGAGGGGCAATCTTGACGCCGAATAGTGCTGTGATCCCCCTCTCACCGAAGATCCAGACAGTAAGACTGTTTATAAGTCCCCCTAGACAGCCTGAGGAGAATAAGATTGTCAATTTCCGAAGGAATTTTTTCATGGGTCACCTCATCGATTTGGCTTTTTAAGAAAAATAACCTTCCTGATTACATGCTTTCACCCTAGGGTTCGAGGCCATACTTTTAGACAATACTGAGGAAATGTCAACGCCCTATGCCGACAAGGCCTTTTTCCTTGACTCCCAGGCCCATATCCCCTATGTTTAGCGGATGTTGATTATCTTGTAAAAACATCTACTTAGGCAAGCACAGTTCATTCCGCCTATATCTCTGGGTCCTAACTACCTTTATGACCGTAAAAAGAATTCTTATATTTGCTCCTGTTCTTCTCATCATTTTTCTCCTCCAGTCCTATCTCTGGGTACCCACCTATGAACAAGAGACACGGGGAAATCCCGATCGTCTTCGCGAATTCATTACTGCATCCATTGGGGATGCCAGCATGCTAAATCCTATCCTTTCGGCCGATTCGGCCAGTAGCCGTATAGAAGCCCTCGTATTCGAGGGGCTGATAGATCGGGATAAGGATCTAAATTTCCGGGGCCGCCTGGCGACCTCCTGGGATATCTATGAAGAGGCACTATTTTATGTCAATAGGTCTGCCAGCATACCGGGCGTGGAAAGAGCTGACGCAAAAGGGATAGTTGAACTTATCAGGGGGGCAATGCAAAAAAGAGATTCATTTGGGCCTAAACTGAGGCAATCCCTGGATGAGATTGAAGATATATCCATAATCCCTCCAAGGCTATATGTGGCTACCAGGGGAGAAGAGGATCAAAAGGGGGGTACAAGCAAGAAACCGGTAAAGATCCATGTTAATGCCCCTGCCAGGATCAGGTTGACCCTGAAAAAGGTCGATCAGGAATTTTTCCAAAATTTCACAGAACTCTTAGGCAAGGAATATTTTAGGTCTTTTCACGGGTATGAATACCTGACCACGGATCCCCCGGTGGAGAGAAAAAGGCTCTCTGAGTATGCCGAGGAATTTCTCCCCGCCTTTGAGCACAATCCGGTCCTGGTTTTCCACCTTAGGCCTGGTGTCAGGTTTCATGACGGATGGGTCTTTGATGCCAATGATGTCAAGTTTACCTATGAGGCCATCATGAATCCCGGGAACCTTTCACCGCGCATCGCTGATTACGAGCCAGTAAAGGCGGTGGAAGTGATGGACCCGCTGACTGTCAGGATAGTCTACAAGAGGCTTTACTCTCCCGCCCTTGGCACATGGGCCATCGGTATACTTCCCAGACACCTCCTCAACGCGGATGCGCTCAGGAAAGAGGCCATTAGTCTGGGAAAGGACCCGGAAAAATTTTCCATACGACAGGCCAGCTTTAATAGACATCCCGTGGGGTGTGGACCTTTTGTATTTAAAGAATGGAGGTCAGATCAGGACATAGTCCTGGATCGTTTTGATGACTACTGGGAGGGTCCGCCCAATTATGAGCGCTATGTGTATCGAATCATTCCAGACCCACTGACCCAGGAAATGGAGTTTTATGCGGGCACGATTGACACCTATGGTGTTCAGCCGCATCAGGTAAAGCGACTAAAAGAGGATCCCAGATTCCAGAGTTTTTCAGGGCCTTCTTTTGGTTATACGTATATCGGATATAACATGCGTAAGGCCCCCTTCAATGACCGACGTGTACGTAAGGCCCTGAGCATGGCCGTGGATGTTGATAAGATTATAGACTATGTATTATATGGCCAGGGCGAGCGCATTACCGGCCCTTTTGTGAAGCAGACCGATTATTATGATAGAAGTATCCAGCCTGTTCCATATGATCCTGAGGGGGCCCTCAGGCTCCTAGAAGAGGCGGGCTGGCATAGAAATAAAGAGGGATGGCTGGAAAAGGACGGAAAGAGATTCCAATTTACACTCATTACCAATAGCGGCAATGATATAAGAAAGGCCGTCCTGGCCATTGCCCAGGACGCCTGGAAAAAGATCGGCATTGACGTGCGCACCGATCTGTTGGAGTGGTCCGTTTTTATACAGGAAAGGGTGAACAAGCTGGATTTTGACGCACTCGTATTGGGCTGGCAGATGGGGATTGAACCAGACCTTTACCAGATATGGCATTCAAGTCAGACCCATCCCTTTCAGTTAAATTTTTGTGGGTTCAAAAACGAAGAGGCCGATGACCTCATAGTCAAGATAAGACAGGAATATGATCACAAGAGGCAGGTGAAATACTGCCACATGCTTCACAAGATCATCGCCCTGGAACAACCATACACGTTTCTCTACGTAAGCAGGTGGACGGCGATACTCGACAAGCGGATCGTGATAAAAGAGATAGGTGATGAAGGCAATATATCATATAAAAAGATTGAGCCGACCAAGACCGGCGACTATACCTTCTATTTTAACAAGTGGATTAAACTACCGCAGGCGCCCGCCTTTGCGGATGAAGGATAATTAGCTTGTCATGTTCATTTGTAATTGGGGACCCGCCGCTATGCGGGAGTCATAGATATTCGGCTATGGCGTACTAAAAAACAAGCTCATGAAGTGAGTCCCGCCCCGGGCGGGATTAATGTAGAGCTTCGCTCTTCTATTCAGTAAAATGGCACAAAATTCCTTAACTTTAGGCACTTTAGACATTTTAGATCACTTTAGTCACTCTAGCGATACGCGGGTAAACAAGGCCCCCTCTGGAGACAAGCCAAAGCCGGGCCCCCTGGGCCCGGTTTTACTTATAATTGGGGACCCGCCGCTATGCGGGAGTGATATATAAAAGGTATTACAAATGTTATCATTTATCGGACGCAGTATCGTACAAAAGGCTATCACGCTTTTTTTTGTTTCAGTGGTTTCCTTTCTGATCATCCATCTGGCCCCGGGTAAACCCAGCCAGGTGGATCCTATGAATCCCAAGTTCACACCGGAACTGGTAAAACGTTTTCAAAAAGAGTTTCATTTAGACAAACCCCTTTATGTTCAATACCTCCTTTTCTATAGAGATCTATTGACTGGCAAGATAACCTCCTGGAAGGACAATCGGCCGGTCCTCAAAAAGATATGGGAGCGATTTCTGAATAGTCTCCCCCTTTTTATCGTGGGTACCATCCTGACATGGACCCTCTCTTTTCCGGTAGGGATCCGTTCCGCCATCTTCAGAGGGGGTGTGTTCGATCGTAGCGCCACATTTTTCTCATACCTGTTGATATCCATCCCGGGTTTCTTTTTTGCCTATATCCTTATTATCTTTGTTGTGACCCGTTTTCATGTGCCTGTGATTGGCATGGAAACCTTCGGGATTGGTGCGGCATCTTGGCTGCATGTTGCCATGGATCGAGTCTGGCATCTCTTGATCCCGTCCGTGCTGGGGGCAACCGGTGGCATAGCGGTGTTGTCCAGGTACGTGCGCAGTCAGATGCTTGAGGTGGAGGGGCAGGACTACGTGCGTACGGCCAGGGCCAAGGGCCTTCCACCGGAACAGGTCCACTACAAACATGCACTGCGTAACGCCCTTTTGCCGTTTGTGACCATGTTCGGCCTGATCTTGCCTGGCCTTATTGGGGGCTCGGTTATTATCGAGTCCATTTTTTCCTGGCCGGGCATGGGAAGGATGGCCTATGAGGCCATACTCGCGCGAGATTACCCGGTTATTCTGACGGTCAACTTTATCTCTGCGGTGCTGGTCCTGGCCGGAACCTTTGTCTCCGATCTCCTTTATCTGGTGGTAGACCCGAGGATACGCCTGTGACCGAGATAAAACCAGCTCTTGATATATCGTTGCCACCGAAGCAGGGAAGATGGGAGGAGTTCTGGCATCTATTCAGGCGGAACAGGCTTGCCATTATGGGGTTGGTGATCTTTATCCTCTTTTTCTTTACTGCTATCATAGGGCTTTTTCTCACCTCGGGGCAGGACCCGGTATTCGATCCATCCGCCGTGCGGCTTCAGGAAAAACTGAGGCCTCCCATGTCCCGCCCTAACCTCAAGGCCTTGCGGCCTGCCGAGTTCCCTATTCTGGGGGTCTATCTCTTCGGAACCGATGATTTGGGGCGGGATGTCTTTTCGAGGATGCTTCAGGGGGCGTGGGTTTCCCTGACCGTAGGCTTTGTGGCGGTGGGGATATCGGTTATCATAGGCATATTTATGGGCGGAATTGCGGGCTATTTCGGTCAGGACCATATCTGCATTGATCATCTATTAATAGCCTGCCTCTTATTTGCAGGGGCAGTATCGGTCCTTATCGGTTCTGTATATCTTGGTTTTGCCCTTTTCTTGCTTGGCCTCATGTCTATTATTCTGCTGAACGGGGTGAAGAAAAAGGGAAAGACATGGGCCATGGCGAGATGGGGAAAGATACTCAACAGGGAGGCGGTTTCTATTGATACGTTGATTATGAGAATCGTAGATATCATGCTTTGTTTCCCCAGCTTCTTCCTTATCCTTACAGTTGTGGCCCTTCTCCCTGCAAGCATGTATAATATCATGATAGTAATTGGCCTCACCAGCTGGATGGGCACCACCCGGTTTGTACGCGCCGAGTTTCTCTCGTTGAGGGAACAGGATTTTGTGACCGCCGCGAGGGCCCTGGGTGTGGGAAACCTTCGCATTATCTTTCGGCACGTGATGCCCAATGCCATTGCGCCGGTGCTGGTCTCCGCAACCATAGGTATTGCTTCTGCAATTCTGACAGAGGCGGGACTTAGCTTCCTGGGGTTTGGGGTTCCGCCGCCTCATGCGACCTGGGGAAACATACTCTCTGACGGTAAGGGCTTTATCTTTGATGCGCCGTGGCTCACCTTTGTGCCCGGCATCGCTATTTTGATTGTTGTCCTTTCATTTAATCTGTTCGGAGAGGGTTTGAGGGATATACTCAATCCAAAATTGAGGGAAAGAGGGTAGGCTAGGGAAGTGAGCTAAAGTGAGCTAAAGTTCGAAGTGAGCTAAAGTTGGAAGTGAACTGAAGTGAGCTAAAGTGTGAAGTGAACTAAAGTGAGCTAAAGTTTGTGCAAAGGGATGGATAACAAAGAATTTGCAAGACAGCTTGAACAAAGGACACTAAAATTCGCAGTGCGAATCATTCATCTATCAACAAAATTGCCCGATACACCAGAAGCAAGAGTGCTTCGTAATCAAATAACAAAATCCGGTACGTCAGTAGGCGCCAATTACCGTGAGGCCAATCGGGCAAGAAGTAAAGCAGATTTCAGAAACAAGATCAATATTTGCGAAAGTGAAGCCAGTGAAACACAGTATTGGCTTGAGGTTATCAAAGAAACAAAATGGATACCTCAGAAGTATTTAGAACCCGAATATGAAGAGTGCAGCGAATTGCTGGCGATCTTTACTTCCATCGGAAAAAATAAATGATCCATAAATTGCTATCTAGCATTTAGGCCAATTATTGCTTTTCCTGTATTTTAACTTTAGCTGGACTTTAGATCACTTTAGGCACTCTTCCGGAGGATCTGAATTTTTTTTGATATGGTATGCGGAGCGAAGCGACTCCATAACTTTAGTCACTTCGAACTTTAGATCACTTTAGGCACT
>CAYYPQ010000020.1:47620-50068 GCA_964473615.1 uncultured Desulfobacteraceae bacterium
AGCGAAGCGACTCCATAACTTTAGTCACTTCGAACTTTAGATCACTTTAGGCACTCTTCCGGAGGATCTGAATTTTTTTTGATATGGTATGCGGAGCGAAGCGACTCCATAACTTTAGTCACTTCGAACTTTAGATCACTTTAGGCACTTCTCCAGCTATGAAAAACGATCCTTTGCTATCAGTCCAGGACCTGAAGGTCTATTTTCATTTAGACGACAAGGTCGCTCGAGCTGTTGATGGGGCGACCTTTGAGGTTCGGCATGGTGAGACGGTCTGCCTGGTGGGCGAGTCCGGTTGCGGCAAGACGGTCTCAGCACTTTCCATCCTCGGGCTGGTCTCGATGCCGCCGGGGGAAGTCGTGGGCGGAGAGGTGTTATTTCAAGGGAAGAATCTTCTGGACTTGGGTGAGGAAGAGCTGCGGAAGATCAGGGGGAATCATGTCTCCATGGTATTTCAAGAGCCTTTGACATCATTGAATCCCGTTTTCAACATAGGTGATCAAATTGGCGAGGCCATAGAGACGCATGAACAGGTCGAGCCGGGGGAGTTGCATCAAAGGTGCGTTCGGCTCTTAAGGGATATAGGGCTTCCATCAGCGGGAGATAGGCTCAAAGACTATCCCCACCAACTCAGCGGAGGGCAGAGACAGCGGGTGATGATTGCCATGGCCCTTGCCTGCAATCCTGATATCATCATCGCGGATGAGCCCACCACCGCCCTGGACGTGACCATACAGGCACAGATCCTTCAGGTGTTCCGGTCTCTTCAGGAAAAGGGATCCATGTCTGTCCTGTATATCACCCATGATCTTGGAGTGGTGGCAAATATAGCCGACAGGGTGTATGTTATGTATGCGGGTATTATTGCAGAGCAGGGGAACACGTTCCAGATATTTCACGATCCCCGCCATCCCTATACCCAGGGTCTGCTACAGTCGCTTCCAGACAGGTCCAAGCGTGGAAAGAGGCTCCACAGCATCCCCGGGAGCGTTCCAAACCCTGCCTATAAACCGGACGGATGTCCATTTCATCCCAGGTGTCATCTGGCCGTCCAGTCCTGCCATGAACGATATCCGGGGCTGTGCGATTATGGAGAGGGACACCTGGCCCGATGCCCGGTGATCTATTCTGGTAATTCGTGAATATTCTGTTTATGGACTATTCTACTGACATTATAGAGATGCCTCGCTCGTCTGATACCCTGATCCTCAAGGTAGAGGCGCTGAGAAAATATTTCCCCGTACGAAGGGGTTTTTTCCAGAGGACGACAGGATGGGTCAAGGCCGTTGACGGTGTGGATTTTGAAATAGAAAAGGGCAAGGCCCTTGGGCTGGTGGGTGAAAGTGGATGTGGAAAATCAACAGTAGCCCGACTTATCCTCAAGCTCCTGGACCCTGATGAGGGCAAGTTGATCTACCTGGGGCGTGATATCAGCATGTTGTCTGAAAAGGATATGAAGCCTTTGCGAAAAGAGATGCAGATTGTTTTCCAGGATCCATTCGGCTCTCTGAATCCCCGTATGACCGCCGGTCAGTCCATTGAGGAGGGTCTGCGAGTATTAGGAGTTCCGAAAAGGGAAAGAAGAGGGCGCGTAGATCACCTCTTGGAACTCGTCGGCCTGTCAGCAAGTCACGCGGATCGCTATGCCCATGAATTTAGCGGGGGCCAGCGCCAACGTATCGGCATAGCCAGAGCCCTGAGCGTAGAACCTTCTTTGATCATCTGTGATGAGCCTGTTTCAGCCCTGGATGTCTCCATACAGGCCCAGATCATCAATCTGCTTAAGGACCTACAGGAGAGACTTGGCATCAGCTATCTTTTTATTTCCCATGATCTTAATGTGGTGGCCTATCTGAGCGATAAAGTGGCGGTAATGTATCTGGGACACATCATGGAGTATGCAACGGCAGACGACCTTTTTGATGAGCCTGTTCACCCCTATACATTGGCCCTGCTTTCAGCAGTGCCTGTCGCGGAACCGGACAAGAGGCTGGAGATAAAATCGCTGGAGGGTGACGTCCCCAGTCCCTTGGACCCACCTCTTGGCTGCAAGTTCCAGGGTAGATGTCCAATAGCAGAGGATCGATGCCAGGGGGAGGACGTCAAATTTTATCGAGTGGCCCAGGACCATATGGTACGATGCTGGAAAGTAGTTGGTGGGTAGCACGTGCCGCGGCAGGGCTCGGTTTTTCGCTTGACTTTTCCGAAGAATTCGGCGTAAATTATTAGTACGCTGGGGGATCGTATAGGGGCAATACGACGGGTTCTGGCCCCGTTAACCAAGGTTCGAATCCTTGTCCCCCAGCCAATTTTTTTGGTCCCATCGTCTGGCGGTCTGGGATATTCCGCCGCTGGGGCGGAAAGACACGGTTTCGAGTAGGTTTCAGGCTTCACGGTCCCATCGTCTAGCGGTCTAGGATATCGGCCTCTCACGCCGGAGACACGGGT
>CAYYPQ010000021.1:0-49993 GCA_964473615.1 uncultured Desulfobacteraceae bacterium
GCGGACACGGGGATTTTCAGTCCCCTGCTCTACCGACTGAGCTATCTCGGCACGATCAAGGTGGATAATGAGGTGTATGCATAAACCAAGGTGAAATTAATGTCAAGACGATTTGTCTTTAGGATCCTCAAGTTCAAGATCGAGTTCCAGGGATTCAAGGTCTAGCGAAAAATCTTCATCCTTCTTTTGTTCGCCCTTGCCCGATGTGTCTACCTCCGCACCAACGTCTTCATCTTCCATCGTTAAATCATCCACCAACGAAGTCAATTCATCCAGATCACCTGGGAGGTCCTTTTCTGGTATCTCCTGGGTCCCTTCTCCCGAGGTAGTATCTGGCTCTTCAGGTGGTAGATTCCCTGCATCAATGGCACCAGATCCCTCATCTGATACAAGGGGCTCGAAGACAGCGGTTTTATCAATGTCCGTGTCTTCCTCTCCCTGGGCTGCCTGCTCCGTATCAACCTCAACGGGTTCAGAGTCCTCAATGTCTATTGCCTCTAGGTCCGGCGATGTGTCCTCCTCAGCCTCTCCAATAGAGGTATCCGGGGCGGGTGCCTTCTCTGGAGCCGATTCGATCTCTATTTCAAGTTCCTGGCTATCTTTAAACGCCTCTTCCATGGCTTCAATGGCCTGTGAATCTTCCGGACTTAGCGCCAGGTCCTGGTCCACTCCCACGGTGTCATCGGGGTTTTCAATTTTCAAATCTATTTTGGATTCCACAGGTTCGCCTGTCAAGGCGCCCAGCAAAGAGGGAGGATTTGGGATGTAAGAGGGATGATTCATCTTCTCTCTCTCGGCCGTTAGATCCTTACTACATCTCGGGCAGGCCTCGTTATAGTCAAAACTCGTATAACCGCATTTTGGGCATTTCATTTTTGACTCCAGAGATATGGGGGATTAAACATAACAAAACATAAAAGGCCTTGAAGCGTTAACCATTTTTTTACCGAATAGCATCTTTTTTGTTGGCGGTCAAGAAATGAGTTTTTTTGAATTTAAACAATCCATTATTGCCTTTTTGGCGAGTTGGTCGCAACGCTCATTTTGAGGATGCCCATTGTGCCCCCTGATCCATTCCCATTGAATTTGATGTGGGCCGGACAATTTCAGGAGTTCCTCCCAGAGGTCACGATTTAAGACTTGTTTCTTCTGTGAATTTAACCAATTACGTTTGATCCACCCTCTGAGCCACTGGGTTATGCCCCTTACCAGGTAACTTGAATCAGTGACTACTTTTATCTTGCAGGGCCTTTTGAGTCGTCGCAGGGCCTCTATAACGGCGGTCATTTCCATGCGGTTGTTGGTAGTTTGAGGCTCACACCCAGAAATCTCCTTAATTACGTTGCCGTATTTCAAGATAGCTCCATAGCCACCTGGGCCAGGATTCCCCTTGCAGGCTCCATCGGTATAGATCATGACGATGTTGTTTTTCTCAGGAGACATCACTCCGTGATTCATGTGGATGACCAGACTCCAATTGGGTGTGGGCAAAGTTAATGCTTAGAGACTTTCGCCTGTTGTTTCTTTTTGACCATGCCTCTGATTTGTATCATAATTTCCGGTTTTTCAGGGTAATTGGTCTTTAGTTTCAGAAAACCATGGTAGGGCCCCGGTGGCCCCGGAATGCTCGTGAAACGAATATAAAACTTCCGATCCTTTTCCACCTCCTCTATGGTATATGTCAACTTTTCGGCCAGGTTGAAGTCGACCGGCGTGAGTTTCAACGGCTTGTCGAGTTCTGCATTCACTGAAATCACCCTGCTGGTTTTTTCGCCCTCCTTCGTGTACATGTGAAGAAGACGGGGAGATATATATATGGGGACCTTGATAAAGGCCTTTATCGTCAGGCTGACAAACTTCTTATTGGGGTCATTGGAATAGACCCTGGCGCCTTTGATGATGCTTCCTTGATATTCCTTGGTGTTGATCTTAAGATTAATTTTCCCTTCCCCGCCGGGGGGGATGGCCTTGTCAAAATAGGCCACGGTACAGCCTCAACCAGGCTTGACGTTTTTTATCTCTAAGACCTGATCTCCTTTGTTAAAGACCTGAAATGTGTGCTCAATGGGTTCTCCTTCCTTTACCTCCTTAAGATCAACGCTCTGTTCTTTCAGTACCATTTTAGGCCCTTGGACATCCTGGGCCAGGACCAGATTACCAAAAAGGCCAAAAAGAAAAAACAGGACCAATAAGGTCTGCCAAACAGTTTTCATGTGGAAATCCTCAGCGATTATAACATATATGAAATTCAACCATTTATTGAGTTCGAAGCCATTGCTGACTGCTTACTTCGAGTAGGGGTTATCGTAACTTCTCAATAAACGTGGGTTAATCACCAAATGGTGAATAGGCCAGGGCCGGCAGTCCCTCGGAAAAAGGTTTCAATAATTTTTTCAAGTACGGGCATAGAGTCTTACCCCTAAAATCCTGTCTTGTGCTGGAGTTTATACGTGAGTATATCAAGCTTCACCGTAAGATCAATATTTTCTATCAAACAACATTCTGGGATGCGAATTTTGGTATGCGAGAAATTGAGGATGGCGTAGACCTTGGCCTTAACCAAGAGGTGCGCCACCATTTGCGCTACAGAAGGAGGCGTAGTGATTAGACCGATTTCGATGTTTAACTCCTTGGCAGCACGACCAAGCTCATTGATATCTTTGACCTTCAGGCCTGACGGCGTGATTTTGCCTATCTTTTTTGTATCGTTGTCAAAGGCAGCGACACACTTGAAGCCCCTAGCGGGCAGGAATGGGAGTTGCAAGAGTGCGGATCCCAATTTACCGATTCCAACAATTCCGATGTTCCAGTCGCGGTTTACGGCCAGAATTTTCTTTATCTGGTCCTGAAGATCTATTACGTCATAACCCACTCCGCGTACACCGAATTCACCAAAATAACCAAGATCTTTTCTAACCTGAGCAGGATTTACCTGGCAGAGCCAGGCCAACTTTTCAGAGGAGACCATGCGATAGCCATCGAATTCAAGGAGCTCAAGTTGCCGATAATACATGGAAAGCCTGGTGATGGTCGCTTTGGGTATTTTCGCTGGTTTTCTCATGTTTGGGTATCATACATAAATACCTAGTGTCCACCCGTCAAAATCTTTAGGGCACTAGTGAATTCATAGAATTTATTCACCTAATAGCATAAAAGAATGTGGCTCACAACCATGAAAAATAGAAGAGGGTTTTTTGACCTTTAAGGCTGTAAGGATTTGCCCATCATCTTTTCAATATCTTCCGTTCTTGCACCAAATTATTGGAACTAGGCTAGTATAGAAGATACGCTTGCTGCCTACAAGAGGATTCTCGGAACCTATCAAGGATCTCTTTCAAGAATTATAATGACATATCGGTGTATTTCCATGAGCGATTTTCAAAAAATGATAATGACAATATTTTTGATATACTATAGCATAAACTAAAAATTATGTAACACCTTAGATGTTTGAAAGACGGGCGGGTAAGGGGGATAGGCAGAAAGCAGGACGCACAAGGCCATGAAAAAAGATAAGCCAAACAGCGCAACAAGGCCCCAGTCGGAGGACCAAACCAAAGAACTGGTACGGAACAATGTCCTCATAAATGAAACCATGTTGACTGCATGTGAGGAGATTTCAGGTGAGCGTTATCTGGCCTTTGTCGATAACATCGAAGAAGGTCTGTACGAGGTGGATATCCATGGCAACTACCTTTATTTTAACAATGCCCTGTGCAAGATCTTCGGTTATCCTAGAGAGGAGATCCAGTTTCAGAATTTTTCCAAGTTTATGGATGAAAGGGATGCCAGGAAGGTATTTGAGACATTCAATAGAATATATCGCACTGGCAAGGGCATTTCCGACCTCATCTGGAAAATCAAGGACAAGAACGGTGATCTTAGGGTCATTGAGCTTTCGGCTAATCTAATTACCAATAATGAAGGTCAGAGGATTGGATTTCGTGGCATAGCACGTGACATTACTGAAAAATTCATGTCCCGTGAGGCCCTTAGAAAATCTGAAAGGCGTTATAAGACGCTCCTTGACTTTGTGCCTTACCCCATCGTCGTGTTTACGGTGGAAGGCCGGGTTTCATATCTTAATCCCGCGTTCACCGAAACCTTTGGTTGGACACTTGAGGAGCTGGAGGGAAGGACCATCCCCTATGTCCCTACGGGACTCGAGGAGGAAACCAGCGAAAATATCAGAAGGTTGTTTCATGAGAGGATCATCCTGCGTAACGAAACTCAGAGACTAACAAAGGATGGCAGGCTCCTCGATGTGGCGTTTAGGGCCGCTGTTTATTCGGTAGGGGAAGAAGAGTCACCTGGAGAGTTAGTGATTCTCAGAGACATTACCCATGAAAAGAGGATCGCACGGAACAATGAGGCATTGCTCCGAGCCAGCATGGCCCTACCTGAGTATCCTGATTTGGATGAACTCCTGGATTATATCAACGGTGAGGTCAAACGTCTCTTGGGTGTTGAGGGAGCGCTTGTAATGCTCTTGGATGAAGAGAAGAATGAGCTTTTTTTTAAATCGGCATCTCACGACGATTTCGCGACTGAAAAGAGGATGAAAGAGGTCCGTTTTCCCGCCAACGAGCACATCGCAAGCAAGGTCATCCTCACAGGCGAGCCCATAATAATAACGGACACGTCTAAAGATCCCAGCTTTAACCTGGTGGCCGATAACCAGGCGGGGTTCAAGACCAGGAATATCCTGGCAGTTCCTCTAAGAAGTAAGGACAGGATTATAGGTGTATTATGCGCCATGAATAAGAAGATAGGCACCCTCGACAAGACGGATGCCGAACTTCTGAGTATGCTCGCGGGGACCGTGGCCCTCTCCATTGAGAATGCAAGGTTTTCAGCGGAGCTAAGGGAGGCCTATAAAGAGGTTACAAGTTTGAACCGTGCCAAGGACAAGGTTATAAATCACCTGTCGCACGAATTGAAAACACCCCTCTCTGTTCTCAGCGCATCACTTAATATCCTGGCGAAGCGGCTCTCTTCTCTGCCGGCGGAGACATGGCGGCCTACCATGGAAAGGGCCGGGCGAAACCTGGATCGCATCCTGGAAATGCAGTATCAGGTCGGCGACATTATGCATAACAAACATAACGACACCTATCGCGGCCTTACATGGTTATTGGATGAATGTGCGGATGAATTGGAATCGCTTATTGCAGAGGAGGTGGGAGAAGGCCAGGTGGTCGAGAAAATCAGGAGGCGTATTGATGAGGTATTCGGCTCCAAGGAAAGTCCCCCCGAAATAATCTCCCTTGACGAATTTGTTTCAAAGACACTTGAAGAGATCAGGCCACTTTTTTCTCGCCGTCATATAGACATAATAACACATCTTGATCCTGGCCAAACCATTAGGATGCCGGTGAGCGAGTTCAGAAAGGTAGTGCTGGGACTGGTTAAGAATGCAGTAGAAAATACGCCGGATGAGGGAAAGATAGAGATTTTTGTACGTAAATGGGATAAAGGACCAGAGTTATCAGTTCGTGATTATGGGGTTGGTATCACCGCCGGCAATCAGCATCGTATATTTGATGGGTTTTTTTCTACCCAGGAGATTATGAATTACTCGTCGAAGAGGCCCTTTGATTTTAATGCCGGTGGGAAGGGTGCCGATCTTCTGCGCATGAAGATCTTTTCTGAACAGTATGATTTTAAGATCAGAATGAAATCTTCAAGATGCCAATATATACCACGTGACGAAGATTTATGCCCGGGTATAATATCTGACTGTGATTTTTGCGAGAACGTGGGTGATTGCCTCCGATCAGGGGGTACCACTTTTAGCCTTTTTTTCCAAAGGCATCGGCATTCGCCTGAAGGGGACCAGACTGCTTAGAAAATGTTTCATTGTTAGTTGGGAAACCCCCGCTATGCAGGAGTCAGAGAAACCAGGCTATGCCGTACGACAAATCAAGGTCATGAAGTGAATCCCGCCCCGGGCGGGATTAATGCATAGCTTCGCTTTTCTATTCAGTAAAATGACATAAAATTCCTTAACTTTAGGCACTTTAGGCCCTCTGGAGATACGCGAGCAAACAAGCCCTCTCTGGGGGCAAGCCAAAGCCGGGCCCTCTGGCGCCGGATTCTTTACTATGATACGGGGTGGCAATATGGATGATGGGATTAAGGGGCCTATGTTGAGAAAGGTGGCCGAAGAAGGTTACGCCAGGAAGCTCGGAATCAGCCTGGTCGAAGTGGCGCCCGGGCATGCAATTGTTGAAATGCTTACACAGGAGGACGATACCAATATTTTTGGTATGGTGCATGGAGGCGCTATTTTTTCTCTAATGGATGAGGCCTTTCAAGTCTCTTGCAATTCCCATGGAACAGTGGCCCTGGCCCTTTGCGTGAATGTCGTATATCATAACCCTGTAAGCGAGGGATGCAAACTGAGGGCAGAATCCAGGGAGATCCATCGTTCTAAAAAGACGGCGACATATGATATAAGAGTCACTGATGAAGGTAATGTCCTGGTTGCCTCATGTCAGGCCCTCGCCTATAGAAAAAAAGATAAGCTCCCTTTCTTGAATGAGAAATTCTAGTGCAGTTGACAAGGGGAAAAAATTCCAATATGTTTCTGGTCGAGATTTTAAAAAGCAGGCTGTCTGCCTTTGCGCTGGAGATGGTGAGGTTGGGAGACATGGATTTTTTTGTGGGCATGGAGTCACGGTTTTGAAAAAAGAGATCTTAATCACTAGAGATGCCATTCATAAGCGGGTGAAAGAACTTGCCGAACAGATATCTTCTGACTATGAGGGGAAAGAACCTGTCTTAATTGGTGTGTTAAATGGTGCGATCTTTTTTTTCGCAGATCTGGCGAGAGAGATTAGTATTCCTACCAAGATGGATTTTATAAAGGCGGCAAGTTATGGTTCCGAGATGACCTCCAGCGGGACCATCCGATTGGTTAGAGACCTAAAAATTCCTATCCAGGGAAAGCCGGTTATTCTTGTGGAGGACATTGTGGATACGGGGTCTACCTTGGCATATATTATTGATGACCTTGAGCGCAATAAGACAGAATCAATCAGGACCTGTGCCCTTATTGATAAGCTTGAACGGCGAAGCATAACGCTTCCCATAGATTATTGTGGCTTCACGATAAAGCAGGGCTTTGTCGTTGGTTACGGACTTGACTATGATGAGAGATTCAGGTGCTTGCCTGATATTTACACCCTGAAGTAGAGGACATGTATATCTCCGATAGGAGGGTGCCATGATCATCCAGTGTGAGAAGTGCGGGACAAAGTTTGGTCTTGACGAATCTTTATTAAATGAAGAAGGCTCAAAGGTCAGGTGCTCAGTTTGTAAACATACCTTTACTGCGTACCCTTATGAGAAGATGTTTAGTGAAGATGGTGACGCCTTTCATGTAGAGCCGGAAAAACCGGTAGAAAAAGAGGAAGGTCAGGCTGAAAAAAATCAAGAGGAAAATTTTGACAACCTTTTTGAGGAGTCTCTTGAGGATTTAGATAGTGAAGATACTGTGCCGGCTGAAGATCTCTATGATCTTTCAGAGGAGGAACCTACTGGCCTGGAAGAGCCCACTGGTCACCCTTCTCCTGGTGAGGAGTCGATCCTTTCCGAAAGCGGAGAAGAAAATATGGATGAGTCCGGTGCGTACGCTGAAACCACTGTTGCTATCTCCGGCAAAACCAAGGCCCCCAAAACAAATTTCTTGCCCATTTTTTTAGTAATAATATTGATAATAATAGGGGGTGTTACCGCCCTTGTTTTGCTGGCACCTGATCTAGTTACCAATTCCTTGTCGTTCTTGAGGCCGCCAGAGAAGCATGAGTCGACTGACGCAGGCCTCCGTCGGCTTTCATTCAAGGATGTAACCGGATTTTTTGTTGATTCAGAAGAGGGAGGACACCTCTTTGTAATTCGAGGAATGGTGAGAAATGACTATCCAAACAGACGAAGTTTTATCCTTATTAAGGGGAGTATCCTGGATGATAACGGACGGGTAGTAAAAAGAAAACTGGCCTATGCTGGGAACGCGCTGAAGAAAGAAAAAATCAAGGCTGCCTCATTAGAGGAGATTTATAAGGCCATGAAAAACCGCTATGGCATTGGCAGGAAGAATTTCAACCTGCCTCCTGGCGGAATTATCCCCTTCACGATTGTTTTTGAAAGTCTGCCTGACAATATGAGTGAATTCACGGTGGAGGCGGTTAGTTCGTCTCCAGGTTCCTGACTGTCGAGCATAAATCCTCCGTAACACTTTAGATGTTTTAAAAACATCCCTAACCCCACTTTAGGAATACATTTGCTTTAAAGGGCTAAAATGTTACAATTTGTTATAGTGGTGTATGAAGAGGGGCATTTATGCCCCTTTAGCATTTTTTGAGGTCTCTATGAAAACCAAGAGAGGCAAAGAGGACAAGATTCCTTCTTCCCATAGACCCATGAATCTTATAGGCGCCCTGGGACTGCTGGTTGGGATCCTGGTAATTGGCACTACAGGATACATGATCATAGAGAGATTGAAATTCTTAGAGGCCCTATATATGACCGTCATAACTATTACCACAGTGGGGTTTGGAGAAGTCAGGCCCATTTCAGAAACCGGAAGGATTTTTACCATTTTTATTATTTTTCTGGGCATGGGCATCGTGGCCTATATGCTCGGGGTGATAGCCCAGACAATGGTGGAATTTCACATGAGATCGATTTTAGGGAGGAGGAAATTGGGGTTGAAAATTAGATCGCTAAAAAATCATTATATTATATGTGGTTTCGGCCGTATAGGAAAGATCATTGCCGAGGAGTTAAAGTCCAATGGGATTCCCCTGTTAGTTATCGATAAAGACCCAGGTTCGCGGGAGGCACTGGACGGGTGCGATATAGCATATATTATCGACGATGCTACCAGCGAGGATGTCCTGGTAGAGGCCGGGATTGATAAGGCCAAGGGATTGGTTGCCGTACTTTCATCAGATGCGAATAATCTGTTCATCACCATGACGGCAAGGGGATTAAATCCTGATCTATTTATCCTTGCGCGGGCCGACGAAGAACACACAGATAAGAAACTCTTAAGGGCCGGTGCCAACCAGGTGATGCTTCCTTATAGGATTGGCGGACAGAAGATGGCCCATAGCATTGTAAAGCCGGCGGTGTCTGACTTCTTAGAACTTACGGTCTATGGTAAGGATGTTGAGCTCAAGATAGAAGAATTGTTGGTGGGAAAGCGGTCAAGGCTGAATGGGTTAACCTTGCAAGATTCTGGAATCAGGCAGGAGATGAATGTGATAATAGTAGGCATCAGGGATAAGGAAGGGAGGATGACATTCAATCCTTCTTCACAGAGCCGTATTGAGACAGGAGATACCTTGATTGCAATTGGACACAGCAATGATCTCAAAAAACTATCTTCCATGCTATCTGGCACATAAATTCTTGGCCACGGTTACTCATTGTTGTCTTGAAGAAGGAGTGAATCCCAGCCTATAGATTTCTTGAGCCCTAATGAGTGCCGAAAGGTCGTCCACCCCCATCACCTCTTCTTCATCCTCAGCAATCAAATGCCCTACGGGCAAGTCGTCATTGTAAATGTATTCCACAAGGTCTGTAATAAAAAACTCCTCCATATCATGCGACCTCCCGTTGATCTCTTTTTGCACCATATGAGGTCTAGAGGCAAGTATCAAAAGGTAGTGGAGTAGTTCTTTTTTTCTTACGGCATAGATTCCTGAATTACAGGTTCCAAGGGCCTTTTGCCTTTCTAGCGGATATGTTTTCCAGTATTGCCATTCAATGATTCTTTGCACACGATCCCCATTAATCTCAAGGACCCCATAATTTTCCTTAAATTCTGGGCGAAAGCCTAGGACGACCAAGCTGTTATTCCTCAGCTCCTTCACAAGGGCAATATATGTCGCCCTCTTGACGAAGGGGACATCGCCCATGGTGATAATGACTTCGTCACAATCAAGCCATTCTAAGAATGACCGGGCCGCTAGTAATGCCCCCCCGGTCCCATTGAGGCTGGGCTGTTCACAGTATGTAATCTCAAATGTGCTAGTGGCTTCCATCACATCTTCCTTCCTGTAATTAACTACTATGGCCTTTGGGCCGGAAGGCAAACTAATCAGGATGTGCAGCAATATAGGCATTCTTCCCTCATAAGGTGATTTTCCAGGGATCAAAGGGAGAAGTGTCTTATTGCCAGAAAATTTTTTCATGCGGCTACCCCTGCCCGCTGCAAGGATTAGTGATGCTATTTTTTTTTCTGGTTCCAAGACCTATCCATTTGGGCAAAATAATCTGGCCCTTTTAGCAAAATCCTATGTTTCGGTATTTACTGCAAAATGATGAATGTCATATTGCTTGCCTTGTCGTGGGACATTTATTATATTTGAGTTCCATATCAAGTCATGTCCGGCCAAGCAGAATGATGAAAGAAACAGAACCGTTTATCAAGGCATACCATGATTTCAGGAAATCTGTTGATTTTTCCAAGTGTGGAATTATGCCCGAATTGGACAATCTTATTTGGTGCATGCTAATGGGAGTCCCAGCTGTGCCTTCAGATGATGGTGCCTCTGCAGATGCGCCAATGACGGCCATTGATCAAAGGGTAGCTATCCTTAAGGCAGTATTTGCAGAGGTGAACAGGGACCAACCCGACAACTTTCTCGATCAAGGCCTATTGAGATATGATCAGGCGGGCCAGATAGCCAAAAATATGTTGAAAGAAGTGGGTCGGTCTTCCGATTCAGCCTGATATCAAAGTGTGCTCGCGATCACAATTTTTTGGATCTGGCTTGTTCCCTCATAGATCTGAGTTATCTTGGCATCTCGCATCATCCTCTCTACTGGATAGTCTTTCACAAAGCCATAACCCCCTAGCAACTGGACCGCGTCTGTTGTTACCTTCATGGCCATATCGGCCGCAAATACCTTTGCCATGGCGGAATAACGCAGGATTTCCTTAGAGGGTTTGTCCATGGTTTTCGGAAGGTCCTCAAACAAAGATGCAGCCTTATAGATCAACTGCCTGGCTGCCTCTACTTGGGTAGCCATGTCTGCCATCATCCATTGAAGGCCCTGGAATGAGAAAATAGGTTTCCCAAACTGGGTCCTTTCCTTTGTATACTGAACTGCATAATCGAGGGCACCCTGGGCAATACCCAGCGCCTGGGCCGCTACTGGAATGCGTGTCAAATCCAGAGTTTTCATTATGATGGGAAATCCAGCGCCTTCGTGGCTCAGGATATTCACGGCCGGGATCTTGGCATCCTCGAGTATGAGTTCCACTGTCGAAGATCCGCGAATACCGAGCTTGTTTTCATGTTTGCCAATGCTGAAGCCTGGCGTATCCTTTTCCAATATAAACATGCTGATTCCCTTGTGAGCAGGGCCAGAGGAGGCTGTCCTTGCCGCAATGCATAGGATGTCTGCAACATCACCATGAGAGATGAAGGTCTTCGTGCCATTCAATACGTAGTGGTTGCCGTCCTTTACGGCCTTTGTCTTTAGGCCCGAGACATCCGATCCTGCATTTGGCTCAGTAAGTCCAAATGCTACAAGCTTTTCTCCTGAGGCGAGGCCGGGGAGGTATTTATCTTTTTGCTCATCGCTGGCGCTAAGGAATATGGGTGTGGTGCCGAGTTCATGCACAAGGAGGATCAAGGAAGTAGATGCGCAGACCTTTGCTATTTCCTCTATGATCAGGCAAAAGGATAGGAGCCCCATTTCAGAGCCACCATATTTTTCAGGGAAATCGGCGCCGAAAAGGGAGTTTTCCCGAAGAAGATCTACCATGTCCCACGGAAATTTTGCCTCTTCATCACGCTGTTCTGCTCCGGGAGCGATTTGCTCTTTTGCAATACGAGCTATGGTATCCTTAAGCATTTTCTGTTCTTCTGTTAGGTCATACATGATTTTTCAGCTCCTTTTAGATAAATTTTACCCCGACCGCGGAAGGCGCCTGTAGCCTCCCGATGGGGCCCCAAAAAATTAAAAAATTTTTTATATAACATATTTAGCAACCTGACAAGGCGTTTTTCTTGTCACTTTTTTCTGAAATTTAGCGTTGACCACGCCGGTGCGACTTGGTAGAATAATACCCACAATTCAAAGAGGCCTTCTCCAATAGCGTTTGCCAAGGATTTTATTATCCCTTGATGACACCCAGGGGTTTGAGACGAGCCACCTTGTAGGCCAAGCCTGCTTCATGAACGACTTCCACGACTTGGGATACGTCCTTGTAGGCCTCTGGTATCTCCTCATTCAGAGTTCTTTTACCCCTAGATTGAACGAAGATCCCTTTGTCTTCAAGTTCGCGGTATATCGCCCGGCCTTTTGCGATCTTTAGGGCCTTGGAGCGGCTCAATACTCGGCCCGCCCCATGGCAGGTGGAGCCAAAGGTTTGAGACATTGCGGCTTCAGCCCCCGCAAGAACGTAGGATTTGGTCCCCATATCACCTGGGATCAGGACAGGCTGGCCGACATGGCTATAGATTTTGGGGAGGAGCGGATGCCGTGGGGGTAGGGCACGGGTGGCTCCTTTTCGATGGACACAGAGCATGACCCGATTTCCTCCCAGGGTGTGTATCTCTTTCTTGGCGATATTATGACAGACATCATAAAGGAGCTTCATACCCAGTTCTCTTGGACTAATTGAAAGTGCCTTCAACAGGGTCTCTCGCGTCAGGTGCATCAAAATCTGCCTGTTTGCCCAGGCATAGTTGGCGGCGCACGCCATTGCAGTAAGGTAACGTCGTGCCAGATCCGATTTTAGGGGGGCACAGGCAAGTTGTCTATCAGGAAGCTGAAAGGGTAATTTTCCGGTTACGGCGTGCCTGCCCATTTCCTTCAGAAAATCGTCGCATATCTGATGGCCAAAACCCCTGGACCCTGAATGGATGGAAATAGTGACCTGACCCTCAAAGAGATCGTAAGCTTTGGCCTTTTCCGAGTTATAGATGTGATCCACCTCTTGTACTTCGAGAAAGTGATTTCCCGAACCCAGTGTGCCAAGCTGGTCAGCACCTCTTTTGACGGCCCGTTCACTGAGGACGGAAGGGTCTGCGTTTTCCATGGCGCCGCGGTCTTCCGTCCTCTCGAGGTCTTCAATAGTTCCGAAGCCACTATTGATGGCCCATGTCGATCCTTGAACGGCCACTTTGGCTTCATCGCTCTTGGATAGACGAATCGTACCCTTGGAGCCCACACCACTAGGAATATTTTTGAATAGGACTGAAACCAGGTCTTTCATCAGGGGGCGAATTTCATTTGCCCGAAGCAGGGTTGTCATAAGCCGGCAGCCGCAGTTGATATCGTACCCGACTCCTCCCGGAGAAATGATGCCTTCATCCAGGTCAAATGCTGCAACGCCCCCGATGGGGAAACCATAGCCCCAGTGTATGTCTGGCATGGCCAATGCGTGTCCCACAATACCAGGAAGAGTGGCAACATTGGCCAACTGGGTCACACTCTGGTCATCCTGAACCGCTTTAATCAGTTCATCATTCGAAAAAATCAGGCCTGGCACACGCATTGCTCCGGTCTTTGGAAGCAACCATCTGTATTCATCAATTTTTTCCAGTTTAACACCCAAGGTTGCACCTCTTTAGATGAATGAAAACGGTCTCCTTGCCGCTCTGTTCAAAAAAGCATTTGGGCAGGATTTTTCGTAATTCCTGAAATGACGGCGCCCTTGCAACAGTCACTCATAAAAGACATCGCCATTAGTCTGAAATAGAGCGATTTTGAAAAGGGCTAAACTGTTACTATTTTTCTATAAATCGAAGATGATTGTTGCTTCCCACCGTTCATCCTTTTTGGCGACCTCTATTTGGTGGTAGGTGACCGCTTTGATTTCACAGAGTATCTCATGGAGGTCTGGATCAAAGGTGGCGGCCTTCAAAATTGCATCAAGATGGTGAGGGGAAATGGAGTCAACAGAAAAGTCGGTTACCACTTTCTTTTCGCCTTCAAAGAGATAGAGTATTTCCCCTAGCCAACGGACCATAAGGTCGGCCAGGTCTTCACCTGCGATGGATAATTCAATGGTTTTGGTCGGGTTGACATGGCCTCCTTTAAGCATAATCAGCATCATTGATTTTGCGGCGTCCTCGAAGACATTTTTGAGGCCTGTGGCGCGTACTATGATGCCCAGATCTGCTGTATGGTCCAGAAAGCTGAAGTCTGGTTTGTTCGGGGGCATGGAGAAATAATACCTGTTGCTGTCCAAATTGTCAAAATTGTAGCACCTTAGATGTTTGAAAAGAGGTAAGGTAGGCGGGGACCCACTTTAGGAGACCGTCTATTTAAGAGGGCTAAACTGTCACCGTTTAATTCATTGGAGGAAAGGGAATCATGCACTGCATCTTTTGTGGGGAAGAGATCAGTATTGAGGGCAAGGTAAGCAGAAGCGAGACCTGTCCTAATTGCGGTAGAGATATCCGATGCTGTAAGCAATGCAAATTCTACGATGCCCATGCCTATAACGAATGCAGGGAAGTTTCGGCAGAAAGGATTGTGGATAAGGAGAGGGCCAATTTCTGTGAATACTTTGTCCTGAAAGGCTCACCGCAAGGGAATGTGAATAGGTCACATGACGCTAAGGAGGCGCTGGAGGCACTCTTTAAGAAGTAAAGAGAGACTAGCCTCCTTTTTCCAAAAGAGTGTCCACCACTCTTGGAAGAAGCCCATAAACCCTGACCGATTTTATCCTTGATCGCTCTCCTGAGATTATCTCAATGTCTTTTTTGGCGAGGCGCAATTTTTTGGCAAGCAACTCCTTTAAGGCTTTATTGGCCTTTCCTTCCACAGGAGGTGCCGTAAGCTTTACCCTAAAGACCCCGTTTTCTTTGCCAATAATTTGATTCCTGGAACACCTTGGTAATACCTTGACCTGAAAGACGGCCATATCTGTATTATCCCTGGCCATTGGATTACATGCCAAAGGGGCCAGGCCTTGGGGTAATGCTGACAGCCAGGTCCCTTATGCTTTGGACGAGGAATGACTGAAGAAATATAATGCCAAGGATTACAAGGATCGGGGAAAAATCTATGCCGCCGAAACTTATAGGTAATCTGCGTCTGATGGGATAAAGTACCGGCTCAGTGACCGAGGTGAGAAAACGGACAATAGGATTATACGGGTCAGGATTCACCCAGGAGATAACGGCTCGCCCGATAATAATCCACATATATAGTGTCAATGCAATATTAATTACTGAGGCCGCGGCCTTCATAAAGTTGGATAAGACAAACATAAGATCTCCTATGACAATAATTGGCGGGCTACTGACACTTCCTAATCTCGAATGCCGTAAGGATTCCATGGCATTTGCAGGCCGTTCCCAGGAGCCATTTTCCCATATCTTTTCTGATGAGTTTTTCTGCAAGGATCGATAATTCCCCTGCCTTATACCCCCCCAATCCTGGCGCAAGCTGAATGCTTTTTATGATGTGAATCTTGAACCCCGTTGAGTCCACATGGTTCAAAAGCTTGTATAAGGGCCGTTGACGTATCTCCCCGGTAACGGTACATAAATCTGGCTCCGGGCAGTCCTCAGGGCAGATGAAATCAGCATAGCTGATCAAGAGCGACCCATCATTGCCGGGCCACGTATGGGGCAGAGAAGGTTTTATTCCTTTTGGAATGTCTATCTTCTCGATGTGGTATTTCCCCTCAAGATGCCTCTTAAGCCACTCATACGCCAAATGCAGTGGGACCGCGGGAACAACGGTGTTCGTAGGTCTTAGAAGATGATAATTCTTTGACAAAAAAAGAATAGCATCGCGATGGATCCTGTCAACCGCCAAGCCCTCCAATCCGGACAGGCGATTGGCCTCCCTGTCTACAACAAATATGGGGCCCTTTGATACCCGGGAGAGTATCCGGGCGGCCCTGCCACCGAAGTGTCCTGCCCCGATAATGAAAACCGCGTCTTCTGGAATATTATCCTGGATAAGGCGAGCGATATATCCTGTCATAAAAAAATTGTAACACGCCGGATGTTTGAAAAAGGGTGCGGGACATTTTTTCACTAATCCAAAAAACTTTGGTATGTCAGAGCAGGCCATAAGCCGGGTTCTGTTTCCTGAAGCGGTCACCCGCTTTCAGGACAATGACCATTCATCTAGCCCCGATGTTGCCAACGGGGTCAAGCGACCTACCCGGGAACTCGGGCGGACCACCCTAAAGTGTTCCCCTATTTGGTCTTGCTCCAGGTGGGGTTTACATAGCTCCTGCCGTCACCGACAGGACTGGTGGGCTCTTACCTCACCCTTTCACCCTTACCTCCGCCGATATACAATATATCGGCGGGGGCGGTCTCCTTTCTGTTGCACTTTCCTTCCCGTCGCCGGGACTGGGTGTTACCCAGCACCCTGTCCTGTGGAGCCCGGACTTTCCTCTCCCCTGCAACTAGCGCAGGGCAGCGGCCATTTGGCCTACTCTAACACACCTCCTAATCTTTATTTGTCCCTTTATTTTGAAATCTCTCATTTTCACCCCAGTAGATAATACGCATGCAATTAGGGCAAGTCATTAATTCATCGCCCCTAATCAATTCATTGAATTTTTGCGGAGGGATGCCCATATGACAGCTCTGGCACACGCCTTTGATGACCGGACTGATAGCAAAGTTACCTTTGTTTTCCATTAACTGATTATATCTCCTTAATAGATCAGCGTCAATGGACTTGCAAAAGCTGTCTCGCTCTTTTTCAACAATTCGAAGGTCTTGGTCCAGGCCCTTCATCTGTTTCAATATCTCGGCGCGATCCTTCTCAATCTTGTCCTTTAGTTCAGCGCCCTTTGTCTCGTTGGCCACACATCTCTGTTCCAGGCGCTCCATCTCCTCCATGATCTCTAAGACCTTGTCTTCCAAAATGGATTTTTCCATTTTCAGGTCAGAGATCTCTTTCAACGCCGCCCGATATTCCTTGTTTGATTTTATATTGGATAGCTTTATATTGCTCTTTACTATTCGGCCTTCCAAATCTTCTACCTCACGCTCGGCATCGCGTCTTTCACGTCGGTATGTATCTAACTGATCTTTTTCCTCTTCAAGCTGTTTTAGGATATCGTTCAGTCCTTCACTCAGCATTTGTATTGTGATAGGCCCTTCTTCCATTTTCTCCTGGATATATCTAATCCGGGTGTCACAATCTTGAAGTGCTATAAGGAGTTTCATCATTATTTCCAATTTCTTCACCTCAATCATCATTATATTTAAATCATTGCTGTCCAGAATACTCCAACGGATCGACTTCTCCTTCATCAACCTCTACGGTAATTTCCCAGCCTCTGAACACAAGCTCGTCTCTCAAATGTCTACCAAAGATTCCGAATGCGGTCTTTTCCATATGAAAATGCCCACTATCAATAAGGGCGATTCCCAGTGATTTCGCTTCAAGTGCTTGATGGTGTCCGACATCTCCGGTTAGTAGCAGGTCGGCACCTCTTTGTGATGCCAGAGATACCAGGTTTCCGCCGGCTCCTCCCACTACGGCCAGGTGATGAACCATTGGATTTCCCTCACTGATTATCGCCAGTCTTTCGGCACCAAGGACCTTCTTGATGTCCTTTGCCAGGTCAGACAGGCTAACGGCCTGTGGCAAGGTTCCAATCCTGCCCAGGCCCGACTCTGCATCTTCATTTTTCCTTTCTAAGACATGAACATCTTGAAGGCCCAAGAGATTTGCCAAGATATCATTGATGCCTCCTTGTGCCGCATCCAAATTGGTATGGATAGCCACCACAGAAGTTTGATTTCTTACCGCCTCAACAATTACATTCCCTGGAAAGGTGTGAGCCTCTAGCCGCGAGACAGGCCTAAAGATCAGGGGATGATGGGTAAGCAATAATTGCGCACCACGATCAGAGGCAAGGTGCAGGGACTTCATGGTAGGATCAAGCGCAACCAGAATATTTGTGATCTCCTGGGAATAGGAACCCACTTGCAGACCCGGATTATCCCATGATTCAGCCAGTTTTGAGGGGGCTATTTCTTCTAACAGGTCTAAGATATCTTTTAGTTTAGCGGTCATGTTGCGCATGGATTTTGGCGTGCTTGCCTGGCGCCAAACTGCTACAAATTTAAAAGGGCGCACCTTTTTCGGTACGCCCTTTTGGGGATTATCGTATATGTTTCGAGTAAAAGGTCTTTAAAGGGATTTTTGATAACATTAGCACTGGTAAATGTTTGGTGGGCCCACCTGGGTTCGAACCAGGGACCTACCGGTTATGAGCCGGTGGCTCTTCCAGCTGAGCTATGGGCCCTAAACCAATGTGTGATTCTGTTTTGATAGAATGCGTGCTCACCGGATATTTGTCAAGAAAAATTCTCCCACGGTCTCAGTACTCTTTGGTGTCGATAAAGCTCTTAAGTTTCTTGCTCCTGCTGGGGTGCCTCAATTTTCTGAGGGCCTTGGCCTCTATCTGTCTGATACGCTCCCTGGTCACGCTAAAGTCTCGCCCTACCTCTTCTAAGGTGTGATCGGCCTTCTCGCCAATTCCGAACCTCATTCTGAGGACCTTTTCTTCCCTGGGTGTCAGGGTTCTGAGGACTTTCCTTGTCTGTTCAGCCAGACCATAATTGATAACCGCATCCCCGGGAGAAAGGACTTTTTTATCCTCTATGAAATCACCAAGGTGGCTATCTTCTTCCTCTCCTATGGGTGTTTCGAGAGAAATTGGTTCCTTGGCTATCTTTAAGACCTTCCTGACTTTTTCCAGCGGGAATTCCATTTTCTCTGCTATTTCCTCTGGGGTTGGCTCACGACCGTGCTCCTGGACGAGGTATCTGGAGGTCCGGATGAGTTTGTTTATGGTTTCAATCATGTGGACAGGGATACGTATTGTCCTTGCCTGGTCGGCGATGGCCCTTGTGATCGCCTGCCTGATCCACCACGTGGCATAAGTGCTAAATTTGTATCCCCGCTGGTATTCAAATTTATCCACGGCCTTCATTAGTCCAATGTTACCTTCCTGGATAAGATCAAGGAACTGAAGGCCCCGATTGGTGTATTTTTTTGCAATACTTACTACAAGTCTAAGATTGGCCTGTATGAGTTCTGACTTGGCCATCTCCGCCTTTGTCAGACTTCTTTCTACCTTCTTCAGGGTCTCTTTCAACTGTCGGGGTGTCATGTTCGTCCGTTCTTTTGCCTGTTTGATGAGGCCCTGGGCATTATCAGCCTTTATCTTCAGGGCCACCAATTCGCATTTAGGCATACCAATAGGAGAAATCTCTTCATCATCCTTTGCAGATTTCGGTATCTTGTTAAAGCATTTTTTTAGGTAGGAGATCGACTTGCCACCGGCCTGAAACATACATTCGGCAATATCTTTCTCTGATTCTTCTATATTGGCGACAAGAGTTCTAAACCTCGTTACCATGAGTTCAAGTTGCCTTTTTTCCAGCCTAAACGAGTTTATCAGGGCTAGAATCTTGCGCCGATCCCTTCTTATTTCAATTTGCAGCCGCTTCTTTTTTTTCTCGGTGCACCGTGCCTTTGACATCTCCCGTCTTTTGTTATGGATGTCTTCATGCAACTCCTGGATTTCGCTGATTAGCTTTATTAAGGCCTCTTTCCTTTCGCCTAATTGCATATAATTGTTGTCTTCATCTTCCAGGTCATTAATCACATCCTTTAGTTTGGTCTGGCTTTTCTTCAGCTTCTCACCCAATTCAATTATGTGTTCTATACCCACGGAACAATCCAAGAGGGTGTTCAGGGTCTCTTTTTCCCCGGATTCAATCCTCTTGGAAATTTCCACTTCTCCCTCTCGTGTAAGCAGAGAGATGCAACCCATTTCCTTTAAATACATCTTTACGGGATCAGAAACACGAGAGGTTGTATCGGCAATCTCCACGCGAAAAATGTCTTTTTCCCCGGGCTGAACCTGCTCTTTTTTGGCCCTCTTGGACTTTTCGATCTTTTCCTTAGATGCATCATCTATAACCATGATGTCCAGTTCTTGAAACATCATCATAAGGTCATCGATGTGCTCTTCAGATGAGACCATATCATCTGACAGATCGTCACTTAGCTCCTCATAAGTGATATATCCCTTGTCTTTGCCGATATTGACCAACCGTTTTAAATTGACCATGTCGGTTTTCTTGGTCATTCTCTGTTACCTCCTGAAGACTTGCCAGTCAGCGCCTCAACACCCTTTGGGCCTTTAATTTTAGAAGCTGATTCAGCTCCTCGATGTCTCCCCGTTTCTTGGCCCTTTTTATAGAGGCCGACATTGTTGCCTGATGCACTTTGTCCTCAAATTCGGTGAGCGCCTGTTCTATCATCTGATCTGAATAATAAGAAGCCTCGAGCATGGCCTCCCTGAGCTGTTTGCGAGCTGTCTCACTCTCAAGACCCTGGGCCAGATCTTCGGCAGAACACTGGTCTCCCTGACGATATTTTTGGAAGAAGGTTTCAACAATCTCCACAACAGCAGGATCCGAAAGGAGCATTTTCCATTCACACTCCATCAACCTGAGGGCGGCCTGAGGATAATGGATGAGCAGATTGAGCAACTGCGAATCGCTGAGTCTCTTTTCGGCCTGTGAGGCGGCCAATCGCTGCCTGAGATCCCTTCCAACAGAACTTTCAGATGAATTCTTCCTGAAGGCCTTCAGTTCAGACCAGACTATTTCTTCCTTTATCCCAATTCTCTCCGAAAGCCTGTGTATATATAATGAGCGCTGGGCATCGGTTTGAAGGTCCGATAAAATGGGAATGAACTCTTTTAAGACATCGATTTTTCCCTCCAGATCTGAGTCTAGTTGTGCCAGGTTTTGGTCCAAATAAAAGTCGAGCAAAGGTACAGACTGATCCAAATACTCCAAAAACCCTTTTGCGCCATTCTTATTCACGAAACTATCCGGATCATTATCATCCGGCAAGAGGACGGCGTTGGCAGAAAGGCCCTCGTTAAAAAAGAGGGGCAGGCTCCTCAACACGGCAGATTTGCCTGCTTTATCAGAGTCAAAGACAATTACCGCGCTCTGTGCATATCCCTTGATTTTCCGGATATGTCTTGCAGTCAGGGCCGTCCCTAGTGTTGCCACGACATTACTGACACCATGGTTTATAAGTGCCAGGCAATCCATGTAGCCTTCCACAATCACTGCCTGTCCTTTGTCCCTGATTGCCTTATGAGAGGTATGCAGGCCGTAAAGGGAGTCCCCTTTGTGGAAGATTGGGCTCTCTGGTGTATTCAGATATTTTGGTAATGAATTGCCCATTACACGGCCACCGAAGCCTATAACATGCTGTCTCAGGTCAAGGATTGGAAATATGATCCGTCCTCTAAACCGATCATAGTATCCCCCGCTCTTTTTGGGAATAAGCAGTCCTGCCTGGACGGCCACATCCAGGTCAATGCCCTGATTCTTCAAGATCTTGGTCAAGCCATCCCATTCATCAGGGGCATAACCAAGCCTAAATTCCCTAATCGTCTCTTTTTTAAGAGACCTTTGATCCAGATACTCCCTCGGGGCTTTCCCTTCAACTGGATTGTTTAAGGCATTTTGAAAGTATAAAGTGGCCTGTTCGTTCATGCTGAAAAGGGCATCTCTTAATGCCGCCTTTTCCTTTTCAGCAGATTCTGAGAATCCCCCGGAGACAGTCACATGATATTTTTCTGCAAGGTCCCGCAAGGCCTCCGTGAAAGTAGAGCTGTGGTATATCATCCAGAAGGAGAAGATATCCCCCCCTTTTTTGCACCCAAAGCAATGGAACGTCTGCCTTTCCGGACTCACTGTGAAAGAAGGGTCTTTTTCAGCATGAAAAGGACAAAGGCCCACATAGTTTCGGCCCGCTTTTCTGAGCTGAACAAACTGGCCGACCAGTTCTATAATATCGGCTGCCCTCTTGATCTCTTCCTTGGCGGATTGATAAGAAGCCATAATGAATCAGCCTAAGATAATTCCACGATTGTTATTGCATCTCCACCAAACCTGGGGTCTGCGCTGCTAATTTGTTTGACAAATGGGGCCTCTTTCAAATGGGCGCGTATGGCCTGTCTCAACCTTCCTGTCCCAAACCCATGAATGATCCTTAAGGTAAATCCTCCTTCCACCAGGGCCCGGTCAATGGCCTTGTCAATCAAGGGAAGGGCATCGTCAATCCTGTATCCGATCACGTTTAATTCCTTTGTTAGTGCTCCTTCAAGACCCCAGGAGAGTGGAGGCATCACTTCTTGTAATCCGGAATCCCCTGACTCTTGGACCACCTCCAGGTCCTGGACCCTGGCGGAAATCTTGACCTTTCCCAACATGACCATGGCGTGCCATCCCGATGGGTCAAGAGATTGCACAATGCCTTTCTGTCCGAGTTTTTTGTGGTAGACCAACTGGCCCTTTGCTATGTCCATGACATCGCCAGTAGAGGGCTCTTCAACTTCCAAATCGAGAGACTCTAACAGTCTCCCGCTGACCTCGTCATACCTCCGTGTGACATAAGACTGAGCATGGGCCTTCTCTTGTTTAAGAAGACGAACAGCATTTTTCAATTCCTGCCGGGCTTCTTTTATTGCAGATTCCGCCTCGACCCTCTTGGCTTCCATGGCGGCCCTCTTTTCCGCCTCCAGTGTTATCAGCCTTTCCTTCATCTTCCTTTTTGCGGCATTATATTTTTTCTTGATGTTTTCGGCTTCATGCTTGTGATTATCGGCCTCGACTATCAGGTGGTTCAATTTCTCGATAAGTCGGTTCAGACGGACCTCATCTCGATCAAGATATCTCTTGGCCCGGTCAATGATATGGTTTGGAACGCCCATATCCCCGGCCACTTCCATGGCATGGCTAATGCCGGGGGCCCCGTATCTTAATCTGAAGGTGGGACGACTTTTCTCAGCATCAAATTCTACAGAGGCATTTACGGCGCGCTTACTCAAAATGCCATAGGTTTTTAACCGGTTTAAATGAGTAGAGACTGCCACAAAAGTTCCTTGCTGCGAAAGAAAGTCTAAGACAGCCATGGCGAGTGCAACCCCTTCATCCGGATCGGTCCCCATGCCAGGTTCGTCAATAATGATGAGGCTGTTTTGATTCGCGTGTTCTGTAAGATACCTCAAATGGGTTGCATGGGCCGAAAAAGTGCTCAGCCCGGTCTGGATATCCTGGTCATCTCCGATATCTGCAATTATATGATCGAAGACCGGCAGCCTGCTCCCCTCCTCTGCGGGGATATGTATGCCAGACTGGGTCATTAGGCTCATAAGGCCTAGTGTTTTGAGTGTCACGGTCTTGCCACCCCTATTGGGGCCAGAAATGATCAAGACGTTGTGATTGGCGTCCAGCAAGATATCTACCGGGACCGGGTCCTCGGGCCTTTTGTCATTTTTTTTGCCATTCAGTGTCAAGGCCAGTAGTATCGGATTCTTGGCATTCTTCAATTCAATACAAAGACTCTCATCGAGCTCCGGCATCACACATGACAATGCCTCACTGAATTTTGCCCTGGCCCTGAGTCCATCAAGTCTGGTGATCAACGTCTGCACATATTGGAGGTCCGAAGCCGTATCGTCCACCATGCCTGTTAGATTGCTCAATATCCGGTGTACCTCGGCCTGTTCTTCTTGAGAAAGTTCGGCCATCCGATTATTGTCCTGGATCACATCAACCGGTTCAAAAAAGCAGGTGGCCCGGGTCTGGGAGTAGTCGTGAACGATCCCTTTGATTCGCCATTGTTGATCAGTCCTCAATGGGATAACGTACCGGCCGTCGCGGACAGTTACCAGATAATCCTGCCCATCAAAGGAAAGACCTGCGGTTTTTTGAATGCCCTCCAGCCTTTTCTGGAGCCCTATCCTCAGCTTCGTCTTTTTTTCTCTGATCTTTTTTAGGGTATGGCTTGCAGAATCTTTGATCTCTCCTCGCGAAGAGATAGTTTCCCTAACCTCCTTGACCAATGCCTCGCATCCGGGCATTTTTTTTACCAGGCCATATGTCTTTGGGCACAAAGTTTGTTCAGACCTGAGGCGCTTTTTAGATTGTTGGCCTGCCTCTGTAAGCCTGAGAATTGATAAAAATTCATTCGGCTCAAGACATGATCCTTTTGCAGCAGCTTTTTTCAAAACAGGCAATATGTCAGTTACATGTGAAAACGAGACGAACCCCTTTACCTTCAAGAGGAGCTTCATCTCAGAGACCAGCTTTAGCTCGTTATCAATGAATTTTGGGTCATTAGATGGTTTGAGGGATAGGCAATCCGATTGACCCAGAGAACAGGAGGCATAGTGGGACAAGATATGCAATAGTCGGTAGTATCCGAGAACCTGAAATGTATGCTCGATCATGCAGGCTCTATTAATAGGGGGATGTCTTTAGCTTAGTAGTTTCTTGGCGATTTCGTTTACCTCTTTGCCCTGTGCCTGTCCTGCCATTCTGGCCATGGCTTCCTTCATGACCCTTCCCAGGTCCTTGTAACTTTGAGCCGACAGCTCGGAAATTATCTCTCGTAAAGTCTTCTCTATTTTCTCAGGGGTCAACTGCCGGGGCAAGTATTCATATAAGATTTTTATCTCCTGCTCTTCCTTGAGGGCCAGGTCCTCACGCCCCCCCCTCCTGAACTCACTCGCAGCTTCTTTACCTTTCCTGGTCAAAGAGGATATAATTGCCTGAATTTCCTCATCTTTTAATTCATAGTCCCTGCCTTTCTCAACCTGCTTATTCTTCAAGTGGGTCTTGAGCAGCCTTAAGCAGGAAGTTCGAATTGTGTCCTTTGTCTTGATCGCGTTTTTTAGGTCTTGAACAATTTTTTCATTTAATGACATGGCTTCAATAATAGCAGGTTCTTGTGCAATATTATGAAATCCCGCGGGCATGTTATCCGTCGAATCAGTTTACCATAGAACAAACCTTTATTCTACTAATTTCCATTTTTTTGTCAAGCGCTAAATTGGCTTCCCGGTTATATTATTCCTTTGCTATTTTTATTGCCTCGCTCAGATCCAGAGTTCCGTCGTAAAGGGCCCTTCCCGTAATCATGCCTACAACTCCATCCTTCGAGAGCGTTAAGACCTTTGATATATCCAAAATATCAGAGATTCCGCCAGAGGCTATAACCGGAAGGCTGATTGCTCTTGCCAAAGACCGCGTTGCATCCACGCTCGGACCCGTTTTCATACCGTCTCTTTGGATGTCAGTGTAAATAATTGCAGACATCTCTGTCCCCTCAAATCGTTTGGCCAATTCCACCGGAGAAAGTCCAGTCTCTACTGTCCATCCCTCCACGGCAACATTGCCTTCTTTGGCGTCGATCCCTAATATTATTTTACCGGGGTATTTACTGCACGCGCGTTTAACGAATTCCGGGTCCTTGTGGACGACCGTCCCCAAAATCACATAATGCAGCCCCAGATCAAGATAGCCATCCAGGGTTTCCATATCCCTTATCCCCCCACCAAGCTCAACAGGAATAGGAACTGAATTTACAATTTTTTCTATAGTCTTTTTATTGGCCGGCCTCCCATTGACGGCTCCATTTAGATCGACGATATGAAGCCTCTCAGCCCCCTTTTCATACCATTTGACGGCCATATCTTCCGGATTATCAGAAAACACCGTCTCATCGGTCATTTTGCCCTGTCTGAGTCTCACGCAGCGGCCATCTTTGAGATCAATAGCTGGTATGACTATCAAATTCCCTTCCCTTGATAGGTGTCTCCTGGGCAATAAATTCCCAGATATAAGCCCCGGGCGTCATCATGCTCCATAAAGACCCACATCTCTTATAAGAGTCCTTTTGTAGAGGGCACATTCCCATCCAACCTATTTTCAGAGCCACTTGCAAGGTCCAATGCCCTGGCGAAGCCCTTGAAAACGGCCTCAGAAATATGGTGCGGATCCTCTCCTGCAAGGAGATCAATGTGCATGGTGAAACCCGCATTGGTCACTAATGCACGGAAAAATTCCTTGATCAGACTCACATCAAACGTTCCTGTGGTCCTTTTCTTTAGGACTACCCGATAGGAGAGGGCAGGGCGATTGGAGATATCTATGACTACTCTGGCAAGGGCCTCGTCCATGGGGACCGTCGCGTCACCATAGCGCTTGATTCCCCCTTTACTGCCCAAGGCCTCTTTCAAGGCCATGCCCAGCGATATACCAAGGTCCTCGACGGTGTGGTGATAATCTATTTCGGTGTCTCCGATTGCTGTCAGTTCCATGTCCATGAATCCATGCGCGGCCAGGAGGCTCAACATGTGGTCCATAAACGGAATGCCCGTCGCGATCTTTGAGTGGCCAATACCGTCTATGTTGAGTGTAAGGTGGATCTCTGTCTCTTTTGTCTTCCTGTCTATCTTTGCCTGTCGTGCCATCTGAAATCACCTGAATTAAGATTCAATGGAGTTGGATTGACCTGTTGCCCTTGAACAACCGGCGTAGCCGTGCCCATCACAGGCCGCCTGATATGAGTAGGTGAGTTGGAAGTTAGTGGCTGTCCCTTCAAAAAAAATGGTGGAGATGAGGGGACTCGAACCCCTGACCTGTACGTTGCGAACGTACCGCTCTCCCACCTGAGCTACATCCCCACTTCTGTGATCGATGACCTCTTGCGAGATTTGAAACCATCTTTTCACTGGCATTAGCAGGTTTTCTTATGCTTAATCTTTCTATTATAAACATTTTGATTCCTAAATCAATGCCTTTTTGGCATCATGGCGACTCAAAACCCGTTGACTTTCAATCGGCTTGTGGCAAAAACATTGTAATTTACTCTGATTATTATTAGAATAACGAGCAAATGTATCGGAATAAACTGCTTTTTCCTATATTCGCAATAATTGTTGGTTTGTCGCTGGGTTTATTTGCCTGTGAAATTTTTGCGCGGATTTTCTATAATCCCGACGAATACAAACCAAGTATCCCATTGGGCTATAAGAATTATGTTGCTCTTTGTTATCCTACGGATACTTATAACAGCTTTCCTCTTGACTTAAATAATCCACAGGATCTTTCCAGTTTTTTAGATAAAATGCCTGTCTTTGGTGTGTATGACAACATCCTTGGAAAAGCCTTTGAGAAAGCCCCTGAAATGGCATTAGAATCCAGAATTTCTTTCCTCAAGAGAGAAGCCCCCCACTGCATAATTCACGACACCTCTCCGTCATCTCTTCGCAGAGTAATAAGACCTGAAAAATATAATTCATCCTTGGCACTTATTGGGGATTCATTTGCATTTGGACAAGGAGTCAGGGATACGGAAACATATGGTTTTTTCCTCGCAAGAGAGCTTCAAGCCGAAATCATAAATTTCTCTAACATGGGCGCGGATCTTAAAAGGATTTTCAAGCAGTTCAAAAAAGCTTTATCAGAAGATAAAAAATGCAATTTCACAAGAATTATCTACCTTTTCGTACTGAATGACCCCCTAATGAGCCCTAAACTTAGGAAAAAGCAGGCTTATATTAATGACCTAATGAACTATAGACCACATAATCTAAGGTCCAAGGCAGGTTTATTCACCAGGATCTGCTTTTAGCTTGCCCGCTTTTCCAGGTTTTCCAACTTCTTAATGGAAAAAGCTATTGTATATCTAACTACTAAAGAGTCTGTCGCCTGGTACCGCAATATTTTCTCTGAGCAAGCCAATAGCGGTCTTATCCCTACATTTGATCATATTGCTACTATGAAAGACATAGCCGAAAAGAATGGGATTTCATTCTCTCTGGTCATTTATCCTTTAATGACAAACATGAAAAATTATCCATTTGATGATGTGCACAAAAAAATTAGGGAACTAGCAGAGCAAAGAGGTATAAGCACCATAGACCTTTTGCCTGAATTTAAAAATCATGTGGGTGAAAAGCTAACTGTGCACCCCGTTGACTACCATCCAAACGGCCATGCTCATGAAATTGCTGCCATAGAAACAGCAAGGCTCCTGAGAAAGTGAAGGTTGCAGCGGGTACATAAAGTCTTGGCTGTCTTGGCATACAAAAAGCCTATCTCCTTTGAACTATATTATCAAATCGTTTTGGAACCAACGTTCCCCTTTTCACGTGAGTGGGTCCACCTCGTAAATCTTCTGGATAAACCGAGCCCAATTTCGTTTGTACTCCTTGGAGGATTCCTCAGACTCAAGTATGGAGGGTAGGGGAGCATCAAAGATCTTTTGAGCAATTGAGCCGGGATATGGAAAAGAGACAGTGGAGCAGGGAGGACCTCCGTGATATCTTGACTATTCGGCTCAAAACCGGTTGACTTTCAATCGGCTTGTGGTAAAATTTTACCATGCCCCCGTAGCTCAGGTGGATAGAGCACCAGATTCCTAATCTGGGTGCCGCGTGTTCGAGTCACGCCGGGGGCACCATTTCTATGACCCTTCCCGCCCCTCCTCGCACATATTTTTCTGGATAGAGGGCCTCTATTTTCGCTTTAAATTGCGTGCAATGGATGGGACAGATCCATTCCAGGTCCTCGATCAAATTGAACTCCTTGAAACCATGTAGACCCCCGATGATAGCCATTGGTTTGCCATGGAGAGATGCCTTTTCAAGGATTTCACGAACCCCAGGATGAGAACAGCCTGCTATCACCACCACCCCATGGCCCTTTTTGATGATTAGGGACTGCTCTATGCCCCCGAGTTCACCCGTGGAAAAGACATTTTCATGAATCTCAAGAGGCCCCTTGATCTTTACAATCTTTCCGCAGCCGTGGGGTTCAGGACATGAAGAGGGGATGTACACGCTTGAGGGGTTGATCTTACAGAAATCAGACAGACCTCCCATATGATCCCAATGGGCATGCGATATGAAGACCTCATCAACTGCCTTGGGGTCTATACCCAATTTTTTCATATTATCTAGAAGGATATGGCCGTTTGCACCTGTGTCAAAGAGTATCTTTCTCCCAAATGCTTCTATAAGGCAGGAAAGGCCCCAGTCGGTCTGAAAGTCTCCTTTCCATGCCGCATTATCATAAATGATGGTTATATGCATTTTATCTCTTGGAGACAATTCAACGAAGATTATGCTCGGGTAAGGTACTGCCGGGACCTAATTAAGGGAGACGCCACTAAAGGACGTTGGTTGGCCACCCCTCATGGATGTCATACCTTTCAACATCATCTATATTTGTGAAGGAGTCGATTGAGGTCTTGTGCTCCCATGAGGCCTTATACGTATTATATACCCAATTTGTAACGGCTACATGAAAGGCGAGGATGTCATCCTTGGTCATCGGGATATTCTGGTTATCTGATGAACGCCATTTAAAACCATCCGGCAGGCCTTCACCCCCAGCCGCTACCCTGGTTGCAGTCGCGGCAAGGATATTTCGGCTATATTCTCTGCTGTCAAAGGGTGATCCCTTGAAGATTATTCCCCCCTGGAGTTTTCTGCCGCGAAGGGCATTGACTTCATCTCGCCGTTTTGCTTTTACTTCATCCAGGGTAATCAATACGTTCTTAACGGTAGCCATGAGCGCCTCAGGCTCTATGGGCTTCTCAAGAAATGCATCCGGACGTGAGGTAATAAATCGGTTCAATATTTCTTCAGTGGGCTTAGTGCCCAGGTCGTCAATGTCTTCGTGGAAGTTACGCAGCTCTGCCAGGTGTTTTAAGAACCCGCCCTCCCCAGTAAGGATGATGACGGGGATGTCCTTATAACTGGCGGATTTTTTGAGCTCGTTAAACACAAAAATGCCGCTCTTCTTTGGCATGCGTAGGTCCAAGAGGATCAACCCAGGCGTGACTTCTTTCACCTTGTTCAGCCCTTCCTCACCATCAAAGGCCGCGTGGATATCCTTGAAGCCGTTTTCTTCCAGTATTGTGGTCAGGTAACGAACATTCTCGTTTTCGTCATCAATGATTAGTACCCTGGTCGCTTTCATATTTTTTCTTCCTCCCCATTACGAATTTTCCTTCAGAGATACTGAGGTAATAACCAACTTGACTGGGCAGGGCAGAAAATATCACTGATGTCTGCATCAGGGCAAGTCAAAAAAATATCCTTAGTGCCCAGATCCTTGACAATAGGTAGGGACGATGGTAGTAAGACCATCAAAATCTAACGAGGCTCCGCGATACTGGTTGCTGGCTGCTCGATGCTGGACAAAAAAATAAAAACAATTCCTTGTTTCATCCCCGCTAAAGACGGGATCTTCGACCAGCATCCAGAAACCAGTATCTAGCATCGGTTGTTAAAGGCTTGTAATGGTTGGGAATTCGCAAAACTCGGCTCAAGATCTAAGATCTTGGCCTATTATAGACGGATTCCATTTATTGGGGAGTCACAAAGGAAGGAAAATTTTGATTCAGGCAACCTGCCCACGATGGGGTTTATCCGGCAGGCCATGCTTGATGTCTAATTTTGAAGGTATGTCTCTCGCCTATCCCGTCAATACTGTAGTTGTGAAGGCAGCGGTGAACCTGGAAGACCATGAGGTATCCGTCGGCTCGATGTGGCGAACGGGTAATGTCCTGTTCCGTGCCCCGGAGTTCCCCTCTTCCTCAACACACAAAATGGAAAAGTGGGCCAGGGCGGCAGACTCTCAGGGGCATGATTATATAATATGGGTATCCAATCGTCCTCGGGCGGATCGGTTGGTTATACAGCGCCTGGATAGTTATTACTGCTTCGAGGTGTCGCAGGCCGACTCTTGAGCAGGGTTATCCGGAAGTCTTATGGTGAAGGTAGACCCCTGGCCAGGGTTTGAGTCCACACCCATCTCGCCTCCATGTTCATCAACAATCTTGTGAGTCACACATAGGCCCAGGCCCGTACCGTGGGATTCCTTGGTGCTAAAAAACCGTGTAAAAAGTTGACTGCATATCTCATCGTTCATTCCCACCCCATTATCCCTGACAACGAAAATTACGCGGTCTTTTTTCCTTTCCACGGTTATCTCCACCTGCGGCATTTCACCCTCACCATAGGACTTTTCCTTGCAGGCGTCTATGGCGTTGCTTATGAGGTTTAATAGCGCGCGTCCTAAGGCCTCCTGGTCAAGATTTACCGAGGGACCGTCATCTCCGTGGCAGAGGATCTTGATACCGTCCTGTTTGGCCGATTTTGATATTATCTCCACACTCTCCCGAATCAATTCCAGCGGATCAGTCGGTACAAGCATAGGCCTGCGTTCGCGACAGTAACTCAGCATGTCCAAACTCAGCTTGCTAATTCGACCAATTCCCTTTTGAACATTTTGCCATCCTTCATCTAACAGAGCAGAATCATTACGTTTTATGCCGACATTGACCATATAGGCGCCGCCTTTGAGTCCATTGAGGACATTTTTCATACAATGAGTAACACCCGCTACGGTCTGGCCGACCGCGGCGAGACGCTCTTGTTCAATAAGTTTTCCCCGCAGTCGATTCTCTTCTGTTATGTCCTTGCTGGTTCCCACGGTACCCAAGACCCGTCCGTCGCTGTCCCGGAGCTGCGATAGTGAGAGGCTCACCTCCACCTCATGACCACCTTTGGCAACAAGGGTGGCAGGATAATTATCCACTGACCCTCTTGCCTCGACTTCGGCCATAAGTTCCCGCCGTTCCTCCGGGTCTTTCCACAGTTTTTCAACACTGGTATTCAGGATCTTTTCATTACTGTAGCCCAGCATGCGTTCGGCCCCAGGATTGTAAGTCACAATATTGCCTTGAAGATCGGTGGTGATAATCATGTCTGAAGAATTAACCAAGATATTTTCCAGGTATTCCTTGTTCTGGCGCACCTCCTCCTGCAAGGCTACTTCATCGCTCATATCCCGTGCGATTATGGCAAAAGAGGCCATTTCTCCCTGATCATTCAAGATCGGGAATCGGACTGTATGGAAATGATGAATTTGGCCTTTTATGCGCATTTTTTCCTTAAAATATAGTGTCTTATGCTGGGAGAATACCTCCCGATCATGAGCGGCCATGGCCTGTGCCAGTCGTTCAGGAAATATTTCAAAGTCGGTCTGGCCAATGGCCTCATCTCTGGAAATCCCCATATATTTGGCAGCAGCAGGATTGACATACAGGTAGCGACCATCAAGGTCTTTTATGCAGATGGTATCGTGTGCTGATTCCAGGAACTGGCGAAGCTTTTCCTCAGATTCTCTCAGTTCGCGCTCCAACATGACCCTACGTGTCACGTCACGGAAGCCTTCGATCACCTGAACTATCTCCCCTTTCTCATCTAAGATAGGCGTGCCGGTGATCTCTTCATAGATGGTTTTTTCATCAGCGTCTCGGTGCTCGTGTATCCCCAAGTAGCTCTCGCCCATGCTGAAGACCTTTTCCAATGGGCAATTGTTTTGTTCTCCCCCGCATACGAGTGAGATAGAGACGGCAATATCATGACAAAGCTTTCCCAGAACGTTTTGTTCCTTAAGCCCCGTCTCTTTCACAAAGGTCTTATTTACTCGATGTATTGTGTGATCCTTGTTAAGGACCATGATCCTATCCGGCAGGGAATCTATTACCTTCTGCCACCAATCACGTTCCCTCCTTATGGCCTTTTCACTCTCGTTTTGTAGGTGCTGCTTTTCGGTCTCAATCTGTAGCAGATCCCATAAGAGGCGGGCGCCCCTGTGGTCGATCGAACTTATCTGAAGGGGTTTGGTGCGAATCATTCGTTCTCTGACATTCGTTGATCCAGTCAATTCGATAAGAAGGTTTAACCCGGGCAGGGGGTACAACTCGGTGAAATCACCCGTAGTAAAAATGCCCAGGTCTTGTGCGTGCCTTATCCCGGGGGAGTCTGGATTGGGGTCTGCCACTCCGAGTATGTCCATGTTCAATCTATTGAGCCTATCATCGCCAAGTAAGGCCAAGAGATTATCACAGGCCTTCCCGCCTCCGATTATGGCTGCCTTGAGAGGTAGTCTTGATTGGGCGCCCCTTTTAATCAACGGAGCACCTGTATCTTCTTCCCTGGATCTGTGATCGGCCTTTGGGGTTTCTTCAGTCATCGTGCCTTCCTTCAGCGGCCTTATGGTTTTTTGTTCAACCACATCCTCGCGCCTTCGTGCCAATCGTTAGCATATTAGTTGAGATTTTTCAATCAAATCTATTCGTAACTATATTAGCACCTTGAAAGAATTTGATGAGGGCTTTTCTGTTGCGGCCGGCTGAAAGAGGACCCCTATGGTCCTGCCTGATCTTCAAACAGTCAAAGTGTTACATTTGATCCATTCTGGATATCCGCTAAATACCTTTTCGCTTTATCTGATATCCAGGGCCTTTTAAAAAGCCTTGACAAGAGTGGGTGGCAGTGTTAAGGAATAAAATTCAATTTTTAAGGGCCTTTTACCCTGAATGCATTGGCCCGAATTTTTTTAGTAAGGAGAAAGGGCGGAAGAACTATGATGATGAAATACTATGAGACACTCTATTTAGTTAATCCCAACTTAGCTGACGAAGATTATAAGGACGTCTTGACCAAGTTTAGTGCCCTCATTGAGAAAAATAAAGGAGTACTAATCAAATCCGATGAGTGGGGCAAAAAGTCGCTGGCTTATCCGGTGAAAAAGTTCGATAGGGGCTATTATGTCCTCCTGCAATACTGTGGGGAGCCCAGCATTACATCAGATCTTCGGCGGGATTTAAAGTTGGATGATAGGATCCTAAAGTATCAGACTGTTAAGTTGAGCGACAGCGCTGACCCCGAAAAATTGATACGCGAGGCACAAGATAGTGTCGAGAAAGTTGTTGAACAGCCAGAAACCGCGGAAAAGGTAGGGTCGGAAGGTTTGGAAAAAGAGGTTGAAAATGGCGTATAACGCGAGGAGCAATAGGAAAACAACAAATAAGAAGAGATTTAAAGGGACCTATAATAGAAGAAAAATATGTAGATTTTGTGCCGATAGCAGCCTTGTTATAGATTATAAGGATCCTAAAACTCTAAGGTATTTTACAACAGAACGCGGGAAAATTACACCATGTAGAATTTCGGGTAACTGCGCCAAGCACCAGCGGATGGTGACATTGGCTATCAAAAGGGCCAGAAACATTGCCTTGTTACCCTTCACTACATCTCTTGAAAGATAATCTCTGACCTCCCAAGATAACCCATTAACGTAATTCCCAAGTTTTTTAGGGTTAGTCTCGATATCCAATGAAAATAACAGACGCGCTGGGGTGCATGGGCTGGACAGGCTTTTTTCTCCTGGTTTCTGCCGGGATTCCCATTATTGGCCCTCTTATCAGCCTGCTAACCCCTTTGCCATTCCTTTATTATTCAACCAAATTGGGCTTTTATCAGGGAATAAGGCTTGCCGTACTGGCCCTTTTCAGTATCGGCATTATTGTCAGTGTAGTCGGTTACCCACAGCTTATGCTTTTGGGTGTTGAGTTTGGCTTTTTGGGTCTCGCGTTATCACAACTTTTCAAGAAAAGGCTCGACTTGGGCCAGACTGTCTTTTTGGGGACCGTGTTCATGTTGTTACTGGGTATGGGTTTCGTCTTTTTTGTTGCGCTTTCAAAGAATATGGGGCCCTTGGAGATGGTGCTGAGTTACCTCCAGGATCACCTGAAACTGTCTGTTAAGGCCTATGAAGAAATGGGTTTTTCACAGGAAAAGGCTATTGAGCTGGAGGCATACGGAAAGATATTTATGAATACTATTTCAAAGATTTACCCATCCTTAGTAGTAATCGGCACGGGTTTTACCGTCTGGCTCAATGTTGTTGTCTCCAAGTCGTTATTTCGTGTGGGAAATCTTGAATATCCAGACTTTGTTCCCATGGACCGTTGGCAGGCCCCAGATGTTTTGGTCTGGGTAGTAATCGTGTCAGGTTTTGCTTTATTTTTGTTTTCTGGGAGTATAAGATCCTTGGCCATCAATGTCTTGATCATACTGATGGCCGTCTATTTTTTTCACGGGCTGTCTATCACTCTGTTTTTCATGAATAGATACCATGTACCGTCTTGGATCAGGGCAGGGGTGTACTTTTTGATCATAATTCAGCAGCTTTTCTTTATAATATTGGCCCTTGCGGGATTGTTCGATCAGTGGATAGACTTCCGGAAAATTAACAAGAGAATGGATAGCTGATTGGCTTGACTGAGGAGGAGATTCGTATGGAAATTATATTACAAGAGGATGTGGAAGAGCTGGGCCTCGTAGGAGATATTGTTAACGTGGCGAGGGGCTATGCTCGTAATTATCTTATACCAAAACGCATTGCACTTGAAGCCAGCCCGCAAAATATTAAGGCCCTTGAATTACGAAGGAAAAAGATTGATGCCAAGAGGTTAAGGGACAAGAGTGAGGCCGAGAGGCAAAAACAGGATTTGGAGGGTATACTAATCACGTTCTCTAAGAAGGCAGGCGAAGAGGGAAAATTGTATGGCTCTGTGACCACAATGGACATCGCTTCCTATCTCGAAGAGAAGGGCTTTCTTATTGATCGCAGAAAAATAGCCCTGGAAAAGCCTATTAAGGCCCTTGGCGAATTTGATGTGTTAATCAAGGTGTATCCTGAAGTAACAGCTTCACTAAAGGTGGCCGTATTACCTAAAGAAGAGAAGCAAAAAGATGGATAGAGTGGCTCATGCAAGAGAGAAAATTGCCCCATCCTTATTGAAGGTTCCCCCCCATAACATTGAGGCGGAACAGGCCATATTGGGTGGAGTGTTAATTAATAATGAATCCATGAATGTGATCTTGGATATTTTATCCCCGGATGATTTTTACCGCGAAACCAACGCGGCGCTTTTTGAGGCAATGATTGAGCTGTACAATCTTAGCGAGCCCATTGATATCATAACCCTATCTCAGTCTCTTACCAAAAAGGACCGCCTGGATAAAATCGGCGGGACCGATTATTTGGCCTCTTTGGTCGAGGCCGTCTCTACATCCGCGGGAATCTCTTACCACGCCCGGATCGTGAAAGATCTTTCTGTTCGAAGGAGGCTTATAGCCCGGTGTTCTGCTATTTCAGAGGCATGCTTTCAGGATTGGGATGAGACCACTGACCTCCTTGAACAGGCAGAGCAATCCATTTTTGATATTGCGGAAGAGCAGGTTAGGGATGGCCTTGAAAACCTGAGAGATGTCATAACAGACAGTTTCAAGAAGCTCGAGAGCACATCGGCCCTTGAGGGTTATGTGACTGGTCTTCCAACCAATTTCAAGGACTTTGACCGCTTGACTTCAGGTCTGCAGCCTTCTGATTTGATCATTATCGCAGGTAGGCCCAGCATGGGTAAAACGGCCTTGGCCTTGAACATTGGGTATAATGCTGCCAGAAAGACGATGAAGGCGGTGGCTGTTTTTTCTCTAGAAATGTCCAAACAGCAGTTGGGCATCAGGCTATTGGGCTTTGATTCTGGCGTTGATTCTTCAAAGTTGAGGACCGGGTTCCTGAGGGATAGGGAATGGGAACGCTTGACAGATTCAGCCAATCGCCTATCAGAACTGCCTATTTTTATTGACGACAGCTCTGCGATCAGCGTGCTCGAGATGAAGGCAAAGTGCAGGAGGCTAAAAAAGAAGCAGGATTTGGCCCTTATCATAGTTGATTACCTGCAGTTGATTCAGGGCCGACGATCTGCCGAATCCAGGCAAGTCGAAATTTCTGAGATATCAAGGATGCTGAAGGCATTGGCAAAAGATCTAAATGTGCCTGTTCTGGGCCTCTCGCAGTTAAACAGAAAGGTGGAGGATCGACCCAATAAAAAACCCCAGCTTGCCGATTTGAGGGAGAGCGGGGCCATTGAACAGGACGCGGATGTTATTGCCTTTATTTACAGGGATGAGATGTATAATCCTGACTCTTTAGAAAACAGGAATATTGCGGAGATTATTGTAGCCAAGCAACGAAACGGCCCAACAGGCGCTTTCAAATTGACTTTCCGAAAAGAAGTGACGGCCTTTGCGGATTATGCAGAAGAGGATACAAATATATAGATAGGTAGCCTAGTTGTCTGGGCCAAAGGCACAAAACCTTCTCTTAACGTATCTGTGCCATAAATTTATCCACATCATTTCTTAGGTCGTAGATATCTCCCATCAAGGTCAGAAACTGTGGCTCTGTGCAATCCAATGTTTCTTGGGTTGCGGAGGATATTTTGTGCTTTGTGTCATCGGTAAGGTCTTCGGCGGATAAAACGGTAAGCAGATTTCCCAGGCATATTATGCCTGTGAAGCGATTTGATGGCGTTTTTAGATCAATCCCCTGCAAATCTGTTAACGTATGCCTCTCACACGCGCTTCTGACGTGGGATGGCAACCTCCAGTGTTCACACAAGAGTGTCCCAAATGAGGCACTTGAGGGAAGCGATAGCCGCCTTTCAGCCTCGCTAAACAGACAACCATCATTCTTGCAAATACGCCGGAGTTCCTTGTAGTGTTCAGGAAAAAATTTCAGGTACACCAGTTTGCCTATATCATGCAATATGGATGCGGACCAAAATTCCTCACGGGGCAAGCGGGGTGCGTATTTCTTGGCCAGATATTTTGTACAGAGTGTCGCAAAAAAGGAATGAAACCAAAACGTGGCGAGTTCATCCTTTTGTTTGATCGACAGAGTATTGACCACTGATAAAGAAAGGACCATTCGGTAGATCTCATTGAGCCCCAGAAAGGCAATAGCTGGCCTCACCTCCGTTATTTCGGTGGGTAGTCCATAATAGGCAGAGTTAACGACCTTGAGGACTTGAGCAACCAGCGCGGGATCTCCATTGACAAGCTCGGCTACTTTTTTCATGTCTGCGTCGTCGGATTGGATCATGCTCTGGATCTTGCTTGTAAGCTCTGGGAGAGAAGGGAGGGTAAAGTGTTTACGAAAAAATGTCTTCGGATCAATTTCAATGGGGGTCAGTTTGGTCATTTGTTCCTCGCGCTTGGTGGGAATTGAAAATTTGGATGATAGATGATATAATAATACAATAATCCAGTTGAGTAGTCAATGCATTATATAGGGCTTAGCGACAGGTTGTGTTAAAGGCCACAGTAAGATGTGCCCTGTTTACAGATGTATAGTCGCGGGCAATTTTAGCTGAAGAAGGACTTGGGGTATCGAGAAAGTACAAGGCAAAACAGGGGGACTTAAGGCCAGCCAACAGAGACGACTTCAGAATCTTTACCGCCGTAGAATACCCACCCATGAGATCGTTTCTCATGAATTGACCCGCCAGATATCCGCCATTTCCCATGAAATTAAAAGGCAAGTGGGCCTGCTCGTGACCCGGAAAGGGGGTGTGGCCTATGTGGTCGTAGGCGATAATAGGCATATATGGATACCTGATCTCTCCAGGTTCCGGCTGGGCCCCGGGCGTCTGAAGGGGCTCAGGTGCATCCACACTCATCTAAATGGTGAGCCGCTTTCAAATGAGGATGTAACAGATCTTGTCTTGCTCGGTCTGGATCTTATGGTCTGCTTGCAGGTGGATGCAAGTGGTATCCCCGGTCCTATTTCTTACGCCAATATTTTGCCAGGCATGGGTAATGAAGAGGGATGGATAATCAATAAGGTTCCCGATATCGGTCAGTTGGACGTCAACTTTTTGAAACTAGTCCGCTCCCTCGAGGAGGAACTCGCCAGGAATAGAAACTGGCCTTCACCCGGGGAAAAGGGGGAAAAAGAGAGGGCACTCCTTATTGGCGTGACAACCGGCCCCAGATGGAGGGAGCAAGAATTTCTGGATGAACTGGAAGAGCTTGCGCGTTCCGATGACATAGAGGTAGTTGGAAGGGTCGTCCAGACTATCAAGGGGGTGGACCCCCGTTTCCTGATAAGGAAAGGAAAATTGAGTGAGCTGGCCCTGCGGTGCCTACAAACTGGTTCTAACCTGATGATCTTCAACAATGAATTGACTCCTGCCCAGATGAAAAATCTCACGGATTTTAGCGAGCTGAAGATCATAGATAGGAGCCAGCTCATTCTTGACATATTTGCCCGAAGGGCAGTGACCAGGGAGGGAAAGATTCAGGTGGAACTTGCCCAGTTGAAGTATCTCCTTCCCAGACTGGCCACCAAAAACACGGCGATGTCCAGGTTGACCGGGGGCATTGGGGGAAGGGGACCGGGCGAGACCAAGCTGGAAATCAACAGGCGCAGGGTAAGGGAGCGGATTCACAGGCTGAACCGGGATCTAAGACAAATCAAGCGGCAGAGAGAGGAAAGAAGACGACTGAGGAACGTGAGAAGACTGCCTGTTATCTCTATTGTGGGATATACAAATGCCGGGAAATCTTCCCTTTTAAACGCACTAACACACAGTCATGTATGCACTAAGAACAGACTTTTTGAGACGCTGGATCCCAGCAGCAGGCGACTTAGATTTCCCCGTGAGCGGGAGGCGATTATCACAGATACGGTCGGATTCATTAGAAACCTCCCGGAGAGCCTTATGGAGGCTTTTGCTGCTACCCTGGAAGAGCTTCATGATGCCGATCTTTTACTGCATGTGGTTGATACGACTACCACTCGTTTGGAGTTGCAGATAAAGACAGTTGAAGATATCCTCGTAAGATTGGAATTGAGAGACATACCCACCGTTTTGGTCCTCAACAAGGTAGACCTCCTAGACCCTAGTGAGGTAAAGGGCCTGTCAAAAAAGATGGATGGCATAGCCGTTTCTGCAATTTTTCCCCACACGTTATCCGGTTTGATCGAAAGAATTGATGCCCTAATTTGGAGACACTGCGTTGCCACGCGGGCCTAGATTTTCTGTGCCCCTCGGTAAACACCTGGATGCCTGCGCGTTTAGGCCGCTTCTGTTTGGGGGTGTTGGGCCACTTCTTGTTCTGGATGATAATGGCGAAAGATATGGCGAGGACATTTTTCCACGCATATCTCCCCACATTCGGGACCATAGTCCACACATTTCTTGTGGTCTATTTTTACTATACCATCTTCCATGCCCACGGCCTTGGCGGGGCAAACCTTGACACACATCTTGCAGGAGATACACCCGACCTCGCACACGTGTTTTACAATCTTGCCTGTGTCCCTGGTACTGCACGGGACCCATACCCTGGCCTTTAAGGGTGTCAGCTCAATGATTTTTTTTGGACATGTGCGGACGCAGGCGCCACAGCCTACACACAGGCCTGGATCGATACTGGGAAAATTATCTACCATGGTGATGGCATCAAAGGGGCAGGCCTCGGCGCATTCGCCCAACCCTATACACGCATACTGGCATGCCACGGGACCGCCGAAGGCGAGATTTGCGGCAGTGCACGTATCGTAACCGATATAGGCATGTTTTTTCTGGACTTTGCCCTCTATTCTGGAGCAACGGACCGCCGCGACTGTATCTTCTATAGAAGACATCTTCTTTCCGGTTATCTCGGCTACCATTTCGGCCACTTCGTCCTTGCCAGGGAAACACAAGTTAGGAGGAACGTCCGGATCATTGACTACGGCCTCTGCATAACCTTCGCATCCTGCGAAGCCACAGCCCCCTCATTGTGCGCCTGCCAGGACCTCGAGAACTTCTTCCACCTTGGGGTTTGCCTCCACCGCGAACTTATGTGCGGCAAGTGCAAGGCCGATCCCGAAGAACAGCCCTATACAGCCTAATAGCGCTAGGCCACCTATTGCCAGCTTTATCAGTTCTGGATCCATTTAGACTCCTATCGAAAATCGGCAGAGTACCATGGGCGTGAGCCCCTGGGTAGCTACTTTGTATGACATTTCGCAACAACCTGCGCGTAATTATGTCAAGATCAAATAAATCCGGTTAATCTTGTCAAAAATTCAAAAGATCGACATCCCGGAGAATCCCAGGAATGCAAGGGCAAATAACCCGGCCACGACAAAGGCGATTGGGAGACCCCGGTAGGTAGGCGGAACATTTGCCAGCTCCAGCCGTTCACGTACAGAGGACATCAGGAACAGAGATACAAGAAATCCCAGGCCTGCGCCAAGGGCCAGCATCAAGCTTTCCCAGGCATTGTATTCGTTGTCGGCCAGCATCAAGGGAACCGCCAGGATAATACAATTTGCAATCACCAGGACCAGGTACACCCCAAAGGCCTTAAAAAGGGCGGGGTTGATCTTTCTCAGTATAGTGTCAACGGCCTGAACCGAAAGGGACACCAGGCCTATAAAGACGATGATCTGTAAATAATCCAGTTGAAATGGCTTGAGCACAAACTGATACAGGAGCCATGACATCATGGCGCTTGCCACAATAACAATGGTAAAGGTGACCCCCATGCCGACTGCCGTGGATTTTTTTTGTGAGGTCCCGAAAAAGACACAAAGCCCCAGGTATTTGGTGAACACGAAGTTATTGATCAACATGGCCCCAATCAGGATCGAGAAAAGGAACCCGAGGTATAGCTTTTTTACCTTTAGGATTTCTGTGCCCAGAGACCTACCCTCGGATATGATGTCAGCCACGTTCAGTACATGTGGCCGATCCTGGTTCAACTCCTCCTCGAAGTGAAGCGTCACTGTCTTGCGATTGCGGCCGGGGATTGCCTTGGCTATTTTCAAGAGGATGTCGGGATCAGGCTCTTCGTATACCTTGTAGTTTGAAATATCCCTGGCCCAGGCCTCATCCACCGGCGCAGCAAAGGTAATTACGATATTGTGAGTTCCCTTAAAGGTTGTCTTTGTCACAAAACGGTGTTCAGAATTACAACCCGCCGACAGGGACAGGGCTATCATCAGCGGTATGAACCAACAGACAAAAAGGGTATGTCGTTTTAGGCTTCCCATCATGATCTCTTAGGCCCTTTTCTCTTTTCTTCTGTTAAACACTAGCTCAACATAGTTGAATACGGCCATCATAAATCCAACACAAAAGAATCCTGCAAGCGGGAGGGCAAAGAAAAGTAGGGGACGGAATCCAAGCACATCATGCCCAAGGAGTGTCCCCATTCCAAGAAGCTCTCGAATGCAGCCAAGGGTTACCATGCCGAACATGAAACCAAGTCCCATACCCATACCGTCCCAGAAGGACTTGGTAACGGTATTTTTGCAGGCAAATACTTCCAGCCGCATGGTAATAATAGCAAATGCCACGATCAATTTGATAAAGATACCCATTGCCTTGTAGGCCACTGGCGCATAAGCGGATAGTACAAGGTCTATTACGGTAACCCATGTGGCGATTGTGAGTGTGTAGGTGGGGATCCGTATCCGTGGGTGGATATAATCCTTTATGATGGCGATGGTACAACTGGAACAGACCTGTACAAAAAGGACTGCAACGCCCAGCATAAGTCCATTCATGACGGTTGTGCTTATTCCCACCGCAGGGCACATGGAGAGGGCCAGACGAAAAATGGGATTTTCATTCAGAAGCCCGTTCAAAACCAACTGGGATGGACTCTTTGTCGTTTTCAATGCAGTTTTCCTCCTGAAAACCTTATGTTCTTTTTGGCCGGCATTAGAACACCACGGGGATATTCCCCCGGGCGATGACGTGGTCCAGGATGTTTGCACGATAGGCAAACTTTTTGACCATGTTTTTGATACCCCTGGTCATGGACCTGCTAGAAATAGTTGCCCCTGTCAGGGCATAGATGTCAGAGTCCGCATACTTCTTTTGAGTTTTCTCAATTTGCTCTCTTGTTGGCATATGCCTTTCCCCTTTTTCCCTTTCGAGATACGTCCTATAATCGGCAGGGAGGGGTTTTTTTATGACCTTCAGGGACTTGATCCTGTCGTATGACTTGTCTATGAACTGGTTCTTAAAATAGTCTTGCGCGATTTCACCGCCAAGACCCGGGTCTTCCTCCTGTTCCATAATATCAAGCCCCTTGATCTTGAAGTGCGGGTCGACGGCCAGCATGACCCTGATAAAGGTCTTAAAGCCGGGGAATTCTCCTGGCATGAGATAGGCAAGCCGTTTGCTCCCGAGCATGGCCACGATGAAAGAGTCCGCAAAGGTAAATACATTTGGGGGATTCAGTACCCTCTTAAGTGCCTCCTCCCGCTGGGGCATTTCCATTGCGGCCGCAGGTGAAATATCAACATCGTAGTGGCCTTTTAATTTGCCTTCCAAGTCAAGCACGAGCAGCTCGTAAGTCTCTTTCCCGGCCCTATCTACTGGGACCATATATCCCAGGAACCGAGCCTTTTGATCCCTTATAATATATCGATAGACTGAATGAAATTTTAGGTCCGATGGGGCAGGATTGGATCCTGAGTATCCCAGCACACCCAACATAGTCTCCTGAAAATCCATTTGCTCATTGTGTTTTTTGGCCTTATCGGTCATTGTGAAAACTGCCCCCATAACCAGCCCGGCGAGGATACAGGAGATAGTAAGCCCTACTGTTATTCGGAGAATTTCTTTCATCTGGGTGCCCCCTTTGGGGGAGCAAAACGTTTGGGTCTAAACCATCCCTCGAATGCAGGTGAAAGGGGATTCATAAGCAAAATAGCATAGCAGACACCTTCAGGATACCCTCCTTTCAGCCTTATAAGTACGGTGAGGGCTCCAATACCAGCACCGAAGATGAGCTTGGCGGTCTTCTGGGAGGGTGATGTAACATAGTCAGTGGCCATAAAAAAGGCCCCAAGCATTACTCCCCCTGAGAGAACTGCGAGCAACGGGTTTCCCGTAAAGGGCCTTTCCCCGCCGAAGACCCAGGTGAAAAAGCCGATGGAGACGATTACAGAAACCGGTATGTGCCAGGTTATATATCTCTTGTAAATGAGATAGATTCCTCCTGCAAGCAGGAGGAGGGCGGACGTTTCACCTATGCACCCGGGTCGCCAGCCCACAAAAAAATTCCCATAAATTGTGGAAAGAGAACCAAATCTTTCGATCACCGCTCCAATACCATAGTGCTTGAGGACGAAGAGAGGGGTAGCCGTGGAGATTGTGTCCACGCCTGCACCCATGTATTTGAAGATGGCGCCGTTGCGGATGGGGGGCAGCCATGCGGAGGTCATGGCAACGGGAAATGTCGCCACAAGAAAGGCCCGCCCAATAAGGGCAGGATTAAAGATGTTAAACCCAATACCACCGAGGAGATGCTTTGCCACATAGATGGCCATGACGGCGCCGAGGACAGGCATCCAATAGGGAACTCCCGGCGGAATGACATAAGCCAGGAGCATGCCCGTGATCACTGCACTACCGTCTTTGATGGTTACGGGGCGGTGCAAGAGCTTCTGAGAAATGGCCTCCGCGACAACGCAGCTTGCCACGCTAATGAGGGTTATGATAAGCGTTTGCAGGCCGAAGATAAAAACGGACAGGACAAGAGGGGGCAGAAGACAGACGACCACTGTCCACATGATCTTCTCTACCGACTCCGCACTCTTTACGTGAGGCGAAACAGAGACCGTCCATAATGCAGATTCAGCCAAGCCGGGTGATTCTGCTTTTTCTTGATTTTCTATTGTCTCGCTCCTATTTCTTCGCCTTCATCTTTGCGACCCTGATAAATTGCACAAGCGGACGTTTGGCGGGGCAGACATAGGCACAACATCCACACTCGAAACAATCGAACAGTCCGAACTGTGATGTCTCTTCTGCCCGCCCCGCCTCCACATAAATGCCTATTTCATTAGGGGAAAGCCCCATGGGACAGGCCTCCAGGCACCAGCTACAGCGGATACACTGACCGTGCGACCTGGTGTCTATCTCTTCTTGTGTGAGAAACAAGACCCCCGAGGTCGTCTTGGTTACTGGGATGTCCAGGGAAGGTATGGCAAAACCCATCATTGGACCGCCTAACACTACCTTGGCCAGACCGGGCCTTGTGCCTCCTAAGTATGAGACGATATCGCTTAACCTGGTCCCAATCCTTACATCCAGATTGGCGGGTCGATTGATGCCTCGTCCGGAAATAGTTATGACCTTCTCATATAGGGGCCTGTTAAGGACTACGGCCTGGTATATGGCCCTGGTGGTTCCCACGTTTTGGACAATGACCCCCACGTCAAACGGGAGACCAAATCCTGGAACACGACGACCAGTGATAGCTTGTATAAGCTGTTTTTCTGATCCCTGGGGATACTTGACCTTCAAAGGATCTATAGATATCCGAAACCCATTGGAAGAGACCTCTTGGGAGATCTTCTTCATGGTTTCTACGGCGTCAGACTTGTTGGCCTCAATCCCGATATGACATTCATGGATGCCAAGGATGGCCAAGATGACCTTTGCACCCTCGATGACCTCATGAGGGTGCTCAAGCATCAGGCGGTGATCAGTGGTAAGATACGGTTCGCATTCTGCGCCGTTTATGATTAACCTGTCCACCTTGGCCTCGGGGGGTGGGAAAAGTTTCACATGTGTGGGAAACCCTGCGCCTCCGATACCCACTATCCCGGCCTTTTTTATCCTGTCTAGCAATTCGTCTCGGGGAAGATCCACCCAGTCGGTTTTTTTGTATTCCTTTGATTCGGCTTCTGGATCAGTTTGGATCACAATAGATGGGGCACTGACGGCTATGGGATGGGCAGATTTGCCGATGCCCTTTATGGTTCCAGTAACACTGGAATGGATGTTGGCTCCGAGACCTGCCTCTACCTCTCCAATCAGGTCTCCCTCTACTACCTGATCCTTTTTTTTGACAATCGCTTTGCAGGGGGCGCCAAAATGCTGATTGAGCAGGATATCCACCTCTTGTGGGATGGGAAAGGTCTCAATAGCTAGACTTTCAGTAAGACCCTTTGATTCGGCAGGATGTATTCCACCCTTGGGAAATGTCAATAATGGATCATTCATTCCGTCTTTGACTTCGAGTAGGTTGTATTTTGGATTAGGAATTAAAGGTATGGATGATGATAAAATTTAAGGCAAATTGTCAAGGGATTTCTCGAATAGTTGTTTTGCGGCGAGGATATCCCTTTTAATTTGAGCGGCCAAGTCTTTTGCAGAATTGAAGGTCTTTTCGTCTCTCAGGCGTTCAATAAAGTCGACCCGAATGGTATTGCCAACCAGGTCCCCTGAGAAATTAAGTATATGCGTTTCCACCGAGAACTGCCCATTCCCAAATGTCGGGTTATACCCAATGTTTGTTAACCCGTCATAGACATCATCCTCAATAAGCACCTTTACGGCATAGACACCTGCTTTGGGTGTTAGTTCATCAATAAGTTCCAAATTGGCAGTTGGGAAGCCGAGTAATCTGCCACCCCTATCCTTGCCTCTAATCACGGTCCCACATATCTGATAATCTCTACCCAACAGCTTCTTTGCCTCTGCCAATTTCCCTTCCTGTATGAGGTTACGGATGGATGTGCTGGACACCAAAGTGTTTTTGACACGAACAGGGCCCACCACGTGTACCACAAAACCGAAGCGGTTTCCTGCATTTTGAAGATGCTCTATATCTCCCTCTCTTTTATGCCCAAAGGAATAATCGTATCCGACTACTATCTCTTTTATTCCGATCTTGTCTATCAATATCTCCTTAACAAAGTCGCCGGCAGAGATTGAGGCGAATTCTCTTGTAAAAGGGATACAGACGATGACATCAATACCCGCTTTTTGTATGAGTCCTAATTTTTGCTGGGTGGGGGTGATGAGCCGAGGGCCTTTCCCGGGCATCATGATCTTCATAGGATGTGGCTCAAAGGTCATGACGACGGAGCGCCCGTCTATATGTCTGGCCCTTTCTTTAACCTTTTCGAACAGGGCCAGATGGCCTCTGTGCACACCATCAAAATTTCCTATGGTCAACACAGGATTTTTGAGTGGGCTTTCAAGCTGGTCAAGATCACAGATAACAGTCATTCCCAAAGTCCATGCGTACAAAATGCTAGACCCTAACCCGGATGAACCGGAAAAGTGACTAAATTGAACTAAAGTTCGAAGTGACTAAAGTTAAGGTGTCGCTTCGCTCCGTTTACCATATCTAACAGGAACAGTGACAATTTAAACAAAATTTTCTGCCCGTTTTGAATACAAATCTGTTTATAAGGCACTAATTGAGCCGATGCTCAATTAAGGAGCTGTCAGGGGCCAGGATTCAGGGATTAGCAGGTGTTTTAAAAATCTGATTAATTCCTCTTCCTGACAACCGACAACAATCAATTGAGCGTTTTCGCTCAATTGGGTTTATACTAAACCCGTGTAAAAATAGAACGACCGGCCCAGGGTTTCAGGCCGGTTGCAGACAATAAGAGATCCACAAAAGCTATTGACAACCCTCATTTAGGCAATATAATGTTTTACATTAATTTTTTCAAGCCTGTTTAGATGCCGAAGTGGCGGAATTGGTAGACGCGCTAGGTTCAGGGTCTAGTGGGTGTATGCCTGTGCGGGTTCGAGTCCCGCCTTCGGCACCAGGTGAGGTGATAAGAACTTCCTTTTTTGGGATCTGATCATACGGGATTTGGCCTTGTGGGTCAAGAAAAACCCGACCGCAGGATCTTGTGGTCGAAACGTGCAGATTAATTATGAAGGCCTCAGTTCGGGTAAGGCCTGAATGTGGAATGAGTGCTACGCGGCCTGATTTGAGCCAGATGATTTAAAATTGCTTATTTGTTTTTCTTTATTTCCATATCCCTGAGCTCCCTTCTCAGGATCTTGCCGATGGCGGATTTGGGGAGCTCATCAAGAAACTCATAGAGCTTGGGGACTTTGTATGCCGTCAGCCGCTCCCGGCAGAATGCATCCAGTTCTGCTTCGGTCAGGGTTTCTCCCGGTTCCGGCACGACAAAGGCCTTGACCGTCTCGCCCCGGTATTCGTGGGGGACCCCGACAGCACATGCCTCGAGGACTTTGGGGTGTTCGAACAACACCTCATCAATCTCACGGGGAAAAATGTTGAACCCGCTGGCGATGATCATGTCCTTTGTCCGATCAACGATATAAAGATATCCGTCCCCGTCGACTTTCCCGATATCACCGGTATAAAACCAGCCGTCCCGAATCGAATTGGCCGTTTCCTCGGGCATGTTATAGTACGACTGAAGCATCTGCGGGCCCTTGAAAATAACCTCCCCTTCTTCGCCCACCGCCATATCCTTGGTCCCGGTATCCACATCTACGATCCGCAGATCGGTGTCGGGCAGCGGGATGCCCGTACTGCCGGGTTTCATGGTGCCCCGCCAGGGGGTCAGGGTCACCAGACCGGTGGACTCTGTCATACCGTATGCCTCAACAATGGATCCACCGGTGGCCTCTTTGAGACTTTCGATGGTATCGATGGCCAGGGGTGCGGCACCCGAAAAAAAGCCCTTCACAAAGGAAAGATCAGCTTCTTTAAAACCCGGGAAACCCAGAAGGCCCACATAAAGGGTCGGCACGGCCGGAACCAGCGTGGGTTTGTATTTGAGCATCATCTTGAAAATCGTATCCACCTCGGGTTTGGGCAACATCACTGCCGTCCACCCGTTATAGATGGAGATGTTCATCACCGCAGTAAATCCCGAAAGATGGAAGAAAGGGAAAACCGCGAGTACCCGTTCCGGTTCATCCTTGAGATCAAAGAACCATTCCTTCATGATCTGGTTTTTACATGAGACATTCCTGTGGGTCAGGACAACGCCCTTGGACACACCCGTTGTCCCACCGGTGTAAGGGATCAGGGCCGCGCTGTCCAGATCCGGTGCGGGTCCTGTAAATTCTGAAGATGCTGCCGCCAGCAGGTCAAGGAACTGGTGGTAATCGTCTGCCTTTTCATACTTTTTATACATGTCTTTCTTTAAAAAAGGGAAAAGCTGTTTGACGGGAAAAGGCAAAAAGTCATTGATATGACAGCTGATGACGATGCCGATTTTGGTCTTAGATCTCAGTGCCTGCATCCTGGGACACAGCAGATCGAGGCTGACCGCTGCCGTTGCCCCTGAATCGTTGAGCTGATGTTCCAGTTCCCTGTCCGTATACAAGGGATTGCACGGTACCGGAACAGCCCCCACCCGCCATAGCCCGTAGTAGGCAATGGTGACCTGGGGGATGTTGGGGAGCAGTAAAGCGACTTTCTCTCCACGCTGTATTCCGAGATTCGACAAGGCATTGGCGAAACGGTTGGTCAGTTGTTCCAGTTCAGGATAGGATATTTTTTTACCCATGAACAGCATTGCGATCCGGTTTGGGAATTTTTTCGCCGTTTGGGACAAAATTTCAGGCATTGTTATGTCTTCATAGTCGATTGAACTTGGAACCCCTTTGGCATAGAATTTATGCCATACACGGTCTTCCATCTTCCTGCCTCCTTTTGGTTTGAAGTAACCCTCCTAGGTAATCCCGGCAATTCACGGGGTCCTTTGGGCGGGGCTTGAAAAACGCTCGAACCGGGTTATCGGCTCATGGGACCAAAAACTGCTTTTTAAAACTTTCTACGATGTCGGACGCCTCTTCCATGATTCTGTCCACCAGGTCCTTAACCGCCGGCAGATCTTCCACTCTCTGGGCGCACTCACCGCCTGCCATCAGTGCCTTGTCTTCCTTCCCATGATACACGGCATTCAATCCGTTTGCTTCATTTTCAATCAATTCGGGCGGAATGGTTGAATAATCATCCGGTGTTCCAAGAAACACACGCGGCGCCATATTCAGCGTGTTCTTCTGATGTTCGATACTCACCGGCGTTTTAATCCATCTTGCAGGCCCGACAAAACCCCGGGCAATCAGTGTGCCCCGGTCTCCGGCCTTAACAATGCCCTCTTTCCACAATTGGGCAAAATCACTTTCTTTGGTGGCCAAAAATCTCGTTGCCATCTGGGCTCCCGCAGCACCTAACGCCAGCGCAGCGGCCAGCGTCTTGCCATCACAGAATCCACCGGCACCGGCTACCGGGATGTTTGAGCCGTCCAGGGCCTCTGCTACCGCCGGCAGTAAAATCATTGAGTGTACCGGTTCCCATGATGTATGAAAACCGCCTTCGTGACCGGACGCCACCAGGTGAGGTGATAAGAACTTCCTTTTTTGGGATCTGATCATACGGGATCTGGCCTTGTGGGTCAAGAAAAAGCCGACCGCAGGATCTTGTGGTCGAAACGTGCAGATTAATTTTCGGCATAGGTATTGATAGGATGCGGAAAAAACAAATGTTTAATCCGCCATAAATTAAAAGTAAAGGCAGGGGAAAAAGCGTTTATCGCAACTCGGCCTTAATCTTACAGTCGTTTAAGAATGGGAATAGGGCACGTACATAAGATTATAAGTTAACTTACGCAAATGAGCGTGCTAA
>CAYYPQ010000022.1:0-46827 GCA_964473615.1 uncultured Desulfobacteraceae bacterium
CGCGACCTCTGGTTCCGGAGACCAACGCTCTATCCAACTGAGCTAATCGCCCACCAGCAGATATTTTTTAACAGATATCTTATATAAGGTCAAGAAATGTTGGGTGGAAGAATAAATTGACAACGCAAATAGATTGTGTTATCAAAACCGCGACCTTGTATTATATAATCTTGGCGCAAACCGTCAGACGAGGTGTCGCTATGGGAAACCAAGGTGATGTTTTTGAAGAAGGCAGAGATGGCGGAGAAGAACTTCTCGATTTTGAGTTCGACGATTCACCTGATGAAAATGATGATAGTTCGAATACCAACCCGTCATCCGATGATGAAATCCTAGAGCTTGTGGATGTTGTTGAAAAGGGAGAAGGTGCTACTGATTCTGAAGCTGATGAAATAGCAAGGTTTCTGGATGGTGAGGAAGTTAATGAGAGGCAAGAGGTAGATGATGCTGGTTCTAGGCCGGCTCCGGAAGAAGAATCTCAGGGCCTTGAATCCGATCTGGATTCGGCGTTAGAGGAACTGGAGTCGTCGGAAAAGGCGGATGACGACTTTGAACTCACGGAAAGTGATCTTGAAATTATGGCTGATGAACAGTACTCAAAAGAGAGTGATGTGGAATCAGAGGTACCGGCCGATGAGGTAGTTGACGGCTCATCTCCTTCCACAGAGGGACTTATAGGGATTTCCGAGGAAAGACTTGAATATATCGTAACCAGGGTAGTGAAGGATGTCGTTGAAAAGGTGGCAAGGGAGACTATGTCTACAGTTGCCGAGAAGCTGATTACCGAGGCACTTGAAGCGTTAAAGGAGAGCCTCCAATCGTCTCAAGGCTAAGGGCCGTTTTAGATACTTCAAAGAGATCAAATTCATTCAGGGGGTTGTCAGTTTTGAGACCCCCTTTTTACGTAGTGGTTCACGGCGCCCTCCCTGGAGTCACTCATAAAAAAGATCGCCATTCGCCTGAAATCGAGCGATGTAACAGTTTAGATATTTGAAAAATGCTAAGGTGAGGGACCTTTTTTTCCACGCCAAAAAATGTCCCTCACCCCACTTTAGCAATACGTCTGTTTCAAAGTGCTAAACAATTACCGAGCGATTTATTTTGAAAAGGGCTAAACTGTTACGATAAAATAATTATCTGTGTGCATCTGTGAAAATCTGTGTCCTCATCAATTTTTCTGGAGCGGTTTATTGATGGAAGAAAAAATTATTTCAAAGTCGTTTGAACCAAAGGATGTAGAAGAGAAATGGTATAAATACTGGGAAGAAAGTAGCCTTTTCCAGGCCAAGGCCCGTTCTGACAAATCCCCGTTTTGCATCGTAATTCCTCCTCCTAATGTGACCGGAACTCTACACATGGGCCATGCGCTGAATAACACCCTGCAGGATATCCTGTGTAGGTTTAAAAGGATGAAAGGTCTTAATGTCCTGTGGCAGCCTGGTACCGACCATGCAGGAATTGCCACCCAGAATGTCGTTGAAAAGGCCCTTGCCTCCAAGGGGACCGATCGTCATAGATTAGGTCGCGATAGGTTTATAGAGCTTGTCTGGGAGTGGAGAGAAAAGTATGGCGGCCTTATTATCAATCAACTGAAGAGATTGGGGTGTTCATGCGATTGGGGCAGGGAACGTTTCACCATGGATAAGGGCCTTTCCAGGGCTGTAAAGGAGGTCTTTGTAAGACTTTATGAAGAGGGCCTGATCTATCGTGGGGACTATATCATAAACTGGTGCCCCAGGTGTCATACCGCCTTGGCCGACCTCGAGGTTGAGCATGAAGAGACTGATAGCCATCTTTACTATATCCGTTATCCCTTTGAAAAACATGAAGGCCACCTCGTAGTTGCTACTACCCGTCCCGAGACCCTGTTGGGTGATACTGCCGTGGCAGTAAACCAGGATGATAAGCGTTATGGGGATTTAACAGGGGCCTATGTGCTCCTTCCAATACTCAACAAGTCTATACCGGTTATCTTTGATTCGTATGTGGATATGGAGTTTGGAACTGGTGCCCTGAAAATTACGCCGGCCCATGACCCTAATGACTTTGAGATAGGTAACATCCATGGACTTGAGAGGATTAAAGTCATAGACGAGAATGGAAAGATGAATGAACTGGCCGGATCATACAATGGTATGGATAGGTTTGAGTGTCGTGAGAAGATTCTGGAAGACCTTGATCAGGCTGGATTGCTGGAAAAGATAGAACCTTACCATCACGCCATAGGGCACTGTTACAGGTGCAAGACCATGATAGAACCGCTTCTTTCAAAGCAGTGGTTTGTCAAGGTTGAACCCCTTGCCAGGGAGGCAACCAATGCGGTTAGCGAGGGGAGGACAAGGATTTTCCCCTCAAACTGGGAGGGTGTCTATTTTGACTGGATGAACAATATTAAGGACTGGTGCGTTTCGAGACAGATCTGGTGGGGCCATCGTATCCCGGCGTGGTATTGTCAGGAATGCGGTGAGGTATATGTGGCGAAAGAGGAACCCATGAAGTGCAAGGCCTGTCAGAGTAACAATCTGGTCCAAGAGACAGATGTCCTCGACACTTGGTTTAGTTCTGCTCTCTGGCCTTTCTCTACACTGGGCTGGCCAGGCTCAACCGATGAACTCGATACTTTTTATCCGACCTCTGTACTGATTACGGGATTTGACATCCTCTTCTTCTGGGTTGCCAGGATGATGATGATGGGATTACATTTCATGGATGATGTCCCTTTCAAGGACGTTTATATCCATGCCCTGGTCAGAGATTCAGAGGGAAAGAAGATGAGTAAGTCCAAGGGAAACGTGATTGATCCCCTCCAGGTTATGGACCAGTTCGGTACGGACGCATTTCGGTTTACTTTGGCGGCGTTGGCTGCTCAGGGCAGGGATATTAAGCTTTCCGAAGAAAGAATCAGGGGCTATCGCCACTTTGTGAACAAGATGTGGAATGCTGCTCGATTTGTTATCATGAATCTGGGCCTGGAACGCGATGTGGAAGGAAAGAATATGGCTTCCAGTTTGCAGGACCGATGGATTTTGACGAGGCTTGGCAAGGTCAGTGAAGAAGTCGCACAGGCTATAGAGGATTACCGCTTTAACGACGCCGCTACGCTGTGTTATAGGTTTGTATGGCACGAGTTTTGTGACTGGTATCTGGAGATGGCCAAGGAAGTGCTTTATGGCCAGGATGAATCTGCCAGAGAATCTTCTAGGAGCGTTATTCAAGAGGTGCTCATGGCCGTGTTAAAGCTCATGCACCCATTTATGCCATTTGTAACAGAAGAGATATGGCAAAGGCTTCCAAAAGGCAAGGGGAGTATTATGACTGCCAAATTTCCCGAGGCCTCAGATTTTGTAAGAGATGATGAGACAGAGAAGGAGATGGAGATGCTGATGGGTGTGATAACCGGAATCCGCAATATCCGTGGTGAGATGAATATACCGCCGTCCAAGAGGGTCAATGTCCTTATTGATGTACAGGATGAAAAAGATGCTGATGTCTTGAAGGGCAACATGTTTCATATCAAGAACCTGGCCAAGGTGGATGATATGTCTGTAGGTTCAGGGGTTGACAAGCCCGAGGCCTCAGCAACAGCAGTATTTGGCCAAAATCAGGTCCATGTCGTTTTAAAGGGGCTCTTGGATTTTCAGGAGGAAAGAAGAAGGCTAAAGAAAGAGATTAAAAAAATCGAAAAAGACTTTGAATTTTCTAAGAAAAAACTTTCCAATCAAGGGTTTTTAAAAAAGGCCCCATCCGAGGTGGTGGCGGAAGTCAGGGAAAAGGTTGAGGCCCTGTCTCTCAAGCTGGAAAAATTAAATCAAAACCTTCATTTTTTTGAGACGATTGATGAGTGAGAAAAAGTTGCGACCTTTAACGGATGCAGATGACCGAAGATTAGCAGGAAATTTGAAAAGTTTGGTGCGCATGGCCCTTAATGAAGATCTGGGCATTGGTGATTTAACCACCGATTCCATCGTAGACCCTAAATCGACGGGAAGTGCATTTCTCCTTGCCAGGGAGGAACTAATCCTGGCCGGTTTGCCCGTCTTTAAAAAAGTCTTCTCGGAATTGAATTCTGAAATTGAATTTGAAGAATACTTTGATGAAGGCGACCTTGTACGGGCTGGAGAGAAGGTCTGTCTCATCGTCGGGCCGGTTTCGCATATCTTAAAAGGAGAAAGGACAGCCCTCAATTTCCTCCAGCGAATGAGCGGTATTGCAACACTAACCAGGCAGTATGTGGAAAAAGTAAAGGACTTTAATGTCCGGATTCTGGATACCAGGAAGACAATTCCCGGCCTCAGATTGCTGGATAAATATGCTGTCAGAATTGGCGGTGGATCCAACCATCGGTTCGGGCTTTTTGACGGAATTTTGATAAAAGATAATCATATTGCGGCAGCCGGTTCAATCACAAGGGCCCTGAAACTTGCCAGGAGAAGGGCACCACATACATTGAGAGTGGAGGTCGAAGTAGAAGACCTGGCCGGAGTAAGAGAGGCCCTCAGTGCCGACGCGGATGTGATTTTACTGGACAACATGTCACCACGAGATATCGAGGAGGCCGTTAAGATCGTAGATGGTGGGGCAGTGCTAGAGGCATCAGGCGGCATAGACCTTGAGACCGTTAGGGAGGTCGCAAAATGTGGTGTTGATTTAATCTCTGTCGGTGCCCTAACACACTCTGCAAGGTCAGTAGATTTCAGCCTGGAGATTATCTCCAAAGGGGCTTTAGGTCCTGGCCCTTCTGCGAGAGAGAGGAAGTGATGAGACCCTATGCCATTGAAGTGAAGGACGTCTCTTTTTCTTATGATAAGGCCCCGGTACTCAAGGACGTCAGTTTCAGCCTTGAACAAGGCGATTTTCTCGCAATTATCGGCCCCAATGGGGGAGGTAAGACGACGCTCCTAAAACTGTTATTGGGCATATTGAAACCCAACAAGGGTGTAATCAAGATCCTGGGAAGGTCACCCCATAATGCAAGACACCGTGTGGGTTATATACCTCAAACTACCGATTTTAACATGACATTTCCTGTTTCGGCCCTTGAAATTGCATTAATGGGCAGGTTGTCCCGACTAAATTTGGGCAGATGGTATTCCCGTGAAGACCGATCAAAGGCCAAAGAACTACTAAGAAAAGTGGGCATGTGGGATTACAGGCATACGCCTATTGGCAAACTTTCGGGGGGCCAGAGGCAGAGGGTCTTTATCGCCAGGGCCCTTGCTACGGATCCGGAGATCCTGTGCCTTGATGAACCGACTGCCAGTGTGGATCCAGAATTCGAGTCGGACCTTTATGCCTTTCTGAAAGAGCTGAACAAAAAAGTGACTATTGTCGTAATCACCCATGACGTCGGTGTGATTTCCAGCCACATCAAATCAGTGGCATGCGTGAATCGCTCTTTGGTGTTTCACGGAGAAGGCCATATCTCGCCTGAGATGCTGAATATGGCCTATCAATGCCCGATTGATTTGATAGCACACGGTATACCTCACCGGGTCCTGCCCACCCATAAGGAGAAATAAGATGTGGGAGGCCATGCAGTTCGAATTCATGAGAAACGCCTTAATCGGAGGCATCCTGGTCAGTATCTCCTGTGGGATTATAGGCACACTCGTTGTCGTGAATAGGATCGCGTTCATTTCCGGGGGTATTGCCCATGCCGCCTATGGCGGTATCGGACTGGCCTTTTACTTTGGGCTACCTCCGAGCTTGGGGGCAGCCCTTTTTTCTGTTGTGGTATCCATGATCATGGGTGCCGTAAGTCTGCGTAGCAAGCACAGGGCGGATACGATTATTGGGGTGCTCTGGGCGGTGGGTATGGGGCTTGGAATTATCCTTATCGATTTGACACCAGGTTATAACGTTGATCTGATGAGCTATCTTTTCGGTAGCATCCTCACGGTGCCAAAGATAGACATCTGGTTTATGATTCCGTTAGACATCTTCATCGTTTTGATTACCTTGGTCTTTTACAAAGAGTTTCTTGCCATGTCCTATGACGAAGACTTCGCCTTTGTCGTGGGCGTTCCAGTGAAGACGCTCTATTTTCTCCTGTTATGTCTTACCGCGTTATCTATTGTTATGATCATTAGGGTTGTGGGACTTATTCTAGTCATTGCCCTCTTGACCATTCCTCCATATATTGCGGAGAGATATACCACCTCCTTAGGTAAAATGATGGTCCTTTCTTCCTTCCTTGGTACCCTGTTCACTGTAGTGGGCCTGTGGATTTCCTATAATTATGATTTAACATCCGGGGCCACCATTATTATGGTTGCCGGGTTGGGATTTTTTCTATCACAGGCAGTGGACCTGTTAATGAGGCGTGCACATTTAAGCCAACCCAGGATGTGAGGTTGCCGGACCGGGATCCAGGCGGAATCAATCAGGGTTGCAGCGAATCGGCGAAACTAACTGGTACCACGGGCTTGTCCGCCCCAGGAGGGCTTGTCCGTGGGGCTCCATTGAGGTCATGAGAATAAAGAGGATTACCAGCGAAAGTAACACCGCCTTCAAGACCTTTTTACGACTTAGAAAGGCACAAGGGATCAAGAAATATGGAATGGCCATACTCTCTGGTCCCAAACAGGTAAAGGAGGCGTTAAGCGAATTTGCGGATCTATGTGCCGGTATTATTGTGTCTGATATTGACCAGGTACCAGAGGGGATCATTAGACCGGACCTCCCCCTATATGTTCTCAGTCCTGTACTATTTAATGCAATCGATTTTTATGATACCGGCTATGCAATTCTGCTAATTCACGTTGCGCCGTTTTCTAAATGGAGTGGTGATAGCCTGGCACAGGGCTGCACTCTATGCATTCCCTTTCAAGACCCCGTAAATGTTGGGGCCGTGATTCGCGCCGCCGCCGCCTTTGGCGTAGCACAAGTGGTTATGCTGAAAGAGGCGGCTCATCCATTCCATCCCAAGTCGATAAGGACTGCAGGAAGTAACATCTTCAGGGTTACTCTGCTTGAGGGGCCATCACTGAGGCAACTCAAGGTGTCCGGTCTGCCCTTGATAACACTTTCACCAAAAGGAAGGGATGTGGGAGGGCACACGTTTCCACAAGCCTTCTGCCTGATCCCTGGCCTGGAAGGCCCTGGACTCCCGCACCACTTAAGACAATCGACATCACTTTCCATTCCCATGGTCAAGGGAGTGGAGTCCCTCAATTCGGCCATGGCTACAGGAATTATACTCTACCTATGGCGAAATGGATTGGGGAAGGGAGGACCAACAAGGGGGGTTCCCTAAAGGGCGCGGTACAATGCTGGAGGCCCGGGGTCTGAAAGTGTGGCCCTGCCCTCGTTTATCAGAATCTCCAGGTGGACTATGATCTCGGATATTGCCAGAAAGACATCGTTTTCTGGCACATAGGGGAATACGTCGTCGATCAGATTATAGAGGGGCCTTACTTCCTTCTTGAGGGCACCCCATACCAGATCCATTCGCTGGCGATGGTGTTTCACATAGCTAGAAATGATAGTCTGCAAATCTCCAACATATTCGCCATGGCCAGTAAATACAAATCGGACGTCAAGGCATGCGACCTTATCAAGGGAAAGCATATATTCCCTAAGGCTCTGGTAATTAGGGTCCTGGAGGTGTTCTCTTTTTATCTCCATCAGAGGATTGGGCGTAATATGTTTGATGATATGGTCACCGCTGAACAAGACCTTATTTCTCGGCTCATACAGACAAATCGAACCGGGGGAATGCCCTGGGGTATGGATTACCCGGAGGTGGTAGCCATCTCCTATAAAATCATCGCCGTCCAACATTGTAGAGACCTCGTTCAAGGGGTCGCATAGCTCGCTAAAAAAAGAAAAACGTCTTCTCAACTTTTCCATTTCCTCTTGTGGCAATCCTGCCATGTCCATAAGGTCTTTGCCGTCTGCGCTCCACGTGTCCTCTTGAAAGTTGTCGCTGGATAATCGCCATTTATCCCCGGCGTGAATAAAACACTCAACAGGGTGTCTGGACAATTTAATGATATTGGCGGCCAGGCCAAAATGATCAATATGCCCATGGGTAAGAATAATCCTTTCAACATCCTTGATGTCCAGGTCGACAGCCTTGATCTCCTTCTCGATGAACTCCAAAGACCCCGGAAACTTGGGACCGGTATCAATCAAGGTCAAGGGACCTTTGCCCAAGACATAGACATTGGAGGTAATCAGATCGGGAAACCCGGGCAATGGTATTGCTACGGCATGGATGTTTTCAAATTCGGGAAAAGGCTTGATAGGCATTGCTTCCTCTAGTGTTGATTCTGTTCTTCTCTATCAAGGACAGACAAAGGGCCACGGGCATAAGCTCGTGGGCATCTACTTCCCTGGGCCTGGAGCTTTTCCCTACTTGGATGACCGTAGAAAAATAAGGCTTATGACCAACCAGAAGGTGCCCACGGTAATGGCCGAGTCGGCGACATTGAATGCGGGCCAGTGGTAAGGGCCCAAGTAGAGATCAAGAAAGTCAATGACCTCTCGAAATCTTAGCCTGTCAACGAGGTTTCCCACGGCTCCACCCAAGATCAGAGAAATACCAAAGGCAATACGGCCTTCGTTTTCTTTGAGCTTAAGGAACCATAGCAACAGTAGTATGACCGCCACGAGGGTCGTAGCCAGAAGAAATAATGAGGCCAAGCCAGTGTCTGGACGGCTCATAATTCCGAAGGCCATGCCCCTGTTTCGTATGTGGACCAGATTAAAAAAACCCGCTATCACGACCAGGGATTCCTGTACCCGAAGGTAGTGAACTACCAATATTTTTGATATCTGGTCCAGGAGGACAACTGCCAGGGCCGGCCAGATCATCGTATAATGATGTCTTTTCAAACCCCGTTCTGCTCCATTTCGATCATGGCGTGGAGGCACCTCTTGCAGATAGTGGGGTGAGTGTTGTCATGGCCCACTGTGGGGTCATGGACCCAGCATCGCTCACACTTCTGGTCTGTAGAGGGGAATACCCTGATTTTCAATCCCTTAATAGTGTCACTCGAAAAGCCGTCATCAACCTGATCCGTTTCCGCCAGCTCCACTGATGATACGATAAAGATGGATCTGAGATGGTCCCGGTAGGGAGCTAATTTTTCTAAAAGCTCAGGTGGGAGGCCTAGTGAAACTGTGGCATCCAGGGAATGTCCGATCCTCTTTTCCTTTCTGGCAATCTCCAAAGCCTTTGTGACCTCTCTCCGAAGGGTTATTATATCTTCCCACCGGCTGGCAAGCGCAGGGTCCTTGTAAGCATCATTTACAGGGAAAAAGAGATCTGCGTGGACGCTGGCCGTCCGATTTTCTCCCTTCAAGTAGTCCCAGATCTCATCGGCCGTAAAAGAGAGGAGAGGGGCCATAAGTCTCACCAAGACCTCCAGGATTTCATTTATGGCCGTCTGTGCCGAACGTCTCGCTACCGATTTCTTGGGTGATGTATAGAGCCGGTCTTTAATGATATCCAAATAGAAAGATGAGAGATCCAAGACACAGAAATTGTGGAGATTGTGATAGACGACATGAAAATTGAAGTTATCGTATGCCGTTGTGACCTTCTCGTTCAATTCCTGGAGCCGGTTCAAGGCCCAGCGGTCGAGTTCTTCCATACTATGATAAGGCACTTGATCGGTTTCCGCATTGAAGTCGTACAGGTTGCCTAGGATGTACCGGCATGTGTTCCGAATACGCCGATATGCCTCAGTAAGCCTCTGTAATATCTCTTTTGAAAGACGAATATTATCTCTATAATCTTCCCCCGCCACCCACAGCCTGAGAATTTCGGCGCCGTAACTCTTTATAAGGTCTTCCGGCGAAATGACGTTCCCCGCGGATTTGTGCATGGCCTTTCCTTCGCCGTCAACTACAAAGCCATGGGTTAAGACGCCCTTGTAAGGGGCCTGGTTGCGGGTGCCAACCGAACAAAGTAGAGAGCTGTGAAACCATCCTCGGTGTTGATCGCTGCCCTCGAGATAGAGATCCGAGGGGCTGTCCAGATAATCTCTATTCTCCATTACAGCGGCAAAGCTGACACCGGAGTCGAACCATACATCAAGGATATCCATCTCTTTTCTGAATTGGTCACCGTTGCACTTGGGGCAGCGGGTACCTGGAGGCAGGAGTTTTTCTGCTGTCTCGGTAAACCAAATATCTGCGCCGGATTGTTCAACCAAGAGACCAAGATGATCCATGATTTCCTGGGATAGGACAATCTGGTTACATTTGTAGCAAAAAAATATGGTAATAGGCACTCCCCATGTCCTTTGACGTGAGATGCACCAGTCAGGGCGGTTGGTGATCATGTTATAGATGCGTTCCTGACCCCAAGAAGGGATCCATGAGACCCTGTTGATGGCATCAAGGGCCTTTTTTCTCAGATCATTTCTTTCCATTGAAATGAACCACTGCTCAGTAGACCTGAAGATAACGGGATTTTTGCAGCGCCAGCAGTGTGGATATTCATGGGTGATGTCCTGTTCCCTTAGAAGGGCCCCAACCTCTCTCAGCTTGTCGTTTACAGCACGGTTGGCCTCGAACACGTCGAGCCCTGCAAAATATTTTACATCTCCCGTAAATCGACCGGAGTCATCCACAGGCGAATAGACATCGAGGCCGTACTCCAGGCCGGTTTCATAGTCTTCCCGGCCATGCCCAGGTGCTGTGTGGACACATCCTGTACCTGCATCCAGGGTTACATAGGGGGCAAGAACAATGACAGAAGGCCTGTCATACAGGGGGTGTCTAGCTTCCATGTTTTCAAGGTCAGAAGGCCTGATCTCGGCAATGATTTCATAGGATGAAATTCCAAATGTATCCATGCACAAATCAAGGAGCCCTTTGGCCAAGATCATAACCTGATTGTTGTCTGTCTCTGCGGCCACGTACTCTAAATCCGGATGCAGCGCAACTGCAAGGTTGGCCGGTAGGGTCCATGGTGTTGTTGTCCAGATCACAATGGCGACATCTTTTTCTTTTAGGGCAGGATATAGTTGGCCCAAGTTGGAGATCATAGGAAATTTCACGAAGATGGAGGGCGATACATGCTCCGCGTATTCGACCTCGGCCTCAGCAAGGGCCGTCTTGCATGAGGTGCACCAATATATAGGCTTCTTGCTCCTTACAAGGCTGCCGTTTAGGGCAAACTTTCCAAACTCCCTGACTATGGTGGCCTCGTAGGAATAGTTCATGGTCAAATAGGGCATTTCCCATTCCCCAAGAACTCCCAATCGCCTAAATTCGCTGCGCTGAATCTCGATGTACTTTTCAGCATACTCTCGGCAGACCCTTCTAATATCCACCTGTGACATTTCAGATTTGTCTGGCCCGAGTTCCAGATCCACCTTGTGCTCAATGGGAAGACCGTGGCAGTCCCAGCCGGGGACATAGGGGGCATCGAAGCCGGCCATTTGCTTGGCCTTGATTATTATGTCCTTCAATATTTTGTTGAAGGCCGTTCCCATGTGGATGTGGCCATTGGCGTATGGTGGGCCATCATGAAGCATATAGCGTTTCCGGCCTTGTGAAGAATGGCGAATCAGTTCATACAGCTTCAGCTTTTTCCACTTCTCAAGTATTTCCGGTTCCTTTTTGACCAAATTGGCCTTCATGGGGAATTGGGTCTTGGGAAGATTCAGTGTCTCCTTGTAATCCATGAAACATGCCTCCAGATAAATCAATAACCTAAAAGTCTATCAAATGAGAAGTTCATAGTCAAATCAAATTGCGGCTATTCCGACCGCTATCCGCATCTTAATGAAGTTCTCTCCTGTAACACTATTGCGAATCGTTAATTCAGTATTGACATCATCCATTATAAACATTATTAGATGAACTTAAACTGGGGGATGCAGTTAGCAGCGGGAAGACAAACAAATAACGTGAATCTTCATAGGTATCTGAGATCAGGGTTAGAAAAACCCAGACCTTGAGCCTTGTGAAGCCTACTAAACGAGGGAGATGGGATAAATTATGATTAGAGCAAAGTCTTTGATGCCGGTCCTGATGTGTTTGTTTTTGGGCGCCTGTACAACAGGCGGGGCACTTTTTGGGGTGGGTGCCGGTTTGGGCGCGGGTGTTGGCGTGATTGGATACCAGTATTATGAGGGGGGTGTCACCGTTATCTATCAGGCCCCTATGAAGGATACGTGGAATGGCACGCTGAAGGCTGTTAAGTACATGAAATTTGAGATATGGAGCTCAGACCAAGATCAGACCTCGGGGAAGATTGAGGCATACCGCGCTGATGGGAAGCCCGTCACTATTTATCTAGAGTATGAATCGCCGAGGCAGACAGAGGTAAAGATCAGGGTGGGTTATCTGGGAGACAGGGACGCCGCCATGGCTATTAAGGAGAAAATCAGGAAGATTCTATTTAAGGAATGAGAAAGGCCTGTTCAACTCCTGATACCAAGATTCTCAATCATGTTGTTTGCGAAATTGATGATGTAATCTCTTTGCTGCCTGGTACAATAGGCGGGACAAGCGCACCTCATATTTTTCAGACTGCGGACGAAAAATTCCAGTTTAATCCAATTCGAGCCCAATTCCACTGCAAAGACATGGGGCCGGCAATTGCGGTGCTCGTATTGGACCTTTTTTAGGAGATCATCTGGAATTTTGACCCATAGGACCTGAGCTATCTTAGACGGGATGGCATTTTTTTTTAAAAACCCGGTAATCTTTTCCATATCCGGGGCGGAAATTTCGTCAATCAGATAGGCCCTCATAAACGATCCTTCTCTTCCTCCTGATCTATCTTTTTGCCCGTCAAATAACCGTCTAGTACAGAATAAATCCACAGGGCAGAAAATGCCGCGGCCAAGTACCATAGGGACGAAAGACCTTCTGTTTTAAGCCTGTCCATGATGGTTGCTGAATTCAACTGGCTAATGTCTGTCCCCCTGAAAATGACACTGATCATATGATATAGTTTGATGATTCCTGCAACAAGGAGTATGAAGACCCCAAGGAGGATACAAATCCCTTTTCTTAGGCTCTGATTAATGATTTGCCCGAGCCCAGGAATAATGAGGGCTGAAGATAATGGTGAAAGGATGGCCTTTTTCATCGAGCACTGGCTCAATTAGAGCAATAATATTGGTTAAGCTAACCGCATACGCAATTTTTGACTTTTATATGAAGGCAGATGTGTTGTCAAACAAACAAGTTGTTTGCTTGAGAGAGTGTGAGACAAATTCGAATCAAATTTGGTGTAATCGTGATCAGGAGGGGATATAGAGGAACATGAAAAATCTTATCAAGAAGGTCCATGTCAACATTCCGTTTTACATGCTCTATGAATCCTATATTGAGCGATTTCTTGAGTATGGACTAAATCCGGAAATTGGTTTTGATGCCAAGGACCTGGATAGATTTTCTTTGCCAGATTTTAGGGCCATTGCCGGCCGTCTTAATAAGAGGGGCCTTGCGGTTACCCTTCACGGGCCATTTATGGATTTATCACCAGGGTCGCCGGATCCAAGGGTAAGAGAGTTAACCAGGTTTCGTTTTGAACAACTGCTTCAATTGATTCCTATCTTTAGGCCAAAAACGCTCGTATGCCATGCGGGGTATGATGATAAAAGGTACTGGCATATGATGGAAGAATGGGTTGAGAATTGCCTCGAACTATGGTCATGGCTTGGACAAGCTATACGGCGAGAGGGTTCTTTATTGATGCTAGAGAATGTATATGAACATGATCCCGATAATATTCGTATTATTTTTGAAAGGCTTAAGGGACAAGGCGTTGGTTTTTGTCTGGATACCGGTCACCAGGCAGCGTTCAGCCGTATCCCTTTTGAGGAATGGCTTGAATCACTTGGTCCATACCTTGGGCAACTTCACCTACACGACAACAATGGCGAAAAAGATGAACATCTTGCGCTGGGAAAGGGTAGAATAGAATTTCAGTCCTTTTTCAGCCGCCTCCTTGCCGTAACAAAAGTGCCTCCAGTAATTACCCTTGAACCCCATAAGGAAGAGGACCTGTGGCTTACCCTTGAATATCTTGAAAAAATTTGGCCCTGGTAACTTGAATTTTAGGTGTTGTTGCTATAGTGTGTTTCTTCGTTTAAAAGGGCGGAAATTTTTTTTAGGCACTTTTCCGGTTCATCCGGGTTAGGGCAATGCTTCTAGAATTTATCAGGAGGTTATGTGATGCAATTAGACGACGTGACTATTTCAAGGTCCATTATAGAATCATATAAGGCAAAATTACTTGCAAGTCTGGATGTCGATGTTGCTCTGGTAGGAGCGGGTCCCGCAGATATGATAGCGGGGTATTATCTTGCCAGGGCTGGCCACAAGGCAGTTATTTTTGAATCCAAACTGGCCCCTGGTGGTGGCATGTGGGGGGGAGGGATGATGTTCAACGAGATCGTGCTCCAGGAGGATGCCGTTTCTATTGTTGAAGAGCTTGGAATTACTTGCCGGCCGAGTGGAGATGGCTATTATAACATGGATAGTGTAGAGGCGACCTCAACGATTATTTCACGGTGCGTCAGGGCAGGAACAACCATCCTAAATCTTATTAAGGTAACTGACGTGCTATTCAGGGAACGGGACGGAAAACCGAGGGTGTCGGGCCTTGTCGTCAACTGGTCGCCTGTAGAAAAACTGGGCCTGCATGTAGACCCACTTGGCATAAAGGCCTCCTTTGTTGTCGATGGAACTGGACATTCGGCGGAAATATGCCGGATTGTGAAGAGAAAAATGGAGTCAGAACTAAATACCAGGACCGGGGATGTGGTTGGAGAGATGCCTCTTTGGGCGGAAAAGGGGGAGCAATTTACGGTGGCAAACACGGGCGAGGTCTTCCCGGGGCTCTATGTGGTTGGTATGGCGGCCAATAATGCCTTTGGCGGCCCGCGAATGGGGCCTATTTTTGGAGGGATGCTGCTTTCAGGTAAAAAAATGGCTGAGATTTTGTCTAAGGAATTGGAAGGCTAGATAATGGGCCCTGATTCGAGATTCGATTCTGTCAGGCTTTATTGTTTTTCCCCTGGTGGCTTTTTGAGGGGCAGGGATCCTGTTGGGATTGTTGCTGCCCAGATCAGGGGAGGGGCAGACATCATACAGTTAAGGGAGAAAGAGTTGAGCAAGAGGGCCAGGTTGGAGTTGGGCCTGAAGCTCAGAGAGTTGACAAGACAGGGAGGTGTCTTATTTATCGTCAATGATGACGTTGACCTCGCGCTTATCCTGGATGCGGACGGTGTGCATCTTGGGCAGGATGATATCCCTATCAAATTTGCACGTCCTCTCATGAGAGGCAAGATTATTGGTGTTTCAACCCATTCCGTTGAACAGGTCAGAGAGGCCGTCCGATCCGGGGCCGATTATATTGGGGTGGGCCCCATTTTCGAGACGGCCACCAAAGAAGACAGGGAAGAATTAGTTGGTATTGATCTCCTTTCAAAAATACGAGATGAGTGTCCCATACCCTATGTTGCCATTGGGGGTATAGGAAAAGATAATATCAGGTATCTAACTGAGGTTGGGTGCCACAGGGCCGCCGTGATTTCGGATATCATGCAGGCCTCTGACATTGAAAAGGAGTGTGCCGCCCTGAGGAGAGTCTTGTTATGAATTCATTGATGGAGCACCCATTTCCCAAGTCAACTACTTTGGCCGAGAAGTACAAACGGCTTATGGAGGCGGTGAATTCAGAAGATATCCTGGGAATTCTTATTGATGCCGATCCTGACAGCATGGCCAGTGCCTTGTCATTGAAACGACTTTTCTGGCGGAGGGTCAGGAAGGTGATGATTTACCACGTAAATTCCATTCGACGGGCCGATAACCTCGCATTTATAAAGCTGCTTCGAATCGACCAGAAACATGTTCGTTACATGAGGCCTTCAAAAATTACGAAATGGGCCATCTTGGATTCCCAGCCGGACCATCACGAGGAGTTTAAAAGGCGTCGTTTTGATATAATTATTGATCATCACCCGCTGGGGCCCCTATCCAAGGCCTATTTTGTGGATATCAAAGAGGATTATGGGGCAAATGCAACTATCATGACCGAATATCTCAGGGCTGCCAAAATCAGGCCTTCGCCGACCCTCGCCACGGCCCTTTTTTACGGGATTAAGACCGACACCGATAATTTTGTGAGGGCGGTTCTTCCAAATGATATTAATGCATTCAGGTATCTCTACGGGTTCACCAATATGAATATAATAAAGAAGATTGAGGGCTCAGAGATGACCAGGGAGACACTGGCCAGTTATAGAATGGCAATGGAGCGGTTGACTATTTTTGGGGATACCGCCTTTATTCATATGGGTGTAGTAGATAATCCAGATGTTCTGGTGATCATCGCAGATTTTTTTATGAGGCTTGCAGAGGTCACGTGGAGTATTGTCTCGGGCATATGTAATGAGAAAGTTATTGTCATCTTAAGGAATGCGGGTTTTAGGGGTGACGCAGGAAAAACTGCCCAGAGGATGTTTGGACATTGGGGCGCTTCTGCAGGAGGACACAAGGCCGCTGCAAGGGCCGAGATCCCTTTGGAAAATATAGAAAAGGTTAGAGAGGGGTATTCCGAGATCGGCCAGATTGTTCTGGAAAATGTAAAGGGCCTAAAATAGACACTGGAGTTCAAGATAGGCCTTTAGGAAACCGTCTGTTTCAAAAGGGGCTAAAGAGTCACGGTTATTTATCAAAGGAGGACGATATTGACAGCCTTTAAGGCCAGAGAAGTTGACGGGAAGTTAATTGATGAGGTCAAGGGTTTGGTCGAGCTGGGAAACCGCGAGGCACTGAAAAAACTCATCGATGACATGAGACCTGCCGACGTAGCTGATCTGATTGAGCATATAGGTCCTGACGAACGCCTCTTTATTTTCAATTTGCTTGAGCCTGATGGGGCTGGAGATATCCTTATGGAAGTAGAATCCCCGGTTCAGGAACGTATCCTGCGGGATCTTGACAATAAGGCTATATCTGAGATCGTCCAAGAGCTTGATTCGGATGATGCCGCCGACCTTGTTGGCGATCTTCCAGCCGACCGGGCCCGAAGGATCATTGAGACTCTGGGGGATGATGTTTCCGAAGACCTGGAAAAGCTTCTTCCATATGCGGAAGACACGGCTGGCGGAATAATGGGCCTGGAATTTGTTGCGGTGCAAGCGGATGCCACGGTTCAGGACGCCATTGAAAGCATTAGGAAAAAGAGTGGAGATGTTGAAAACCTCTATTATCTATGGGTGGTAGATGTTTTTGAGAGACTGGTAGGAGTCATCTCCTTAAAGGATCTTGTGCTTGAGGATCGTGATCGAAAGATTAGTGAAATAATGAATCCAGAGGTCATTCCTGTCCATGTAGATGCAGACCAAGAAGAGGTCGTCCGACTCGTCAAAAAATATGATTTGGTAAACATTCCTGTCGTGGACGGTCACCATAGGCTGATTGGACGTATCACACACGATGATATCATAGATGTTATAGAGGAAGAGGCGGATGAGGATATTTCCTTGATGGCAGGTGTGATTGATCAAGAGATTGCAGAAGAATCTACACTAAAGATTTCAAGGGCAAGGTTACCCTGGCTGATTGGAGGACTTCTTGGGGAGATCCTTTCAGCATTTGTTATCAGCCAGTTTGAGACGTCTGTTGAAAAAATTATCGCCCTGTCGTTCTTTATCCCCGTAATCATGGCGATGGGAGGAAGTACGGGGAATCAGGCCGCCACTATTGTCGTGAGGGGATTAGCAACAGGTGATATAAGGCTTATGAATATTGGAAAGAGGCTATGGATGGAATTGAGAGTGGCATTATTGAATGGCCTGATATGCGGTATTCTACTGGGAGTTGTTGTGGGATTATGGCTTTCCGATTGCGGGTTGGGCGCAGTGGTAGCGCTTGCCCTTGTATTGATTATACTTAATGCAGGTTTTCTGGGTTCTGCCGTTCCACTGGTCCTGAAGAGGTTAAATATTGATCCCGCTTTGGCCTCCGGGCCATTTATATCGACGTCAAATGATATCCTTGGCCTTCTTATTTACCTCGGTTTCGTGACCCTCTTTTTGCGAATGACCGCCTGATCTGCCTTAAGCAAACTCCGCAATAAGAGAGCCAAAGAACGACAATGGACTGAGTTGTGAGGAGATTCGGCTCTTGACTTTCTCTCTTGACAAATGAATTCCCTTTCTTATAAAAAGCCGTATGTGTAAATTTTCACATTCATAAAAATTTGGCCCTTTTCAAACAGCTAAGGGGTTGCCCTAATTGAGCCGATGCTCAATTAGGGAGCCGTCAGGGGCCAGGATTCAGGGATTAGCTGGTGTTGTAAAAATCTGAGAGCCTGATTCTCCAAGAGGCATTGCTTATTCAGCAAGAGCATAGATAGGAAGTAACTACCCTGAAGAGTCACGATAGGAAGAGATAAAATGGAAGTAAAAAAAGAACGAATTATTGCATATGGCATCGGGATCATACTCTTTGTGGTGGGCGTGGTCTGTTATGCCGCGTTTCCATTGAAGACGCCGGAACAGCCTATTAGAGTTATGTTGAAAGCCAATGGAGGAAATGTCCTTTTCGATCATTACCGTCACAGCTCAGAAGACGGATACTCTATTGAGTGCAGCGATTGTCATCACGATCTTGAAGATGGGGCGGAGAGCCCATCTTCTTGTGGAGAATGTCATAAGAAAGAGAGCACGGAGGACAATTCCGTCAAGATATCAGATGCATTTCACAATGTATGTGTGGGGTGCCACAAGGATAATGGAAGCGGTCCAACAAAGTGTTCGGAATGTCATGCCTTTTAGAGGCTATATATTGTGGATTTTGGAAGAACAGGAAAGGGAGGTTTTTCTTATTAGCAGGAGGTCAAGATGATAAAGAGGCCGTTTTTTGGCTTGGCGAAGCCCAAGCTGAAATACTCGGTAATTGAGGATGTTGAAAAAGACGTAATAAAGGAGATTCCTCTTTCACCCAAGGTTACACTCTTTTTGAAACTCCATGATGAAGGAGATCATGATCTTCTTATCAAAGTAGGAGATAAGGTGAAGACCGGCCAAAGATTTACCGTAATGGAGGGAAGAGAAGATTATCTCATTTCATCTGTAACGGGAACTATTGCCGGTATTTCTCCATATACGGGCTATCTGGGTCAAAACTATACAGCAATCTCTATTGACGCCGCCCAGGAAGATGAATGGGACGATGAATTCAGAGATGAAGGCCGGATTCCCACGAGGGAAACTGCCCTGAGATTTCTGGGGTCTTTCCCCGGGGCCCCAGATTTTTCATCTCTTATAGATTTTCGCAATCCGGTAAATACCATTGTAATAAACGGGATTGACAGCGATCTCTTGATATCAACAAATCAGGTAATTGTGAAGACAGGATTTGAAGATCTAAGGGAGGGCATTAAGGATCTAAGAAAAATTACAAGTACAAGCCGGATAATCATTGTCGTAACTCCTGGTGCAATGGCTTCCCAGGTCGATGAAATTGGCGCCCAGATTAAGGTGATAAAACCCGTCTATCCAAATGCCTTTCCCAAAATTATTATGAAAAATATACTGGGCCGGGTTCCCCCTGCGGGGAAATGTTGTGAGGAGATGGGCGTTGGTTTTATTAGCGCAGAAGGAATTGTGGCATTGGCAGGCGCCTTTGAAAAGGGAGAGATACCCGTCAACAAGGTTATAACCGTTATTGATAAAGATAATAAAGCGGTCAATGTCAGGGTAAGAATCGGAACTCCTGTCAAGGATATCCTGAAGGCACTGGATATAGAGACAAGAGACCGAGACAGACTTGTTCTGGGCGGTCCCATGAATGGACGCACCATCCATTCTGAAGATGTCCCTGTGATGTATGATACAGATGCCATTATGGTCCAGGACAAGAGCCAGATTATATGTGGCTCTGACAGTCAATGTGTTAACTGCGGAGAATGTGTGAGGATTTGTCCCGTCAATATTCCTGTTAATATGCTGATCAGACTTCTCAGAAATGGCCTTTATGAGGAGGCGGCGGAACGGTATGATCTTCTTTCGTGCGTCGAGTGCGGGCTTTGCAGTTATGTATGTATGGCTCGTATACCGGTATTTCACTATATAGTGTTAGGAAAACATGAATTCGGACGGATAATGAGTGTGGAGGAATCCAATGCATAGCCAGAAGCTATTCATCAGCTCGCATGCCCCTTATTGGCACAATATGAGCAGCATAACCTCAAAAAGCTATCATATAATGCTCGCTGCCCTTCCTGCTGTAGTCATGGGAATTTATCAGTATGGCATGCCTGCCCTCGGTGTCGTGGCCTTTTCCATTTCATGTGCCATGGTCTGGGAGCTTCTTATGAATATTGTTATGAGGCGTACTCCCAGCATAGGTGATGGTAATGCTGCCGTTATTGGTCTGTTGTTCGCCATGCTTTTACCAGCCACAACGCCATGGTGGGTCGTATTGGTCGGCACCTTTGTGGCCGTTGTTGTTGGGAAGCAGATCTATGGCGGTCTGGGTTGCAATCCCCTTAATCCTTCGCTTGTAGCTATTGCAATATTGATGCTTTCCTGGAAGGGCCTGTTGGATTTTAACCAGGCCCTGGTAAATTACAATTTTTCCTTCGACATGATATATCCCCTGTCTGCGGTCAAGCATTTTGGGCCATCGTCAGTGATGAATCATTCTGTTGCAGGATTACTTATGGCCCAACAATCCGGCGGCATTGGCGCAACCTTCGGTCTCGGTCTTATCGTTGGGGGTCTCTATCTGATTGCGCGCGGTTATATCAGGTGGGAAATACCTCTTTCTTTCCTTGTTGGCGTATTTGTGACCGCACTCCTCTTTAATATTTCCGATCCTGAAAAATATGCCGGCCCCGTTTTTCATTTGGTTACGGGGTATACGTTAATCGGCGCCTTTTTTCTTGCTACTGAGGATTCATCATCACCGGTCAACTTTATTCCCATGCTTATCTATGGGGCTGGCGCGGGTTTTTTGACCGTTTTGGTGCGAAATATAGGCTCTTTTGTGGACGGCGCCGTGTTTTCTATTCTTATAATGAATATTGCTAACCCACTCTTAGATAAAATCAGACCTAAAGCCACGGGAAGGGGAGTTTAGCATGCGTGAGATGTTAAAGCTTTTGGTGACTGTTGCTGTATTTAGCACTTTTTCAGGGGGGCTCTTGGCAGCAGTTCGCATCGGGACCCGGGACCGGATCGAATACCAGAAGGTTAAATTCGTCAAGGGGCCTACTATCAAGCAGATCTTAAAGGGGTGTTCAAATGATCCCCTTGTTGATCGATTCAAGATTTTGGACGGTAAGAATGAAAGAAACTTCTATGTCGGCGAATTTGACGGCAAACGAGATGTGGTCGCCTTTGAGTCTTTTGGGAAGGGCTTTGGCGGTGATATTGGCATCATGGTGGCTATAAACCTCGAAAACGATAAGATCGTGGGAGTTGGAGTTACCACACACAGTGAGAGTCCCGGCCTTGGTGCAAGGGCGAAAACGGATCCAACTTTTGTCACCCAGTTCAAGGGATTGCCCATTGAGAAAGAGCCATTCAAGGTGAAGGCCGATGGTGGTCAGATTGATGCCTTAAGTGGCGCCACGGTAACGTCACGTGGGGTATGCAAGACCGTTTCTGCCGCGACGGAGACCTACAAGCGGCTGAAGGCACAAATTTTAAAAAATCTGAAATCCTAAAGAGGATAGGAGATAACGGGCTATGGCAAAGACTGTTGTTCAGGAGTTTACAAAGGGCTTATGGGCTGAAATTCCACCATTTCGCCTTGTGCTGGGTCTGTGCCCGACATTAGCGATGACCAAGGCAGTAGAAAACGGTGTTGGAATGGGGATAGCCGTGACCTTTGTGCTGGTCTGCTCCAATGTCATCATATCATTACTCAGGAATGTCATACCAAAACAGGTCAGGATAGCCTGTTTTATAGTGGTCATCGCCACCTTTGTCACTGTGGTCGAACTTGTGATGCAGGCCTTTACTTACCCCCTTTTCCTGAAATTGGGGATTTTTATCCCCCTCATAGTTGTTAACTGTATCCTGCTGGGTCGTGCTGAGGCATTTGCCGCAAAGAATGGCGTCATTGCATCTTTTGCGGACGGCCTGGGTATTGGGATAGGGTTTACCCTTGCATTGGGCACCCTTGCCACATTTAGGGAAGTCCTCGGAAATGGGACGTTTTACAATATACCCGTTTTCGGCCCCTCCTTTAAGCCGTTTTCCTTTTTGGTTAATGCTCCCGGGGCCTTTGTCTGTCTCGGGCTAATGCTATGTATCATGAATATGGTTGGGAAAAAATAATAAGAAAAGGAGCAATTGCTCATGTTCAAAGTTCCGCGGTTAGAGAGCGATGAAAATTGAACGGTTTGAAGATTTTGAGGCATGGCTACCGGCACCTGTTTACCGTCGCACAGGCAGGCGTGAATTGACTCGAAAAGTGTACCGTGAAGCAAACCCTGAACCTGAAAACCTGAGTAGTTATCAAAAAGAGGTCATATCATTTTAGGGCAAGGAGAAACATAGATGGGCGATTACATCTTACTGGCAATAAGCTGTATCTTTGTCAATAACATCCTGTTGATGCAGTATTTAGGGAACTGCCCATTCCTTGGCGTGTCTAAAAAGATGGAGACTGCCGTAGGCATGGGCATGGCGGTCGTTTTTGTCCTGGTCATGGCCGGAGCAATCACATGGATGACAAATAATTTTGTTTTGAGACCATACGGGTTTGAATACCTGCGGACCCTGTCCTTTATTCTGGTTATAGCGGGCCTTGTCCAATTCGTTGAGATGTTTCTTAAGAAGAGCATTCCCGCCCTGTACGCAGGCCTTGGAATATTTTTGCCCCTGATCACTACGAACTGTGCCGTTATGGGGGTATGCCTTATCAATGTCAAAGAAGAATATACATTTCTCCAGGCATTGATAGCCTCTTTCAGTTATGCGGTTGGTTTTGGCCTGGCACTGGTACTTTTTGCCGGTATTCGTGAGCGTATCCTCTTGGCCAGGGTGCCAAGGCCATTACAGGATACCTCGATAGGTCTCGTGTCAGCAGGTATGATGTCTTTGGCCTTTTTTGTTTTCAAGGGAATGGTTTAGTCGTCTGATGCTGGAGGAGTAAAATGATAGGCGGAATTCTGGTAATGGGAGGATTGGGTATTGCCGTGGGGTTAGGACTGGCCTTGGCATCCAAGATATTTTATGTCTATATTGATCCAAAGGTTGAAGCAGTAGAGGAGGCCCTGCCAGGTGCTAATTGCGGTGGATGTGGATACCCTGGATGTAGTGCAAATGCAGCGGCCATTGTTGCGCGCGCTTCCTCTCCCTCTTCTTGTGTGGCAGGTGGTCCGGACGTTGCCGTTGAGGTGGCGGGCATAATGGGTGTAAAGGTTGAGGCCAAGGAGCCTGACATAGCCAGGCCAGGGTGCAGGTATGGGTTTCAGGACGCGGACGTCAAATATATCTATGATGGAGTGATTGATTGCAGGGCAGCGATGCTATTGGACGGGGGATCAAAGATATGCCCTATTGGTTGTTTGGGGTTGGGTACCTGTGTAATGGCCTGTCCCTTTGGTGCACTCTCAATGGGTCCTGATAACCTACCGACTGTTAATGTGGAGCTATGTACCGGTTGCGGGACCTGTGAACGCGTCTGTCCAAAACACATAATTACCCTTTCCTCCCATACAAGGCGTATTCAGCATGAATACACCACCGATGAATGCTCTGCTCCATGTCAACGTGCCTGTCCCGCCGGGATTGATGTTCCCGCCTATATCCGCAGTATTTCAGACGGAGACTATCTTGGGGCAGTTCGCATTATTAAAGAGACAAATCCCTTTCCCTCCGTGTGCGGCCGTATTTGCGTACATCCCTGTGAATACGAATGTAGGCGAAACTTGGTAGATGAACCTGTAGCAATCAATCATCTTAAGCGCTTTGCGGCCGATTACGAAATGAGTTCGGGCAAGCGAACTCATGTGCCAAGGGCCCCTGAAACCGGGAAGCGTGTTGCAGTAATTGGGGGAGGAGCAGAGGGCCTGACCTCTGCATATCTCCTGAATCGCATGGGTCATGATTTATCGGCCTATGAGTCTACGTCACAACTGGGGGGGTTGCTGAGGGCCGGTATCCCCGAGAACAGACTCCCACGGGCTGTGCTTGATTGGGAAATTGATGGTATTCTGGATGCTGGTATTGAGGCTGTCACCAATAAGAAGCTAGGCAGGGATTTTACAATTGAGTCCTTGCTCAAGGGGGGATATCATGCCATTTTCGTGGCTACCGGAGGCTGGGATACATTCCTCTCTCTTAGAAGTCATGACGAATTATCGCAGCCTTTGCCAGGTGTGCACCTCCTGGTCGATTTTATTATGCACCAGAGGGCTGGCGAGAAACCCTCTGCCGGAAGGCGCGTGATGATATTGGGTGGGGGCAATGTGGTGTTAGAGGCCGCCATGACCTGTCTCAATGAGGGGGCATCCGGTGTGGAAGTTGTCTTTCGGTCCTCCCGCGAGCGCTCTTCCATCTCAAGGGAAGAGCTAGAAAAGGCCGAGAAGGCGGGGGTTCGATTCCATTTTCAAAGCGCTGTGACGAGGATGATCGGTGAGGGTGATAAGCTTACTTATATTGAGATCGCGCGGATTTCAGAAGAGACAAAGGAGGATGCTGAGCGAGAACTTATCCCGGTGGATATCATGGTGACAGGTGCAGGCCGTTTTCCTGAGCTCATTTATATTCCTCGTAAACAGGAAAATGACGGAGATGAAGATGAAGAGGGCAATGAGCTAAAGGAACCGATTCAGTGGGAGACGTTGTGTCCTTATCCAGGTCCTTTTGCACAAGAAGATATAGGAATTTTTCGACCGGGTGAGGTAACCAGCGATTATAGGGCCGTGGTAGAAGCAATCGGTTCCGGAAGAAGGGCGGCCAGTTCTATACACAGGTTTTTGTCTGATGAGTCTGTTGAGGCACCGGATAACATGATACGAGAACACACTCGGGTTTTGAGCCTTGATCAACTTGAACCTGTCTCAATGGCCCCGCGGCAGAAGATGCCGGAAAGACCACAGGAAGAGCTTATAAACAATCCCTCGGCAGAGATTGCCTTGGGCTATTCAGAGGAGCAGGCCACCAAAGAAGCAAATCGTTGTTTGCAGTGTGGCCTTATTTGTTATCGTCGGGTTGAAGGGAATTTGCATTGACCAGGATTCGCGTCATGCGGGGTTGATATTTTCTCTTGACCTGGGCGACCCGATCAAGCCTTTTAAGCAGGTAAAAGGCAAGGGCCATGGCAAAGGCCCCGCCGAGTATTGAGGCCAATGGGGATTGTGTGTGTGAAGACTGTGCCCATAGGCCTCCTGCGTATGCGCCTGCTATTAGGGCCAGGACAGGAATAAGATAGACGAGGAGGGAAAGTTTTAATAAAGAACCTTCAGGTACGCTTATTTCAACCATATCGCCCTCCTTTGCGTCAAGTTCATTGATCATCTCTATCACCATCCCCTTATCAGAAAATACGCCACATGCACCTTTAGATTCGCAGGTTTGGCAGGATGAACTTTTCTGGATTTGTACCTTGGCTCTACCATGCAAGACCGTTTGAACAAGTCCTTCTTCTTTGACCATAAAAGCTCCTTATCACTAAATCGTTAATTTCGAATATCTTTGCGTATGAAGGAAAGAAATGCTTTTTTTGAACTGAGAAATTTTACTGCCTATGTAGTTAGCTCAATTTCATATCATTTGTGAGGCCAACACGCGCAAAGACACTTGAATATCGAACACCGAACACCGAATTTCGAACCGCAGAAGTTAAAATACTTCGACATTCGATATTTCTTGTTCGAAATTCTGCGGTTCTCATTGATCAATGAACGCCTCCAACATCTTTTTCTCAATATTTTGTAGGCGGTTGAGTAAAGTGGATACGTACTAAAATTTTCTGGTGCCTGTGTTATCATAACATCAAAATCAATAAAAGTAATCACTCTTGTCCGAAAGCTGTTTTAGTTGGACGGCATTTTGCGTTAGGGTTTGCCTGAACAGATTCAGTAACGACTTAAATATTGATTAATTCTGTTTCCTGCCAACGGGCAACTGACAACCGACAACTATCAATTGAGCGTTTTCGCTCAATTGTGGTGTTACTAATATTTTTGGTTTTATTTATTTTTTTGTTGAAATCGCAGAAGGATTCTATTAGTTAGTGTTTTATAGACATGATTTGCCGCTTTAACATTTCGAAGAAAGGAGGAGTCATATGAATAAGGGAGATATAATTAATGAAGTGGCCAAAGTCGTCGATACAAAAAAGGAGGCCCAGACAGCGGTTGATTGCATTTTCTCTACCATCACTAAGGCATTGAAAAAAAAGGACACGGTAATGTTGGTTGGCTTCGGGACGTTTAAAGTAGAAAAAAGAAAGGCAAGAAAGGGGAGAAACCCACGAACTGGTGAAGAAATCAAGATCAAGGCGAAAAGGGTTCCCAAATTTGTGCCTGGGAAGGCCTTGAAGGATGCCGTTTAAGGCTTTACACTGGAGTGTATTGAAAAAGGCCCCTATTAAAAGTAGATATCTTGATGGGGGCCTTTTTTGATTGTAAGTTGACTCTTCTGAGGATGTTGTTTTGCTTCCTAATCATTCTATAACCAAAGGAGGGAGAAATCATGAACACAGTAAAAAGGGATATGCAATCAGTTCTGAAGGGCCTTAATTTGTTGACACAGAGGACTGCAAAGTTGGCAAAAAAGATGGAAAGGCTTGAAAAAAGGGCGGTCGCCAAGAGCACGAAGATGAAACGAACACCTAAGCGTGCAAAAGGTGGAGTAACAAAAAAAATGAAAAGGGGGGACGCAACTAATATGGTTCTGGCTATTATCAACAGGAGAAGGAAGGGAGTTGATACGGCCACGTTAAAGATGAAGACAAATTTTGATGAAATAAAACTGCGAAATATTATTCACAGGCTTAAGAAGCAGGGCAAAATCAAGGCCGAACGCAGGGGCGTTTATGTAAAGGCATAACTTGTTTAACCCTTGATGATTCTCGGGAGCATCATGTGATTATGGGGGCAAATGGATATGGGGTTTTGGTAGACACACCCCGCAAAGGCGACGATATATCTTCTCAAGTCCCGGAACGAGACAATCTCGTCAACAAATCCCTTGTTTGCGCAGTATATGGGCCGAGAGTTGTCATGATATTGTTTTGTTAGGGTATTCATTTTATCAATAATGGGTCCGAGGGGGCGTCCTGCATCTTTTTCCTTTACCAGTCTTCTCGCAAAGGAGGCAGCCGAGGCGGTCTCCCCATGCATCACATAGATCTCCGTGGTCGGTGTTCCCAGGGTGAAGGCGTTGTGATTGTTGGCCGTTGGGCCACCCATAATATAATGTGCTGCGGCGGTGCCCTTTCTTAATACGACACACATCATGGGTATATCGGTCTGTTCAATTGAGTATATGAGAGACTGGCCGAGGCCCAGGAGTTCGGCCTTTTCCGCGATATCTCCCACGTCAATGCCGGTCGTGTCCTGGAACCAGACTATCGGAACCCTGTCACGGCCGCAAAGGGTCACAAATTCATTCATCTTGATAAGGCCTTGACGGTAGAGTTTCCCGCCTATACCTGGATATGGGGCGTATTCCGGGTAATCCTTGCCGATAAATCCTTGGTGGTTTCCAATGAAGCCTACCAAAAAGCCGTCGATTTTGGCCAACCCAGTATAGACTTCTGGTCCATAGCCTGGTCTAAACTCCATATGTTCACTATTGTCAAAGACGCGGGCAAGTATTTCCTCAAAGTCATAACTCCTCTTTTGGTTGAAGGCTATGATGTGGTTGATATCTTCACAAGGAAACTTGGGTTCTTTTGGTATGGCCACACGGAAGAAGTGCGGATCATATGACGGGATCATATCCATGTATTTTTTTAACGCGTCAAGGACATCTTCTTCTGTGTCATAGACCTCTTTGAAGAAACCTGTCTCATTGTAATGGATGGGAACACTGCCAGGAGGAACTTGCTTGAAACGGCGTGTGGCCTCAATAAGCTGCTGCGCGCCTTCTTCATCAAAATAGCCCTTGGGGCTCATTCCGCTGACAATTCCTCCCCCACCCACAGCGACATTAGCATCTTTATGGGCGATAAGGATCGTCGGGCTGATGCCTTGATATCCGCCTCCAGCTGGGTTCGTACCGTAAATACCGGCCAAAATGGGTACGCCAAGTTTTTCTAATTCGGCATGGCGAAAGAAGGTAGTACCGTTTCCTCTACGGTTCGCATAGACCTCCTGCTGTTCTGTCAATTTTACGCCACTGCAATTGACAATCCATACAAGAGGTATGTGGAGTCTCTTTGCAATGTCTGTGACCCTGAGCTGGTTATCCGCCTGACCAGATATCCAGGCGCCGGCCATCACCTTGTTATCAAAACCAATAACCACAGCCCATTTGCCGTTGACCTTGGCTAGACCGTCGATAACACCCGTTGTCCCCTCTTCATTGAACTGGGGGTTGTACAAGGTATGAAGGGGGCAGAAGGTTCCGGGATCGACTAGATAGTCAAGACGCTCCCATACCGTCATCTGGCCTCTCTTTTTGATGACGTCTGCGGGGATACCGGCACTTTTAACGGCCTCAACGGCCTTGGCAACCTCTTGCTCCACTTTATTTATCTGGTCTACATTTTCCCTTGTGCCTTTTCTTTGACTGTCAGACAGGCGTCTCCCAAGAGGGGTCATTTTTTCAAAATAGGGTCTCATCTTTGTCTCCGTATCGCTATGGCTACCTGTTTGCCTTTCTTATCCCAAGCTGGTCCAAGGCAATAATCCACTTGCATATATTTGTTGAGCCCTCGACCATCTGATAGGTCGGTGCGTCTCGATAATATCTGGCCACCGGATACTCGGTAGAATACCCATAGGCACCCAAGATTTTCATGGCAATATGGGAGGCCCTTACTACAACCTCTCCGGCCAGATATTTGGCATGGGCCACTTCCAGGACATTCCCCAGTTGACCCTTATCTTTTTGCCATGCGGCCTTGTAAACCATCAAACGCGCCGCCTCGATCTCAGCAGCGATTTGGGCGACCATGTCTTGGTTCATTTGAAATTGGCCTATGGGTTTCCCGAATTGCTCTCTTTCCTTGCAGTATGATGTTACCGTATCAAGACATGCCTGAGCGAGTCCGACTGCCCCGGCAGCGGCCGAAAGACGCGTTTGGTTCAGGGATCCAAAGACTATCTTTGCTCCTTCCCCGGGGCTTCCCAAGATATTTTCTTTGGGAACCTTTGTGTTTTCCAGGTAGATCTCGCCGGTGGGCGATGACCTTGATCCCATCTTGTCGAGCTCGGTCGTAGTGATGCCGTTAAAGTTTTTGGGTTCAATCACAAAGGCAGAGAGTCCCTTTCCTCTGGCCTCCCTATCTGTGTAAGCATAGTATATGAGCACGTCGGCGACGGTAGTATTGGATATCCATGTCTTAGACCCATTTATTAGCCAGTGGTCGCCTTTATCGACAGCCGTAGATTTTATAGCCATTACATCAGAACCGGCGTTCGGCTCGGTAATACCAAAGCCTCCAAGGTATTCAGCGGCAACGAGTTTCGGGATATATTTCTTTTTAATTTTTTCGGATCCATATCTAAAGATAGTAAAGGCACAGCCCAGACCCAGCAGGTTTATTTGGACCCTCAGGGAACTGGATGCGCGCGCTATTTCTTCCGTGAGTATCATAGCGGCAAGCCATCCCATATTATTTCCTCCGTACTCCTCTGGTATAACCGTACCGAAGAATCCCAGTTCACCCATTGGTCTTATGACCTCGCTATAGGGCAGGTAATGTCTTTCGTCCCACTCATCTGCATATGGGGCAATTTTTTCTGCGGCAAAGTCGCGTGCCATCTCACGTAACATCTGTAATTCATCACTCAGATCAAACTCCATGTGTGCGCCTCCTTTAAATTCAAGAGAAAGGCAGGGAAGGTATCTATGAAACTGTTTGACACAAGTATTTTAGAAGTTAATCTATAGAACATAAAGCAGGGTTTGGCAACAAATTTATTTACATTATAGCTATATTATAACTACAATGCCCCAGCCATCATCCCTTTTTTGCCCTTGAGCCCTGTCCTACAGAAAATTGTTAGATGACCACTGGCATGAGGCCGTGGTTAGCTACTGGGAAGTTACGCACAAAACCGGTCGAGTGAATTTTTTCACATCTTATTGATTGACTTTCACGATCAAAAAGGCTAAATATGTTCAAAAAAAATAGGAATGTGTGAATTTTGAGATACACACAGGAGGTAATTAATGGAGGCGATAACAATAAATCGAAAAGAGAGCAGGCTGAGGGTTGCCCCCGAATGGGCGGACGTGTGCTTCACTTGCGGCACCTGTGCGGGCGGGTGCCCCGTAACAGGTGTAGACGGATTAGATCCCAGAAAGGCCGTTCGAATGGCCGCCTTGGGGCTGGATCAGGAATTGATAGATTCGAGGTTCCCATGGGTATGCACCTTGTGTGGCCGCTGTGAGTATGCCTGCCCTCAAGGAGTGGAAATTCTTAAGATGTTACGGAGGGCAAGGACCTTACGGGAAAGGGACAAGGTCCCCGGGCCGATCCATAAGGGTGTGGTCATGGACCTGGAGAGGGGGAACAACCTTGGTATCCCCAGAGATGATTTCTTGTTCCTTCTGGCCGACCTCGCCAAGGAGATGGACGAAGACGAGGGATTCCCGGGATTTTATGTGCCTGTGGACAAAAAAGGCGCTAATGTGTTTCTTACTATAAACTCTAAGGAGCCCTTTGGTGAGCCGGATGACATGAAGTTCTGGTGGCGTATTTTTTATTGTGCCAAAGAGGACTGGACCGTGGCCTCGGAGAATTGGGAAGGGGTCAACTGGGGACTATTTTCCGGGGATGACGATGCCATGAAGACCTTTGTGGGTCGAATTGTGGGCCACATGGAGCGGCTTGAGTGTAAGACCCTCCTTCTACCCGAATGAGGGCACGCCTATTTTGCGACCAGGCTTGGTCTGCAAACGTGGTTCCCAGAGGTTTTTGAGAAATACAAGGTGGTCTCGGTTCACGATCTTCTCAAGGAGTATATTGAGACCGGAAGGATCAAGATAGATAAGTCTATACATAAAGAGCTGACGACCATCCATGATCCCTGTAATTACGGACGAAAGAGCCAAAAGGCATTTGGCCACGGTTACTTTGAAGAGCCGAGGTGGATTACTCAGCAGTGTTGCGAAAATTTTGTAGAAATGCATCCTAACAGGATGAATAACTTTTGCTGTGGTGCGGGAGGCGGGGCCTGGGCCATGCCTTATGAGGCGGAGAGGATCTATTATGGTCGTGTCAAGGCCAAGCAGATAAAAGACACAGGGGCCAAGATGGTTATTGCCCCCTGTCACAATTGCCGTGACCAGATCATGAAGAGCCTGACCAAGGAGTACGATCTGGGCATAGAGACAAAATACCTCTGGGAATTGGTGGCCGACTCCCTTGTGGTTGAACCTTGGAGTGAGGAAGAGATCAAAAAGGCCAATGAAATGAGGGATGCCCAGTACGAAAGGGATGAAGTTGATCTGGACCAGGAGTTTTAAGCAGGGTTACACACAAGAGGCCCTTGCCTCACCGGTGAGGGCCTTTCTCTTTTATCCCGTCTTTACCACCAGCAAATCACCTTATCGTGGTCGAATATCAGGTCCACAAGCCTTTCATAATCCGCATGTTCATCATAGAGGTCGAACACCGAGGCATCTTCACCTTCCGAGATTATGTCCACAAGGGTATTTGTCTGCTTGTCTGGCTGGGTTTTCATTATATGCAATATCTTCATGACCGAACCCCGAAAGGGATAATCAGATCCATGTCTCTAAGTTTCTTGCCCATGTCTTCAATTTTCATGTATTTAAAGCCATGTTTTTCCGCGTTTACCCTATTGTTGGAATAATATTCACATTCCATGTCTTCCAGCCATTCGAGGTTCTCTTTGTACGCATCGCTCATTTCTACTTCAACATCCAAGACGAACATATAGGCATAGAAATTTTCAACCGCCAGCCCGAGCGTAGAGCGGGAAGCTTCCCAGAGGTCCTCTTTACTTCTGATCAGAAAAGCCACATGTTTGATGTTTTCCATTTTACCAGAGACTCCTAAAATACCACGTATCGGTCACATTCTTCAATCATCTCGCCATTCCTGGCCTGTGTGGCATAGTCCTTTTCGGCTATACCCTCGACCGGGGGCTTCAGGCCATGGTTTTCAAAGCCCACATTGCACAAGGACATCTTGGCCAGGCCCTCGAGTTCCTGGAAGCGGGGATCTTGAGTCAGCAATGTTCCAAGATGAGTAAAAAAAATATAGACATCAGCGCCCTTTCTTTCGGCTGCCTTGCTTAGTCTGATTATCTTATCTAGGTATTTGTTGGTGGTTACCAGTATGCCTAAGGTTTTGGACATTCCGTAACTCCTATCCAAAGCGTTGCTTCGCTGCATAAAGACATCATTTATGCTCACTTTATCTTTATATAGAACCTGATAAAGCCATCGTCATCTTTTTCTCCCAGGTATTCATGACCAGCCCTTTTAGTGAAGGAGGGTAGGTCATTCTTTGTCCCTGGATCTGTGCCTAAGATTTCAAGGATTTGCCCCGATTTCATTTTTCCCACGGCCTTCTTTGTCTTGAGGAGCGGCATCGGGCAACTCAGCCCGCGGCAGTCCAATGTTTCATCTGGAGTAATGTCATCAACCATCTCAAGTATCCTCCTTATACACTGAATTCATTTCAACAAAAAACCCCTGTTTCTCACGGCCGGATCCCGTGGACCCGTGTTCCTTACATCTCTACAGTGAATTTGTCGGTTTCCTCATTCCAGGTGGAGGCCAAATAATAGGCGAACATGATTAAGATCACCAGTATTATGCTCCACTTGTATGTCAGATAATCCGGAAGGAAAACTCTTTGCCCCATCAAGGCATTGAGGCCCCTTGAAGACCGAATTAGTGCCTTGAACAATGATGTGGACAGGGCAAAAAAGATGACTGCCAGCATCAGCTTCACATGTCCCTCACCAGCGCGCCAAACCGACCCGCTTCCACATCCCCCAGCGATGACCATGCCAATGCCAAAGATGATGCCTCCAACCAGACCACCGAACCAGAATGCCTGGGGGACATACACGCCCTCTCCCCTGAGGCCAGTCCATTTCAGGGCAGCGAAACCGAGCATGCTTATGACCACGCTAATCGCGATTCCCCTGGTGACCTCGCCATTGCCAGTCATAAATGGATCTCGGAAGCCACGAACAAAACAGAAGCGCGTCCTTTGAATAATGAGCCCGAAAGCGGAACCGCATAAAAGAAGTCCGCCTACCCTGGAGTAGGCCTGCCGGCTGAAAAGCCAGGCATAAATAATGGCTGCGACAAAGACAAGTGCCCCCAAATATGGCTCCACAGCCAGCCAATCGAGGCGGTTTTCTTTTTTCTCGGTCCTGTCGCCTCCAGTAGACCCTGTGGGTAGATGTTCCAATTCCCAATACAGGTAGCGAAGGCCCAGATAGGCTCCCATAATCAGGCCTATCATCATAGCAATGCCACTTGATGAAAGGGCACTAATGGCGGAATAAAAGCCACCCACATTACATCCCCCGGCCATGGCCGCTCCAATGCCCATTAGTATCCCGCCCACGATGCCTTTTAGAAGCTCAAGGGGCGGGGCCATGCGAATGGAAAACTGCTTTGACATGAGGGAAGAGCCAAATGAACCCCAGAGCAATCCAAAGGTTAAAATGGAGCTGGTTGAGACCATGGGCGAGGTAGGTTTATACTCGTACAGACCCACCAGGTTGAAAAACCAGTCTCCCCAGTTCTTCAATCCGCCTGCCACTCCCCACGGCCTGGCCCAGGCAAAGGTTATTACGCTGGTGATTCCGATTAGGAGACCCCCAAGCCATACAGGCCAGTTTTCATAAAAGATAGTATGATACCCGCGGTTGAGGATCCCCGCAAATACGCCTTTTTCATCCGTATGATTCATGGCACCCTTTTAGACCCGATTAACATCCCTCATCTTCCATGATCTTAAATTCGGTGTTCTTTTTTGCTGGGGCGGGTTTATGTGGAGGAGGAGGGGGGTGCGAAGAAACCCCGGGCAATAACAGGGCACTGTCTTTTTCTGCCTTTTCAGCCAACGCAAAAATCACCGCCTGGTCATAATATTTCCAAGCCACAGGAGATGTAGGATCCGCCTGCACGGCCTTACGGAAATATTTCTTGGCATCAAGGTATTTTCCCCTTTGGTAGGCCTCTTTTCCAAAGCGCAACATCTTTGCGCAAAGGGCCTTGTCGGGGAGGAACCGGTTTTTTTCTTGGGCCATTCCACGCCCCACAGGATAAAGAGACATGGAAAGTGCAAGGCCTCCGAAGAGCAAAGCAAGCATCTTAATCTTCATAGCGGGCTCCCTTAGCAAAACACTTTGACTTAAGACAAAAAACCGGTGGAACACTATCAAAACTTTGATAGGGCGTCAATTTTTTTCTCATATCCCTTTCTCCTTCCTTTCGAAGAGATAAATTGATAAAATTAGAGGTAAATGTCCAGAGGGCCTACAATGAGGAGGGAACCGAGAAAAGACATCACCGCTCTTACGGTGTTTTCAAACAGATAAAATATTACACAATCAGACATTTCTGATGGGAGGTAATTTCCATGATGGATAATGAGGGCCAGAGGCTGACCTCTATTCTTGAAGCCATGAAAGACGGTATTTATATCGTCAGAGACGATTACACCGTTGAATTCATGAACCAGGCAATGATTAATGATTTTGGAGAAGGCATTGGGAAGAAATGCTATCAGGTAATAGGTGGCCGCGATGACATATGCCCGTGGTGCAGGTCGGCCGAGGTATTCGAAGGGGGGACACTCCACTGGGAGTTGCACATTCCACCCGTAGACAAGTCCTATGATCTTATTGAGTTTCCTCTTAGGAATGAAGATGGGACTGTCTCGAAGTTGAGCATATATCGTAATATCACACAGAGAAAGAGGAGTGAAGAGAGGCTCAAGGTCTCTGAGGAAGAATACAAAATGTTGTTCGATCATGTGGGATGCGGCGTGTATATCAGCAGCAAGGAGGGAAAATTTTTAAACGCCAATCGTGCCCTTCTGGATATGCTGGGATATGGAAGCAAGGAAGAATTCCTGGGGATTGATATTACAAAAGATCTGTATCTGAGGCCTGAGGACCGTCGAAAGTTCCAGGAAATGATTGAACGCGATGGGCGTGTGATTGACTACGAAGTGAATTTTAAACGCAAGGATGGGAAGGCCATACCGGTTTTGCTGACGAGCCACCTGCGTTACGATCAGGACGGAAAGCTGCTGGGATATGAAGGGATAATTGTGGATCAATCTCAGAGAAAACGGATGGAGGAAGACTATAGGAGGTTGTTCGAACATGCCGGGTGCGGCGTGTATATCAGCAGCAAGGAAGGAAAATTTTTAAACGCCAATCGTGCCCTTCTGGATATGCTTGGATATGAAAGCAAGGAACAATTCCTGGGGATTGATATTACAAAAGATCTGTATCTGAGACCTGAAGACCGCAGAAAGTTCCAGGAAATGATTGAACGCGATGGGAGGGTGATTGACTACGAAGTTGATTTTAGGCGCAAAGATGGATCCCCCATATCGGTTTTACTTACAGGCCACGTCCGGTATGATCAGGACGGGAATGTGTTGGGATATGAGGGGATCAATATGGATCAATCGCATAGAAAACGCATGGAGAAGGAGCTAAAAGAGGCACACGACTTTTTGAACAAGATTATCCAGAGTTCCCCCAACGCCATCATTGCGACCGATCTCAAAGGAAATATTATTATATGGAACCGATCGGCCGAGGAGACCCTTGGCTATAAGGCAGAGGATGTTATTGGCAAGATGAATATAGAGAAAATCTATCCAGAGGGAACGGCCAGAAAGGTAATGCAGATGATGAGAAGTCCTAATTATGGTGGAGTGGGGAAATTAAGATCTTACCCCATGGTCTATGTGAAACAGGATGGCGAAATAATTGAGGGAAATCTCTCTTCAGCCATTATCTACGACGCAAATGGAAAAGAGGTTGCATCAGTGGGTATAGTGGTGGATCTCAAGGACAGGCTGGAAATGGAGCGTAAGCTAAGGAAGACACAGGAACAGTTGTTGCAATCTGAAAAGCTTGCAGCCATGGGTCGGCTGACCTCACAGATTGCCCATGAGCTGAATAATCCCCTTTACGGGATCATGAACACCTTGGAATTGATGAAGACAGAGATCTCACCCCAGAGCAAGAGAAGGAAGATATTAGAGATGTCGCTTTCTGAGACCGTAAGGCTCGCAGAAATGCTTCGGAAGATGCTCTCCTTTTCCAAACCTGATGAGGAAGAAAGACAACCCGCAGATATCAATACTATCCTTGATGAAATCCTCCTCTTGCATGAAAAGCAATTGCGGGAGCACAGCATCAAGATACATTCCTCTTTTGCAGACGGCCTAACAAAGGTCTATGCGTCCAAAAACCAGTTACGTCAGGTTTTCTTGAATATGATTTCCAATGCGATGGATGCTATGCCTAATGGTGGCACCCTAAGCGTGAGAACTAAGGCAGAAGGGAATAATATTCATATTGAGATATCAGATACAGGGGTTGGTATAAAAAAAGAGGATTTAAATAAGGTTTTTGATGCCTTTTTTACCACCAAGGATGGCGTAAAGGATGTCGGCCTTGGCCTATCTGTTTGTTACGGGTTCATAAAAGACCACGGAGGTGATATTAGGGTAAAAAGTGACCAAGATTCAGGCGCAGCCTTCACGATTATTCTTCCTGCCCATGAAGAAATTTGTGAGGAAGAACCCGCTGAAATCATCTCAGGAGACTGATCTCCCCATTTTTCTATCCTGCCTATGTGATTACATCATTTTGGCTTCTCTATCCCGCATGAGGATGAGCGCCAAACCGTTCATTGTTAATTGGGAAACTCCCGCCATGCTGGACTCAGAGAGATTAGGCTATGCCGTACCAGAAATCAAGGTCATGAAGTGAACTAAAGCCCGAAGTGACCTAAAGTGAGTCCCGCCCCGGGCGGGATTAATGCAGAGCTTCGCTCTTCTATTCAGTAAAATGACATAAAATTCCTTAACCTTAGGCACTTTAGACATTTTAGATCACTTTAGTCACTCTGGAGATATGCGGGTAAACAAGCCCCCTCTGGGGGCAAGCCAAAGCCGGGCCCTCTGGCCCCGGATTTTTTACTAAATATAATAATCTACATAAATATAGTTATTTACATATTTATGGATATTGCAAATTGGGCTATTTTTTGACCCATTAGCATTAGCCTTTAGCAAGAAACAAAGGGGCAAAAAAACAGCGAACCCTATTTTTTTCTTGACAAACTATAATAAATATAATAATTGTAAAAACAGAAAAGAAGCGAAAAGCCGGAGGGCGCATACAATGGACGATGTACTGACCGTTTTTAAGGCGAGTAAATACTGTAACGTGTCGTCAAAGACCATAATCAACTGGATTGAGTCGGGCCATATCCAGGCCTATAAGACCGTAGGGGGTCATCGACGCATAAAAAAATCAGACCTTGAAGATTTTATGAGAAAACAGGGGATTCCCATTCCACAGGAGGAAGAATTGGAAGGACGAAAGAGGATTCTCGTGGTGGACGATGATCCAATAATTGTTGAAACAATTGTACAGGCACTGGAGGAGGATGAGTATGACTATGAGGTGATTTCCGCCTCTGATGGCTTTGAGGCGGGGTTGCAGGTCAATCACTTCAGGCCCCATCTAATGATACTTGACATCATGATGCCGGATATTAAGGGTTATGACGTTTGCAAAAAGATTAAGAGCGATGAGGACACCAGAGACACCAAAATTATTGTGTTGTCGGCATATCTAGATGAAGAAAAATTTAAAAAGATGAAGGACTATGGTGCAGATGTTTGTTTTTCCAAGCCTTTGCCCTTGCCCCAGCTAAAGGAAGAAGTAGCGCGGTTACTTGGGCTTATCTGATTTTTTACCAATTTTCGATTTTAGAGAGGTTTTTTGTTTGGAAGGAGGCGTAAATGAAACTTAAAGAGGCGCTGGAGAAGAAGAGATTTGTTGTCACCTCTGAGGTTCAGACACCCATTGACGAGGAGCCACAAGGACTAATCAAGCGTCTGAATCTTGTACGAGGACGACTGGACGGCATCACTGTACCTGAACTCGAAATTGAAGGCGTCGTAGGTGACAGTATCAAGGTCTGTGACCTCCTGAAACGGAACAGGTTCGAGGCCATTTATCAGACAACAACTCGGGACAAGAGCAGGCCACAATTGCAAAAGGATCTCCTCCTGGCCAATGAGACCGGCGTTGAAAATCTACTGGTATTTACAGAAGATTATCGGATTACAGGGGACAGTCTGCAGGAGATGATGTTTTTTCATGTAGATTCAGCCAAATTATCCTCGGTATTGGAACATATGCGTGAAGGCCAGACAATTGATGGTAAGGAACTACCATCAAAGGCCCAATTTGTACTGGGCTCGGGTATTGAGTCTGGGTGGGGAAAAAACGTGCCAGAACTGGAAATGAAAGAAATGGAGGAAATGACGAATATCGGTGCGGGCTATTTCTTGACAACACCCGTCTTTGACGTGGCTATGTTTGAAAAATTCATGAAGCAGGCCCGGACGTTTGGTGTTCCAGTCATTGCAGAGGTGATGATCTTGAGAACGGCAGGCATGGCCCAGTTCCTAAACCGACATTTCAAACCAGGACTGGTGCCGGACTGGATGATCAAAAAACTTGCAGGTGCCCCTGACAAACAAAGGGCGAGCATTGAGCTATTTGCAGATATAATGAAGGGACTTAAGGATCTTTGCCAGGGCGTGCACATTATTACTATAGGGGGTGAAGAAAGGCTTAGACATTACCTCGATGCAGCCAAACTCAGATAATAGGGAGCTATCCACTTGGAAGAGATTACCCTGACTATTGACGGTCAAAAGATCAATTGCCCTCCGGAGACCAGCATTTTTGATGCAGCCGAACTGCGCGGAATAAAGATACCAAATCTCTGCTATCATCCTGATCTAAAACCCTTTGGTTCCTGCCGTCTCTGCATGGTGGAAGATGAAAAGAGCGGGCGCATTTTGGCCTCATGTGTCACCCCGGTCGCCCCGAACATGCTTATCCTCACAAATACCCCCCGCATAAAGAGGCATAGGATCAATATTGTTCGCCTTATGATGGCGGAACACCCGGAGTCATGTATCGTATGCAGCAAAGGTAATCGTTGCCGGCTCAGGCAGATTGCGGCTCAACTGGGTCTGGGCGAAACAGACCTTTATCCCATGCCAAACTATAGGACTCTGGAGCAGGCGAATCCTTTTATCATCAGGGACCTGAGCAAATGTATCCTTTGTGGGAAGTGCATACGGGCAGACCATGAGCTGGTCGTGGTAGGGGCAATAGATTACAACCTTAGGGGATTCAATTCCCGTCCGGCAACCCTCCATGACCTGGGGTTGGAAACTTCCAATTGTACCTTTTGTGGGACCTGTGTTTCTATCTGCCCAACCGGGGCCTTGGCCCCAAAGAATACCCATTATGTTGGAACTCCAGAGCGTGAGTCTGTCTCAATATGCGGTTTTTGTGGAGTGGGATGCTCATTAAATATGGGCGTGGCCAATGATCGGATCATTGAGACCAATCCTTCGCACATCAAGAATTCCGTAAATGGCTCCACCCTTTGCGTCCGGGGGCATTTTGCCCATGATTTTCTTAATGTGAAAGACAGATTAACAGATCCGTTGCTTCGCGTGGATGGTGAATTGGCGTCCGTGCCTTGGGATAAGGCATTGGCGGTCGTTGCCGATCGGCTCATTAATATTAAAAAGGAGTATGGACCTCAAAGTGTGGGCCTCCTGGGATCCTCTAAATGCACAAATGAGGAGAATTACATATTTCAAAAGATGGCCAGGGTCCTTTTGGGCACGAACAATGTGGACAACGGTGGATTTTTGAACGGGAGATCTGCTCTAGGGGTGCTCGATCAGAGGACCGGCGGAGGGTGTCGGGTTAATCCCTTGGAAGGCCTTGAGACGGCCGAAGCTATTTTCATGGTGGGCGCTGATCCCAGTCAATCCGTTCCTGTCGCGAGTTATTATCTCAAGAGAGCTGCGGTGAAAGGAACTCCTATAGTAATAGTTGATCCGAGAAAAACTGAGATGGTCGTGTTTTCCACTCTCTGGTTGAGTCCTGTCCCCCACACAGATCATGAACTGATCAATGGCCTTGCAGCATTACTGTGCAGGAAGGATGCTCAGGATGACTCTTTCATAGAATCGTACACAGAAGACTTCGTTCTCTATCGTGATGGTATCTTAGGCCTTGATCTTGAGCGGATTTGCCGTTTGACCGGTGTGGATATGAAGACTATGGAAGATACGTGTGATTTGCTGGAGGGCAAGAAGATTACGTTCTTGGTTGGGAATGGGATATTGCTACAAAGGCACGGTATGCTATCCATGGAATCCCTCCTTAACCTCTCTTTAATGACGGGAAGTTTAGGGCATGACGGTGGATCGTTTTATGCCATTACAAAGGAGAACAACCAGGTAGGTGCATGGGATATGGGAGCGGTGCCCGGAGAACTTCCTGGCCGGATGGCTTTGAACAGGGATCTGGCAAGACACCATTGGGAAAGGGTATGGGGTGTCAAGATCTCACCCGACCAGGGGCTCAACATGGTCCGCATGATCGAGGAGGCTGAAAAGGGGACGCTTAAGGCCATGTATGTCATGGGGGAAAATCCGCTTCGCGCACTCCCGCAAGGCGAGAGAGTCCTGAAGGCATTGGGTCGCTTAGAGTTTCTTGTTGTTCAGGACATCCTTTTTAATGAAACTGCCAAGATTGCGGACGTGGTTTTGCCAGGGGCCTCATTTTGTGAAAAGGACGGTTCTTTTACCAATATGGAAGGGCGGATACAAAGTTTCAAGTCTGTTGTGCCTCCGCCTAAAAACGCCAAAGCAGACTGGGAAATCCTCGACTTGCTGGGCAAACAGATGGGGTATCCGAGACTTTATGGAAAATTGGAAAAGGTAAGGACTGAAATTGCCCAATCCATCCCGATGTATGCGGGGCTAGACAGTACTGGAGGAGTAACCTGGATAAGGGAAGAGAAGGACAAAAGGCTCTTTAACTCGGATGGGCAGGGGGCCTTGATACCTTTTTCGCCTGTCGTACCAATTGAAGACGAAGTCGATGATAATGAATATACTTTTAGGGCCATTTTGGTATCCCTTCGTTATCATCTGGGTGCCGGCACCCGCACGAGCCATTCCGAACGCATCCGGAATCTGGGTCTGAAGGGTGAGTTGACGATTTCTCCTGAGGATGCGGCAACCTTGAATTTGACAGATGGTGACACAGTTCAGGTGCAATCTCTCTATGGGTCTGTCATTAGGGAGATCAAGATGGAAAGGGGATTAAGGCCTGGGCTGGTCTTTTTGCCGACCGCTTGTGATGGGAATGATGTATTGCAGCTATTGGATTTGTCCCAGCTCGGAATACCCGATTCACCCGGCTGGAAGGAATGCAGGGCAAGGATTATTCCCTTATGAGGTGATGACGAAAACCCAGGCAGCCCAAAAGGACAACACGGATGAAACCTAAAGAAATCGACTGGGAAAATCTGTATGCGCTGATAGAAAAACATCGGTCCAAGAAGTGGGGTCTGATTCCATTACTACAGGAGATACAAGAGACCTTTGGCTATATCCCTCCGGGATCTATTGCGCCGATAGCCGAGGCCCTTAAAATTTTTCCCAGCCAGGTTCAGGGAGTGATCACCTTTTACGCAGGATTCACTCTGGAGCCCAAAGGGAAGTACGTGGTCAGGGTATGTCGTGGTACCGCGTGCCATGTAAAGGGTGGCAGGAGCATACTGCGATTAATGAAAAAGGAATTGGGGCTCAATGAGGGCGAAACAGATAAGGATTATCGGTTTACGCTCGAGACCGTGGCCTGTCTTGGCGCGTGTTTTTTGGCCCCCACCATGATGGTCAACAGGACCTATTTTGGCAGGCTTTCGCCTGCCAAGGTCGCCAGCGTACTGGAACAGTACCGAAAATAGGAGAATCGTCAAAGGACATGAAAAGAGTCAGATCCATTGGGGAGTTGGAATGGTTCAGGAATAAGGTGTTGGCGGAAATGGATCGGCCTAAGACCGTTGTCCAGGTCTGTATGACCGGTTGCAGGGCCTATGGATCGGCCGAGGTGAAGGAGGCCGTCAGTGATGAAGTAAAACGCCAAGGTCTTTCGGATCAAGTAGAGGTGCGTGGTACGGGATGTCATGGCTTTTGCGCCAAGGCCCCGGTTATTGCTGTTGAGCCACTGGGTATTCAATATCAAGAGGTAGATCCGGAAGATGCCGCCCAGATCGTGGACATGACTATAAAAAACGGCCAGCTTATCGATCGCCTTGCCTACAAAGACCCAAAGACGGGCAACCCTCTCTTTTACCGGAATCAAATTCCTTTTTATAAGAAACAGGTAAGGCGGGTACTTGCGAATTGTGGCCGGATAGATCCCACCAAGATAAGACATTATATAGCAGCAGGGGGTTATCAGGGCATTGTTAAGGCCCTGTCCAAGATGACCCCAGAAGGAGTTGTTGAGGAGGTCAGCAGTGCCAAACTGAGGGGTCGAGGCGGCGCCGGTTTTCTGACGGGACTCAAATGGAGTTTTGTCCAAAAGGCCGAAGGACATCCCAAGTATATTATATGCAATGCAGATGAGGGTGATCCCGGGGCCTTTATGGATCGGGCCATCCTGGAGGGTGACCCACATGCCGTCCTGGAGGGGATGCTAATCGGTGCATACGCCATGGGGGCAGAATACGGGTTCATATATGTGCGGGAGGAGTATCCCATTGCAGTGGAACATCTGAGCATTGCCCTGGAACAGATGAAGGAATTGGGGTTCTTGGGTGAGAATATTTTGGGACAAGGGTTTAACTTTGATCTCTCGCTGAAAATGGGCGCCGGCGCCTTCGTATGCGGAGAGGAAACCGCCCTTATGGCTTCCATCGAAGGAAAGAGGGGTATGCCCAGGGCAAGACCACCATTTCCTGCCCAGTCAGGATTGGACGGCAGGCCCACCAATATCAATAACGTAGAGACCTGGGCAAATATCCCCCTTATTATAAAAAATGGCGCCGACTGGTATGGCCAGGTGGGAACAGAGAAAAGCCGGGGAACAAAGATCTTTTCCCTCGCAGGCAAGGTAAACAACACCGGCCTGGTCGAGGTGCCTATCGGCGTTTCCATTAAGGATATTATCTTTGATATCGGGGGCGGTATCCCTAAGGGAAGAAAGTTCAAGGCGGTACAGATGGGGGGTCCTTCCGGCGGTTGCGTCCCCTCACAGCATCTGAATCTCCCCATCGATTATGACACCCTTCAGCGCATAGGCGCTATCATGGGATCCGGTGGCATGGTGGTAATGGATGAAAACAATTGTATGGTGGAGATCGCCCGTTTCTTTTTGAGTTTTACCCAGTCTGAGTCCTGCGGGAAATGTGCACCCTGTCGTCTGGGCACCACTCAACTTCTAGAGATCTTGACCAGAATTACCCGTGGGGAGGGTCGGCTCCAAGATATAGATACCATCAAGAGTCTGGGGGAGACAATCACGGACTCATCCCTCTGCGGTCTAGGCCAGACGTGTGCCAAACCTGCCCTTTCAACCCTGAAGTATTTCTCCAAGGAATATGAAGATCATATATTGGAACAACGTTGTGCAGGCGCCACATGTGATTCCATGGTCATCTCCGCGTGTCAGCATGCATGTCCAGCCGGCATTGATGTCCCGAATTACGTGGCGGCTATTGCCGCCGGAAGATATGAGAATGCTGTGGATATTATCAGGGAAAGGAATCCCTTTCCTGCCGTGTGCGGCCGGATCTGTATCCACCCATGTGAATTTAAGTGCCGTCGTGGTGAGTTGGACGAACCCGTTGCAATAAGATCACTCAAACGTTTTGCCTCGGATTGGTATTTTGAGCATATCGGCCGGGCCAAGAAACCATTTCCGGTGACCAAGGCATACAAGATTGCGGTGGTAGGAGCTGGCCCGGCGGGTCTCACCTGCGCATATTTCCTCGCAAAGTCAGGATATAAGGTAACCGTTTTTGAGGCACAGGGGATCCCCGGTGGAATGCTCGGAATTGCGGTTCCTGAGTTTCGTCTCCCGCGCGAGGTCATTGATGAAGAAATCGAATATATTGAAACCTGCGGAGTAGATATCCAATATAATTCTCCCATTGATGCCAGGCACACGGTCAATGATCTCATGGCCGAAGGGTATAGTGCCGTGTTTATTGCCGCTGGTGCGCAGGCCAGCAAACGGATAGGGGTTCCTGGAGAAGAAGAGGGCCTTAAAGGCCTCTACTATGGTCTGGCCTTTTTGGCGGATGTCAAAAAGGGCAAGGCCGCCGGTTTAAAGGGGAGGGTAGTGGTCATAGGGGGAGGTAACGTGGCGATTGACGTGGCCAGGACCGCCTTGAGGGTCGGGGCACAGGACGTCCAGCTATTTTGTCTGGAACCCAGAGACGAAATGCCCGCGTGGGAAAAAGAGGTTAGTGAAGCAATTGATGAGGGCATAGTAATCAACCCTTCATGGGGCACAGTGCGGATAATACAGCGTGACGGCAGGGTTGGCGGCCTTGAGTTTGTCCAATGCCTGTCTGTCTTTGATGAAGAAGGGCGTTTTAACCCGGTATTTGAAGAGAGATCTACTCAGATAGTGGAGGCAGATAACATAATCATTTCTATTGGCCAGGCCCCTGATACTTCCTTCTTGTCCAAAGACAGCCAACTGGAACGGGCCCTATGGGGAGCCCTGATTGTAGATGAAAACACCCTGTCTACAAATATCCCAGGTGTATTTGCCGGAGGGGATTTTACTACAGGCCCGACCTTTGTGATCAGGGCCATTGCATCTGGGAGGAGGGCCGCTGTTGCCATTGAAAAATTTCTTAAGGGTGATACCGGCCGCATAGAGATGTTAGACGAGAAGACCGATATGAAAGTGGATATTGGCCTCGCCCTAGAGGATGAGGCTGCTGAAGAGCGGCCGAGGATTCGAACAGAACTTGAGAGCCCGGATAAGAGGGCAAAGGACTTCCGTGAGGTGGAAAAGGGGTTTACCGAAGAGCAGGCACATCTGGAGGCAATGAGGTGTCTGAGATGTGATCTGGAGGAGAAATAGGAGTCAAAAATGATTAGATCCATTACAAGGCAGAAGCCTGTGGAGGAGGTAGATAAACTCCTGGATGGTTTGGGAAGGGTCTTTATCATCGGTTGTGGGACATGTGTTACCCTGACCCATACAGGGGGACAGCCCGAAGTGGAGGCCATGAGTGAAACGCTCTCTAAAAGGGGAAAGCTTATCACCGGAAATGTTATTCTGCCCGTGGCGTGCGATAATATGACTGCGGAGGCCGTGGATGAATACAATGATCGGATTGAGCAATCGGATGTCCTTCTGATTATGACGTGTGCGTTTGGAGTCCAAACAATTGCCAGGCAGACGAAAAAGATGGTCGTTCCCGCCCTGGATACGCTGTTTATTGGAAAGGAGACCGGGTTAGGTCAATTTGATGAAATATGCACGCAGTGCGGAACATGTATCCTAGGCGAAACCGGTGGTATTTGTCCGGTCACCTCATGCCATAAGGGACTGGTAAACGGACCATGTGGGGGAACAAATAACGGAAAGTGCGAAATAGACTCGGCCAAAGACTGTGCATGGACATTGATATATAACCGTTTGAAAGAATTGGACAGGCTGGATCTCATGAGAAAATTTCAGAGGCCTAGGAACCACCAAGGGGAACCGTCTCCTGGTAAATTTAACCTGGCCCTCAACCCTTAATGTGAGAGGTCTCATATGGTATCCTCATTTAAAAAGGCCTTGGAGTCAGGCAAGTTTGTTGTTACCTCTGAGGTAGCTCCTCCCAAGGGCACGAACCTTGAGAAAATGGCCCACCATATTGAGCTTTTGAAAGATAAGGTGGATGGTATGAATGTGACTGATCATCAAAGTTCGGTCATGCGGTTCCCGTCTTTGGGCGGGGCACTCCTAGTCAAAGAGATGGGAGGGGAACCAATTTTGCAAATGACCTGTAGGGACCGAAACAGGATGGCCCTTCAGGCCGATCTCCTGTTTGCTGCCAGCAGGGGTATCAATAATGTCCTCTGCCTGACGGGCGATTCTATTGTTCTGGGTGACCATAAAGAGGCCAAAGGGGTTTTTGACCTGGAATCCAGTCAATTACTGATGACCGTCAGAAGGATGGAGAAGGGAAAGGATCTTGGCGGCAGCGATCTGGATGGCGGGGTCTCCTTTTGTGCGGGTGCCATTGTTACGCCTGAGGCGAACCCTCTTGAACCCCAGCTAATCAAGTTTGAAAAAAAGATAGGGGCCGGTGCCGAATTCTTCCAGACCCAGGCCGTGTACGACCTGGACAACTTCAAAAAATTTATGGAATATGCAGGGCAATTCCCTGTTAAGATCCTTGCGGGCATTATCTTGCTGACATCCGCTCCAATGGCCCGCTTTATGAACAAGAATGTGGCGGGTGTAAACGTGCCACAAGACCTGATTGACGAGATGGCCTCCGCCCCCAAAGGCAGTGCCCTGGCAAAGGGGATAGAGATAGCCGGCCGAATGATCAAACGGATTCGTGAAGAAAAGATGTGTGCCGGGGTCCACATTATGGC
>CAYYPQ010000022.1:46927-49887 GCA_964473615.1 uncultured Desulfobacteraceae bacterium
GCTGGCCGTTTTTCTTGGGTCTGCGGGCGCACTTGTGCTAACTTCTTTGCTGGCCGTAATTGTTGGGTCTGCCGTAAGCAGGCTGGTTCCAGGAAACTACCTCAAGATTGGGGCAGGAATACTTTTCGTGATGCTGGGACTCTGGATGATAGTGTTTCCTGGAGGGAAGTAGAAAAGAAAAGCCTCATTTATGCAATTAACTTATGAGACACAAGCTTGAGACAGTTATATCCCGCCTGGTGTGCGCAAATGAAGCAAATGGCCCCCTTACAGGCATTGATATCAGCGATCAATTCCATCCCAACCAAACCACTCCCGATTCCACGCTAAGAAATTTGAACGCGGCATTCCTGATTTCTTTGTGCGGCAAATCTCATCCCCTTCATTCACAGGCTGAACATTTCATAAACGAGTTAGAAAAGCAGCCATCTTGGAAGCGTGCGGCGGGTTTCTATAATAAAGGCCTAAGCCTTATAAAAGCCGAGATTGAGCATAGGTGCGCCGATGACCTAGACTTCAGGGAGGCATTGGACCGGCTATGTCTTTGGCTTGGAGATTCGCGTAATTTCTTAGATCACATTGAGACCATCAATAACATGTGGAGAGTCTTTTTCCCTGAGGGTGTCTCGCTTTTCAAGGACAGGAAAAAACACATTGAGTCAGTTCGTAGAAAGAGAACAATAAAAATTAATCGGTTGAATTCCGACCCTATCCGCGATCCGGCGACTGAGGTCTTGTTTACGTCAAACGTCCTGTTGACCCTCCCTTCACCTTCGATGCATATTAACGACTTGCACTTGTCGATTGAGCTGAAAGACGAGACAAGAAAGATTGAGAAAGAAGATCAGGCCTACTGGTATGACCATCCTATTCATACGGGGGTGGAGCTGGAGAAAAATGAGGCCCTATATGGATTGAGGGGCCTGGACCAGGCCATAGAGTTTGAGAAAAGGCGTGGAACAGCAAAAAAGAATGTAAGAGTCCCATGCGTACTTTCCATCTCTGTGACCCATGAAGGACTGCGCGAGATCGCCAAGCCCTACCTTGAGGGAATAGTAAAGGAGGCCAGGGCCATAAAGAATCTTCGCTTATTTGCCATGAGCGAAATGGACTCCTCCAGGGTTGTTAGAGAAATCATTGCGCCGGCCGCCAAACACTATTTTGGCGAGGAAGACGATAACTTGCTCTATGAGATTATTGGCGTAGATGGTGAATATGGCCGGCACTATAGTTTTTTGAAGGCAATTTCTGTCTTCTGGCACGTTCTCCTGGACAGCCGTATCAGGGCCACCTTTAAGATAGACCTGGACCAGGTTTTTCCACAGGAAGAGCTTATTCTGGAAAGTGGTAAGTCAGCGTTGGGTCATTTCAAGACACCCCTGTGGGGGGCGGAAGGTATCGATGAGGATGGGAATGCGGTTGAGTTGGGGATGATAGCGGGGGCACTGGTAAACCAAAAGGACATAACCCGTTCCCTGTTCACACCCGATACTGGATATCCAGATGAGGATATCAAAGGTGATGAATGGATCTTTTTCAGCCGCCTTCCCCAGGCCATTTCCACAGAGGCAGAAATGATGACCCGTTATACAGATAAGATTTTGAACGGTCGGGACCGGTGTATCCAGCGTTTCCATGTAACCGGAGGTACTTGTGGCATCCTTGTTGAGAGCCAGAGAAGGTATCGGCCATTTACCCCCAGTTTCATTGGCCGAGCAGAGGATCAGGCCTATTTGTTGTCTGTCTTGTTCCAGAGTTCAGAAAGAAATTTGAGATACGTACATAAAGATGGATTGATTATGCGTCACGACATGGAACACTTTGCCGATGAAACAATGAAATCCGCTCAAATTGGGAAGCTAGTAGGTGATTACGCGCGTATGCTTTTGTTTTCTCATTATGCCAGGGCACTCCCATGGTCGGTCAAAAAGACTAAACACTCTATCGATCCCTTTACCGGTTGTTTTGTCTCGTATATACCCAATACATTGGTTTATCTTCGAATGGCGCTGCGTGCTGCTTCATTTTTCAAAGAAGCCAAGCTCAAAGAAGGTTTAGACTTACTGGATACAGGTATAATACGCCTCAGTAAGACCATCGATGAGCTGGTGGAGGACACAGATGTCCTTAAACAAAAGTACTTGAGGGAAAAGAGGGCTTGGGATATCTTTTATGATTCCCTGGCAGAAGTGGAAAAGGGCTTAATGCGGGGAGATCCCTTTGCCCTTGACTTGAAGCAGAAGGCGCATAGATTGATTAAAGATTGTGAAATTCAAATATGAATTCGGCCGTCTCTGATATTTCCTTCCCCAGGGGTAGGGGCCAAGGTAGGGGACAGCATGTGATGATGGAGGTTTTATGACGGATGTTTTCAAGGTAATAGAAGTTCGTGACCAGGGTGATGAAGAGAAGGGCAGTATATGTCTGGGCATAGTCATATGGGTAGGTGGGAAGAAAACCTCCTGTCCCATTTCAAAGGTCTGTCGAACCTATGAGGACTTTGCTGCTGAGGTTGGAGCGATACAAAAGCAATTGCAACAGACCCTTGAAAGGGCAAGATACCTGGTCGGAAAACCTCTATCAAAGGGGCCTATCCAATTTATGCCCGAAATGACGCCGGAAGAAATTTGGGTAATCCTTTCCAACATTAAAGATGAGGCTCTTTTTGTTGAGAGCTTTAATAGCCTTGATAGCTTCAAGCGAAAGGACGTGGCCGAGTATGTTCTTACCGGTTGCAATATTTTTTCAGGGAATGCCTCCATCTTTTCCGCCCGCTACGATAACGACACAGGCATAATGGAATAGTGGAAAAAGGCTCGGTAATGCTCGAAAGAAGTATCGGTCGTATGTTGAACAAGGCATTTGCATGGGAAGGCGGCCTGAACTGGTGGGGGGTGGTTTAATGAGGAGCCTTGGGGGATGGGATGAAATCAAAAAGATGCGGCTTACCGGACAGGATC
>CAYYPQ010000023.1:0-49748 GCA_964473615.1 uncultured Desulfobacteraceae bacterium
TTGCTATTCGTGAAGGGGGAAGGACTGTTGGTGCCGGCGTTATTAGTGAAATCTTAGAATAGGTGGTACGAACATGTTAACCAACCAAAAGATCCGGATCCGCCTCAAGGCTTACGATCATAAATTACTGGATCAGTCAGCAATGGAAATTGTGGAGACAGCAAAGGAGACTGGAGCGAGAATCGCTGGCCCAATTCCCCTTCCAACTGTTATTAATAAATACTGTGTTCTGAGATCACCTCATGTGAATAAGAAATCCAGGGAGCAATTCGAAATAAGGACACACAAGCGCTTATTGGATATCCTGGAGCCGACACAGCAAACAGTTGATGCGCTGATGAAGCTCGATTTGGCCGCTGGTGTGGATGTCGAGATCAAGCTGTAAATTCTTTTTAGGGCTGTCTAGCTAACCGGAGCTGTATTCTGATGGTAAAGAGGCTTTTTGGCAAAAAATTGGGTATGATGAGGTATTTTATCGACGAAGGGAAGAGTGTCCCCGTTACCGTTTTGAAGATAGGTCCTTGCGTGGTGATACAGAAAAAGAACTCTGAGAAGGATGGCTATAATGCCATACAAGTTGGGTACAATCCTAAGAAAAATGGGCGTGTAAATAAGCCTTTGCAAGGGCATTTTAGGCATGTGGGAGGGAGATGTTTTGCCCACCTAAAGGAAATCCATGTTGATGACCCGGATGCCTTTGAGCTTGGCCAAGAAATAAAATCTGATATCTTTAGTGTTGGGGACCTGGTTCATGTTAGAGGCATAAGCAAAGGCAGAGGCTTTACCGGGGTCATTAAGAGATGGGGCTTTTCAGGGGGAAGGAAAACCCATGGATCACGTTCCCACAGGATCCCGGGTTCTATTGGATGCAGCGCCACTCCGGGACGTGTTCAGAAAGGAAAGAAGCTCCCCGGTAGGATGGGATGTCAACACGTCACAATCAAAAACCTTAGAGTGGTTGACATAAGACCGGAGATGGATGTGGTTCTGGTTTCTGGGGCCGTGCCGGGAAGCAGCGAAGGCTTAGTAGAGATTAGTAAAGCCTAAGACATGTATTAGAAACCTTAGAGGGACAAGATGACCGTTGTGGATGTTTATAGTCTGGAGAGGGAAAAGATATCCGAAGTCGAATTGAATGACGGGATTTTTGGCGTTCCCATAAAGATAGATGTCCTTCATGGGGTTGTGGTTAGCCAGCTCAACAATAGGAGGGCTGGAAGCGCTGCTACGAAGACCCGTTCAGAGGTTAAATTTTCAGGCAGGAAGCTGTGGAGGCAAAAAGGCAGTGGCCGTGCAAGGGCGGGCGCTGCTTCTTCTCCTACGAGAAAAGGCGGGGGGGTGACCTTTGGGCCAACTCCTCACGAGTATTATCACAAGGTGCACAAAAAGGTAAGAAAGGCCGCGTTGCGAATGGCGCTGACAGACAAAGTTCAATCTGATCAGTTAATTGTCGTCAACGATTTTAGTTTGCCCCAAATCAAGACAAAAAATTTTGTCGGTGTTATAAATAATTTCGAAGTAAAAAAGGCCCTAATTGTTACAAAAGACAAACTTGTGAACCTGGAGAAATCGTCTAAAAATGTTCCATGGGTTAAGGTGATAAGATATCAAGGTCTTAACGTTTATGACGTCCTGAAATATGAACACCTTTTTTTGGAAGAATCCGCGATTGGAAAGATAGAGGAGGCGCTGATTTCGTAGTGGATGTCTATCAAGTGATCAAAGAGCCACACATTACCGAGAAGGCAACCTTGGAGAAAGAGAAGGCTAATCAAATATGCTTCAAGGTACATAAGCGTTCAAATAAGATTGAAATAAAACACGCCGTCGAGACCCTCTTTAAGGCAAAGGTTTTAGACGTAAGGATTATGAATGTGCGTGGAAAGCGCCGTGTAATGGGAAGGAATGCAGGAAAGAAACCTGACTGGAAGAAGGCGATGGTCAAGCTGGTCCCCGGAGAAAAGGTGGAATTTTTTGAAGGAATATAGGGCAAACCAAGGAATACCAAAAGATGGGCATAAAGACTATTAGGCCAACCTCACCTGGAAGAAGATTTCAGAGTTTTTCTTCCTTTGACGAGATTACGCGTGAAAGGTCGGAAAAAGGTCTGTTAAGGCCTTTAAGAAAGTCAGGCGGCAGGAATTCGAGAGGTCGCAAGACCATACGACACAGGGGCGGCGGTCACAAGCGGATGTACCGAATGATTGATTTTAGAAGAGACAAGGATGGCGTGCCTGCCAGGGTTGCTTCTATAGAATATGATCCAAACCGGTCTGCCAATATTGCCCTTTTACATTATGCAGATGGAGAAAAGAGATATATATTGGCTTCTCATAAGCTCCAGGTGGGAGAGCACGTATTTTCCGGTACAAGTGCTGAAATCAGGGTTGGAAATGCGGTCTCTTTAAAGGAGATACCATTAGGGACTTTTATTCATAACATTGAGTTGAACATCGGCCACGGTGGGCAGTTAGCTAGAAGTGCCGGAAGCTATGCTCAATTAATTGCGAAAGAAGGAAAGTACGCCCAGATTAGACTGCCCTCAGGAGAAGTAAGGATGGTTCTCCAGGAGTGTAAGGCTACTATTGGCCAGGTTGGTAATCTTGATCATGAGAATATATCTATTGGCAAGGCCGGTCGCAATCGCTGGACTGGTCGGAGACCCCGTGTCAGAGGGGTCGCTATGAACCCGGTTGATCACCCTCATGGTGGAGGTGAGGGGAAATCTTCAGGTGGGCGCCATCCAGTGACCCCTTGGGGTGTACCCACTAAAGGATATAAGACTAGGGGAAAAAAGGCGAGTGACCGGCTTATTGTAAAGAGACGAAGCAAATAATTTTATTGGCCCCCAGTCGCAAGACACTTGTCTTTTAGGAGTGATATGATTGGGGCAGACTCGAAGCAAGGGGGAGAGACTTTGCCAAGATCGCTTAAAAAAGGACCATTTGTTGATGAGCATTTGATGAAGAAAGTCCAAGTTGCGAAAGAGACAATGGATCGAAAGATCGTCAAGACATGGTCACGGAGGTCTACAGTGCTTCCCGAGTTTGTTGGCTTGACCTTTGCGGTCCACAACGGAAGAAAATTCCTGCCCATTTTTGTGACTGAGGACATGGTGGGACATAAATTGGGCGAATTCGCCCCTACGAGGACCTTTTACGGGCATGCTGGGGATAAGAAATCCAAATTGAAAGGTAAAAGAAAATAAAAACAACTTTTGTGATCAGTTGAAAGAGTTAAGATGGAAGCAAAGGCAAAGGCACGATATATCAGGATCTCGCCTCAGAAAATCCGTTTAATCATGGATCAAGTTAGGGGAAAAAGGATCGAGGAGGCATTAAACATCCTCTCCTACGAACCACAGAGGGGGGCGCGGATATTAAAAAAATTGATCAATTCTGCTGTTGCAAATGCCGGGCAGGGTTCTGTAGACATAGAATCTCTTTATATAAAAAGCTTATATGCCGATGAAGGCCCAACCCTGAAAAGGTGGCGGCCACGAGCAATGGGGCGAGCGACGCGAATAAGGAAAAGAACCAGCCACCTAACTGTTATCTTGGATTAGAGTTAGCTTGAGGTATGGTATCTTCTCTAAGGGGCCAGGAGTTGGGAAGTACGCGTGCAAGTTTGGTGGAATGCATTTGACTTAACCAGGGAACTCATGGAACAGGTGGAGAAATAAAGCCATTAGATTGGCTGTTTGATTGAATTGGAGGTGTGTATTGGGACAAAAAGTTCACCCGATTGGCTTTAGGCTGGGCATCAATAGGAATTGGGATTCAAGATGGTTTGCGGGAAAAGAATACAGTGATTTTGTCCTTGAGGATTTCAATATTAGGAGGTTCTTGAAAAAGAGAATTTTCCATGCGGGCGTCGCAAGAATAGAGATTGAAAGGGCGGCCAATAAGGTTCGAATTCGCGTACATACTGCGAGACCCGGTATTGTAATTGGAAAAAAGGGTGCTGATATTGAAAAGTTAAAAAGGGACCTGGAAAAAGAGATCAATCGAGAGGTCATTATTGACATTCAAGAGGTGAGAAAGGCAGAAGTGGAGGCACAGTTAGTTGCAGAGAATGTGGCCTTGCAATTGGTCAGAAGGGTGGCTTTTAGACGCGCCATGAAAAAGAGCGTCAATACTGCACTTAGATTTGGAGCTCAAGGCATCAAGATAGCTTGTAGTGGCCGGTTGGGAGGGGCCGAAATGGCTCGTAGGGAATGGTATCGTGAAGGGAGAGTCCCTCTCCATACAATCCGGGCAGACATAGACTATGGATTCGCAGAGGCGTTTACAACATATGGAGTGATCGGAGTCAAAGTGATTATATTTAAAGGTGAAATTTTGCCTGATAAGGTGAGAAAAGGGTAGGTAGTTTCTATGTTGAGCCCAAAAAAGGTCAAATATCGCAAAAAGCAGAAGGGCAGGATGAAAGGCAGGGCGTACCGGGGCTCCTCACTCGAATTCGGAGATTTTGGTCTGCAGGCCTTGGAATGTGGCTTCGTGACTGCCCAGCAGATTGAGGCTGCGCGAGTTGCGGTAACGAGGCATGTAAAGCGTGGCGGAAAGATATGGATTCGTGTGTTTCCGGACAAACCCATTACCAAAAAGCCCGCAGAGACTCGGATGGGCAAAGGGAAAGGAGCGCCTGAAGGATGGGTGGCAGTCGTTAGACCTGGAAGGATTTTATATGAGCTAGAAGGTGTAGGCGCTGAAGTGGCGGCGGCGGCCCTACGTTTGGCTGGCTATAAGTTGCCATTAGCCACAAGATTTGTAAGCAGGAGAGGCCTAACCGTATGAGGGCAAAAGAATTGAGGGATTTGACTGAAGAAGAGCTCAGGCAAAAGGAGAAAGAATTGAGCCAGGAGGCCTTCAACTTGAGATTTCAGAGGGCAACCGGACAGCTCGGTAACACGGCCATGATTCCTAAAACGAAAAGAGATTTGGCACGTGTAAAAACAGTGCTTAGAGAGCGCAAAATCTCCTGAGCAAGCAGATAACGCGAGGTGGCAATGTCGGTGGAGCATGGGTTACGTAAAAATTTGATCGGTACTGTTGTTAGCAACCGGATGGACAAGAGCGTTTTAGTGTTGGTCGAATGGCTGACCAAACATCGAATTTACAAAAAATACATAAGAAAACGTGCCAAGTTTATGGCCCATGATCCCAAAAACATCTGCCAGGTAGGGGACAGGGTAAAGATTATTGAAAGTAAGCCTATCAGCAAGAGAAAGAGGTGGCATGTTATTGAAATCGTTAAGAAATTTGAGGCGGAAACAGAAAAAGAACAGATGTTGTAGTTGCTCATCGGGGCTGATAAGATGATACAGGCTCAAACAAAATTGAGGGTGGCGGACAATTCCGGGGCCAAGTTGCTTTCATGTATAAAGGTATTGGGTGGGTCCAAGAGGAGATATGCCAGTATTGGAGATATAATAGTCGTATCTATTAAAGAGGCCATGCCCAATTCCAAGGTGAAAAAGGGAGATGTTTTTAGGGCTGTGATCGTCAGGACGGCTAAATCTGTTCGCAGGGAGGATGGATCACACATCAGGTTTGATGACAATTCAGCGGTGCTAATCAACCAGCAGAGGGAGCCTATTGGGACAAGAATTTTTGGTCCAGTGGCTAGGGAATTAAGGGCCAAGAACTTTATGAAAATTATCTCATTGGCACCAGAAGTACTGTAGTTTTTATAAGATTTAGGTAACACTTTAGATATCTTGCAAAAAAGGGAGTTGGGACTGGGAGCCTTAATGGTGCGACAAAAAAATCCTAAAATTAAGAAGGACGATAAGGTTATTATTATTGCCGGGAAAGAAGTGGGCAAGATTGGTGCGGTACTGAAGGTGGATTCTGAAAAAAGACGTGTGATTGTTGAAAAGGTCAATATGGTAAAGAGACATTCAAAGCCAGGTCCCCAAACAGCACAGGGAGGAATTATAGAAAAAGAAGGGCCGTTACATATTTCTAATGTGATGCTAGTTTGTAACAAGTGTGCTGAACCAACAAGAGTCGGAGGACGTATTCTCGAGGATGGTTCAAAGGTCCGGGTTTGTAAGAAATGCGGCGAGTCTCTTGATGGCTAGACGTAAATTATCATTCCGGGAAGCTAACACCCCAATTGAGCGAAAACGCTCAATTGATAGTTGCCGGTTGTCAGTTGGCAGGAAACGGAATTAATCCCTGAATCCTGGCCCCTGACAGCTCCCTGCTTGAGTATGGGCTCAATTGGGGTAATACTTTAGGCCATAGAAATCATAGGGAGTGACTGTCCAGGGACGTGTGTCCTCTTTTAGACACGATCAGGCATATTCCAGTTGTATCTTTGTAAGCTTCGAAGCCTATTTTGGAGGTACTGTTGTTTCGGTTAAAGGAGAAATACCATACAGAAGTTGTACCCGCGATGATGAAGGAATTCGGGTACAAGAGTATTATGGCCGTCCCGCAGATAAGGAAGGTCGTTTTAAACATGGGACTGGGAGAAGCCATACAAAATATTAAGATACTTGATTCTGGTGTTGAGGAACTCTCGATGATCGCCGGTCAAAAGGCGATTGTCACCAAGGCCAAGAGATCCATAGCAGGTTTCAAGCTTCGGCAGGGGATGCCAATTGGTTGCACTGTGACCCTGCGAGGAGGCAGGATGTTCGATTTTTTGGACAAGCTTTTTAACGTGGCACTGCCTCGTGTGAGGGATTTTAGAGGTCTCTCTGATAAGATTTTTGACGGGCGTGCCAATTGTAGTATCGGAATCAAGGAACACATTATCTTCCCAGAGATTGACTACGATAAGATAGATAAAATGAAAGGCCTTAATATCTCCATTGTGACAACGGCAAGGACTGATGCAGAGGGTCTTTTTCTATTGAGACATTTGGGGATGCCATTCCGTAACTAAGAGGGGGTTGTTTTGGCAAGAAAATCACTTATTGTTAAGGCCCAGAGAAAACCAAGGTTTTCGACGCGTCAGTATAACAGATGCCCTATGTGTGGACGAAGCAGGGCCTTTTTGAGAAAATTTGGCATTTGCCGTATTTGTTTTAGGACTTTGGCTTCAAGAGGTGAGATCCCGGGGGTAGTTAAATCGAGCTGGTAGACAAAAGCAAGGTGGGGAAAAAGGGGTCCAAGTGTTTTTCAAAGGGAACCTGAGTGCTTCGATTCGCAAATACGGTCACGTATTTTAGCGAATCAGAATAGATAGAATGCTCACTCAGCACTAAGTCCTGAGTAAATGAATTCGTTACCGAATTTATGAATCGATGGACTGAGTTACCAACTTGAGAGAATGGGGAGCAGAATATATGACTATGACTGATCCAATCGCAGACATGTTGACAAGAATAAGGAACGCCTTGACGGCCTCCCACGAATTGGTTGATGTGCCCAGTTCGAAATTGAAGATAAACATAGCCAATATATTGAAATCAGAAGGCTATATAAAAAATTTCAGGATCATTTCAGATGGTCGGCACAGGCTCATCAGGATCTTTTTGAAGTTTGATGAACAAGGGCATTCTGTAATTGAGGGGCTTAAAAGAGTTAGCAAACCAAGCAGGCGGGTCTATGCGGGCTATGACGAGATCCCAAAGGTGTTGAATGGATACGGTATCAATATTGTCTCCACATCGAAGGGCCTTGTGACAGATAGGGATGCCAAAAGAACGCGTGCAGGAGGGGAGGTCCTATGCTCGGTGTGGTAAAGGCTGAGGCTAATATGAAGAAATTTTTAATCTTTTTTTACTTATGGCCTGCCAGGGAATTTTCCGGAGGTTTGGAATGTCACGCATAGGCAAAAGGCCCATCCCAATACCAAAAGATGTTGAGGTCAAATTTGATGGTGATCTCATTGTAGTAAAGGGGCCAAAGGGAGAGCTGAAGAGACGAGTTCACCCCAAGATAAGAGTGGATAGTAAGGGTAGTGAGCTTGTCGTTTCAGTTGTCGATGACACAAGGGAGTCGAGATCGTTACATGGCCTTTTCAAGGTCTTGATAGCCAATATGGTGACCGGTGTCGCAAATGGATTTGAAAAGGTCTTGGAGATTGTAGGTGTTGGATATAGGGCAGAGATGAAGGGAAGGACCGCAGTTTTCAGCCTGGGATATTCCCACCCCATTAACTTTGAATTGCCTGATGGCATAGATGCCAAGATAGAAAAGACGAGGGTTATTTTAAATGGGATTGATAAGGAACTTCTTGGGATGACTGCTGCTAAGATACGAAGTCTGAGAAAACCGGAGGCATATAAGGGCAAAGGGATCAAATATGCCGACGAGATTATCAGGAGAAAGGCGGGTAAGGCTGGCATAAAGTAATCCGGATTTGCGGTCAGTCCGAGAAGGTGCCTTGGCCCGCCAAAAATCCCGCCTCGGCGGAGTTCAGCCCTTGTCTGAATATTTTTGCTTCAAAGCGCTAGAGTATTACGAGGATGCGAGTATGAGTGCCGTCACCAGGGTAAAGGCAAGACAGAGAAGAAAGAAAAGGATTCGTGGAAATATTCGTGGCAGCTCCGAGAGGCCCCGTTTATGTGTATTTAGAAGTTCCAGGCATATTTATGCCCAAATTGTAGACGATTCTGAAGGTAGGACACTGGCTGAGGCCTCTTCCATGTCAAAGGAGCTTCGCGCAAAAATTGAGAAGGGGGGGGGGAGCAAGGTTGGTGCTGCCGTGGTGGGCTCTGCCATAGCTGAAAAGGCGCTTAAAAACGGGATTAAGAAGGTTGTCTTTGACCGGAACGGATTCTTGTATCATGGTCGTGTGAAGGCCGTTTCTGATGCCGCACGTGAGCATGGTCTAGAATTTTAAAGGGAGATCCACATTATATACATAAATGGGCCATTGAAGTAATGCTGAGGCAAGGGAGAGAGCCATTGTTCAGGGAAGAAGATGAAGTTCAGTTAATAGAGAAGGTTGTGCATATCAACAGGGTGGCAAAAGTAGTAAAAGGAGGCCGCCGGTTTAGTTTTAGTGCTATCGTGGTTGTTGGTGATGGCAAAGGAACGCTTGGCAGTGGGCTCGGAAAGGCCAACGAAGTCCCGGAGGCCATCAGAAAGGGTATCGAAAAGGCCAAAAGAAACATGAAAGAGGTTTCTCTTTATGAGGGGACCATACCTCATGAGGTGATTGGGAAATGGGGTGCAGGGCGAGTGCTGTTGAAGCCCGCAAGGCCTGGTACCGGTCTGATCGCCGGTGGGGCGGTGCGTGCTGTCTTGGAGGCAGCGGGGATACAGAACGTGCTTACAAAATGTCTGGGTTCCCATAATCCCCACAATATTGTAAGGGCCACACTAAGGGGGTTACGTTCCCTGCGTGGCCCTGAAGAATTTGCTAGGCGTAGAGGCAAGACAGTAGAGGAGTTGCTCAGCTAGCTGGGGGGCCACAGGGTTGGGCAAATGTGTTGAGGAGAGTATTTGTCATGTCGCAGACTATTAAAGTGACTCTTGTTAAAAGTGCAATAGGCAGGAACAAGAAAATTGGACAGACTTTGAGGGGGTTAGGCCTTACAAAATTGAACAAAACGGTGGAGCTGCAAAATACCCCGGCCATAAGAGGGATGATTAGCAAGGTCTCCTTTCTTGTCAAGATTGGATAGGGCTATATGGGAAAAACCAATGAAGATTCATGACCTGTCACCCGCTGAGGGTTCGAGGAAGAAGAGAAAGAGGGTTGGGAGAGGACCAGGCTCCGGGCACGGAAAAACGGCTTGCCGGGGCCACAAAGGGCAAAAATCCCGTTCGGGGGCAAGTATACGTCCCGGCTTTGAGGGTGGGCAGATGCCTCTTCACAGGCGGCTACCCAAACGCGGTTTTTGTAATATATTTAGGAAACAATATAATGTTATTAACATCAATGATCTTGGCCAATTTGGGGCAAATTCGAGCCTTGATGTAAAAGCCTTGGTTGATGCGAGGCTGGTCAAAAGGGAGAGTGATCGTATTAAGCTTTTGGGAAAAGGAGAGATTTCTTATCCTGTACTTATTAAAGTCCATAAAGTTAGCAAGAGCGCCAAGGAAAAGATCGAGATGGCGGGCGGTAAGGTAGAGATTATTTAGATAGAGGCTTATTGAATTGATTGGTGGTTTTCAAAATATTCCCAAAATACCGGAGTTGAAGAGGAGAATTCTATTCACCTTATTTATGCTCGCTATTTACAGGTTGGGTTGTCATATCCCTACCCCAGGGGTAAACGGAGACGCCTTGTCAGCTTTTTTTGGGGCTCAGCAGGGGACCCTCTTCGGGCTTTTTGATATGTTTTCAGGTGGGGCCCTTCGGCGTTTGTCGGTGATGGCCCTTGGTATCATGCCGTATATCAGTGCGGCGATTATTCTGGAGCTTCTTACTGTTGTCGTACCGCATCTTGAAAAATTGAGGAAGGAAGGTGAGCAGGGGCATAAAAAGATTACTCAATATACGCGTTATGGGACTGTCTTTTTGTGCCTAGTTCAAGGTTTTGGTATCGCCGTGGGCCTTGAAAGGATGTCTAGTCCGGGGGGGGCAATGGTTGTGCCCGCTGGAGGTTGGGGCTTCAGGATCCTTACGGTAATTACATTGACTGCCGGCACTGTCTTTTTGATGTGGCTTGGAGAACAGATCACCGAACGGGGAATCGGTAATGGGATTTCACTGATCATTTTTGCAGGTATTGTTGCTCGGTTTCCCGTGGCCGTTGCAAACACCTTCAGACTGATGAGCACAGGTGAGATCACGGCCTTTTTCATGCTTTTGCTTCTTGCGCTGATGATCGTTGTAGTGGGCGTGATTGTTTTTGTGGAAAGGGGCCAAAGAAGGATCCCCGTCCAATATGCGAAGAGGGTGGTTGGTCGCAGGATGTATGGAGGACAAAGTACACATCTACCTCTAAAGGTCAACACCGCTGGCGTAATTCCACCTATTTTCGCGTCCTCTATCATCATGTTTCCAGCCACAATCGCGAATTTCCTGAACGTCAAAAAAATTCCATGGCTGGAATACATTGTAAATTCTCTGGCCCCTGGACATATAGTTTATATATTGATCTATGTTATTTTTATCTTCTTCTTTTGTTATTTTTATACTGCCATTCATTTTAACCCCGTGGATGTGGCCGACAATATGAAAAAATATGGCGGATTTATTCCCGGAATCAGGCCGGGCAAAAACACTGCTGAGTATATTGACAGGGTTTTGACGAGGATAACATTTGCAGGGGCTATTTATGTCTCCGCTGTCTGCGTTTTGCCTACTATTATGATCCACAATCTAAACGTCCCATTTTATTTTGGCGGGACTGCATTGTTGATTGTAGTGGGTGTGGCAATGGATACCACGACACAGATAGAATCACATATGCTAACGAGGCACTATGAGGGCTTTATGAAAAAGGGCTTCAGAAAAGGATAGTGCTAGATTTTATGGGTCGTTTGGAATGAGGATATGGCGAAGGAAGAAGCAATTGAAGTTGAAGGAGTTGTTGTTGAAACTTTACCTAATGCCATGTTCAAAGTCGAACTCAAGAATGGCCATCGGGTTTTGGCTCACATTTCAGGTAAAATGAGGATGCATTTTATCAAGATCCTCCCGGGGGAGGATGTTGTGGTTGAGTTATCGCCCTATGACCTAAACAAGGGAAGGATTGTTTATCGGGGTAAAAAGTAGGTTGTATTCTAGGTGTTTGAAACTAGATCTTTAGGGTTAGGGGCTTTGGATTATGAAAGTGAGACCATCGGTCAAAAAGATATGTAATAAATGCATAATTGTTAGACGAAAGGGAGTTACTCGGGTTATCTGTGAAAATCCCCGCCATAAACAGCGACAGGGATGATGAACCGAGCGATAAAGTGTTTTGTGTTATGTTCGGCCCATGAGACCCAGTGAGTTCCAAGAGGTGCTTGGAATGTCTTGTTTCAACTCGCCAAAATATTAGCAAGAGTGGTAACAGGTTGGCTGTATGCAGGAGTGATTAGCAGGGACCAGGGCTGCTTTCAAGCAGCTAAAGATGTTACCAAAAATACTGTAAATCTCTAGAAATTAGGAGTTTGAGATTGGCAAGAATAAGTGGCGTTGATTTACCAAGAGGGAAGAGAATGGAGATTGCCCTGACCTACATTTATGGCATAGGCAGGAGTTCATCTCAGAAGATACTCACAGAGGCTGGAATAGACTGGGATATTAAATCGGATGAGATCACAGGTGAGCAAATTAGCACAATCCGAAAGATTATTGATGCGAAATATAAAGTTGAAGGTGATCTTAGGCGTGAGATATCCATGAACATAAAGAGATTAATGGATTTGGGCTCGTATCGTGGTCTAAGGCACAGAAGAGGACTCCCTGTACGTGGCCAGAGGACGAGCACTAACGCAAGAACCAGGAAAGGCCCTCGCAGGGCTGTTATGGGAAAAAGGAAAAAATAGAGAAGGAATAAAATGGCGCGAACTACTAAGAAAAAAGGGAAGACCAAGAGGGAGAAAAAGAACGTACCTACGGGGATCGTTCATATACAATCTACCTTTAATAATACCATCGTGACCATTACTGATCTCGATGGTCATGTTATTGCCCAGTCAAGTGCGGGAAGAGCAGGTTTTAAGGGATCACGTAAAAGTACTCCCTTTGCGGCCCAACTTGCTGCACGGGATTCTATAAAGCAGGCAATGGATCAGGGTATGAGAGTGGCTGAAGTGAGAGTAAAGGGTCCAGGTGTAGGAAGAGAGGCCGCTCTGCGTGCCCTTCAGGTTGAAGGATTTACCGTCAGTATGATCAGAGACGTGACTCCAATACCTCACAATGGGTGCCGACCACCCAAAAGAAGAAGGGTATGATAAACGCCCTCTTTTTTCTGGTTTTTGCCTTTGACAGAGAGGACTTCAAGAACGACAAATAATCAGTTACAATTTCGTGAGGAGAGAAAATTTTGGCCAGATATTCAGGTTCATTGTGCAGATTATGCCGGCGTGAGGATCTAAAGCTTTTTTTGAAAGGTGACCGGTGTTACGGCGATAAGTGTGCCTTTGAGAGAAGACCATATGCCCCCGGCCAACATGGACAGAGGCGTCGTGGTAAATTCTCCGACTACAGAATGCAGTTGAGGGAAAAGCAGAAGGTCAAGAGAATCTATGGCGTTTTAGAAAAGCAATTTAGGCGGTATTATTACCGTGCTGAGCGACTCAAGGGTATATCGGGCACCAATCTTTTGATTTTATTGGAGTCTCGTCTTGACAATGTCGTCTATAGAATGGGCTTTGCTTCTTCGAGGAATCAGGCCAGACAATTGGTGCGTCATAACCATTTTCTAGTGAATGGCAAGAGGGTAAACATACCTTCTTATCAGGTGAAGCCGGGGGATGTGGTTGAGGTTAGGGAGAAAAGCCGCAAGGTGGCACAGATCTTGGAGGCTATTGAGACTGTTGTCAGGCGAGGCGTTCCAGAGTGGATAGAGGTGGAAAAGGAAAAATTCGTGGGGACATTGAAGGCAATTCCCAATCGGGAAGAACTTACAATGCCGGTTAATGAACAGCTCATCATCGAATTGTACTCAAAATAGGGTTGGAAATCTAAATACTAGTACGCCATTGCGAAATAAGACTCAACGCGGCTTTTAGTACCTTATAAGTGAATTTGTGCCCAAAAGGTGCAGAAAGTTTTGTTCAGTCACTTCGGGCTTTAGCTCAATTTAGGCACTTTTCCGATTTATCCGGGTTAGGGTTGGCGTGCCGCTTTATTTAAATCTTTCATAACAAGTTGATATGGGAGGCTTTTTTGGCAGATCTAAAGAGCAAAAACTGGCGGGAACTAATTAAACCCAAACGGATTGAGATTGATCAGGAGAGTTATACGAATTGCTATGGAAGATTCGTGTGCGAGCCGCTTGAGCGAGGGTTTGGGATTACGATCGGTAATTCGTTGAGGCGCATCCTGCTTTCATCATTGCAGGGAGCTGCCATTGTGTCTGTGAAGTTTGAAGGAGTACCACATGAATTCAGTACCATTCCGGGCGTGCTGGAGGATGTGACTGACATTATATTGAACCTGAAAGAGGTCAGGTTGAAAATTGTTGATGGTGACGAGGCCATAGTTCATCTGAATGCAGAGGGGGAAGGCGAGGTTAAGGCTGGAGATATTGATACGCATGGCCTTGTAGAGGTCTTAAACCCAGATCAGCATATAGGCACACTGAACAAGGAGGCCAATCTCGATTTAGAAATGGTTGTTAAAACAGGGAAGGGTTATGTGCCTGCAGAAAAGAATAAGTTGAAGGACCAGCCTATCGGCGTTATTGCTGTTGATTCAATTTTTTCGCCGATTCAAAATGTCAATTATCATGTGACAAATGCTAGGGTCGGCCAGGTCACTGATTATGATAAGTTGACCGTCGAGGTGGAGACCGACGGCAGTGTCCTTCCCGAAGACGCTGTAGCCTTTGCAGCCAAGATCCTTAAGGAACAAATGACCCCGTTTATAAATTTTGAAGAGGAGCCAGAACCTGTTGAAGAGGAAGAGGAGGAAGAGGAAGAGAAGTTGAATGAGAATCTTTTCAGACACGTTTCAGAGCTTGAATTGTCAGTACGTTCTTCTAATTGTCTGAAAAATGCTAATATTACCCTCATAGGTGAGCTGGTTCAAAAGAGCGAGTCAGAGATGCTAAAAACCAAAAACTTTGGAAGAAAGTCTTTGAATGAGATCAAGGCCATACTTGAAGAGATGGGACTTTCCCTAGGAATAAAACTTGAGAATTTCCCCCCGGGCGATGAAACGCAGGGAGAGGAAGAAGCGGAAGAAGACGAGGGTACAGACAAATGAGGCACAGAAAGGCTGGGAAGCAATTAGGACGGAACTCAAGCCACCGCAAGGCCATGTTGAGGAACATTGTGACTTCCCTATTTAGACATGAACAGATTGAGACCACTGATGCAAAGGTAAAAGCACTACGGCCCGTGGCTGAAAAAATGATCACCCTGGCCAAACGCGGTGACCTGCACGCTAGGCGCCAGGCCCTCGCCTATATCAAGGACAAGGGAGTAACTCACAAACTCTTTGATGAATTGAAAGATCGTTATCTTGAAAGGCAGGGTGGGTATGTCAGAATTGTTAAGAAGGGCATGCGAAAGGGCGATGGCGCGCCTATTTCCATCATTCAACTTTTACCTGCCGGTGAGGGCAAGGGCCAGAAAAAGAAGAAGGGCAAGATGCCTGGAGAGGAAAAGGCGGGCGCTTAGTATTGGAGGAGAAGATTCTGATTTTGAGTTTTATATGTACTTATCGGGAATCTTGCCATTTATTGAATTTGTATGTCATTCTATCATTGCAATTGGGGCGAAGCCCCAAGGTACATAAATAGACTATGAATGAACGTCGGAGTAACAACCGAAACCTCCTTGCCGGGCAACTGGTAAGGAGGTTTTTTTTTCAACGGGCTTCTCATGAGCAAATTCGACCATAAGGACTTGCTCGGCATAGGGCAATTGTCTATTGAGGACATTGAGCTTATATTGGACACGGCTGAGTCCCTAAAGGAAGTTTCCACCAGGGATATCAAAAAAGTTCCTACCTTGAGGGGCAAAAACGTGGTCAATTTTTTTTATGAACCAAGCACCAGGACGAGAATCTCTTTTGAAGTCGCAGCAAAAAGGCTCAGTGCTGATACAGTTAGCCTGTCTGCTTCGGGGAGCAGCATGGTGAAGGGCGAGACCCTAATTGATACGGCCAGGAATCTTCAGGCCATGCATCCAGATCTTATTGTGCTCCGGCATCCGTCAAGCGGCGCCCCCCACCTTTTGGCAGGGAAAGTAAAGGCGGGGATTATTAATGCCGGTGATGGGATAAATGAACACCCCACACAGGCCCTTCTTGATCTTTACACGATCAGGGAGAAGAAAGGAAGAATAAAGGGACTGAATGTGGCCATAATAGGTGATATCTCTCATAGTCGGGTGGCAAGGTCCGATATTATAGGATTAACCAAGATGGGTGCGAATGTTACAATCTCGGGTCCGCCAACAATGATGCCGCTGGGCATTGAGGCCTTTGGGGTTGACGTGGTCTATGATCCGATTGAGGCGGTTAGGCGAAAAGATGTGGTTATATTGCTCAGGATCCAATTGGAAAGGCAAAGCGCTGTTTTATTCCCGGGGCTCAGAGAATATGCCACCTTCTTCGGCATAACCAAGGAAGTGATAAAACGTTCAAAAAAAGATGTGATCGTAATGCATCCTGGGCCCATTAATCGAGGTGTTGAAATTACATCAGAGGTCGCCGATGCTCCTTACTCTGCTATTTTTGATCAGGTCTCTAATGGAGTGGCGGTGCGGATGGCAATACTCTATCTGTTGATTGGAGGTTCCTAGGGTGATAACGTGGATTAGAGATGGCGATGTCGTTGATCCCGCGAAAGGGAAGGTGGAAAAGGCGGATTTGATTATTGAGAAAAACAGAATCGCCAAGATTTTGCCTCAAGGTGTGTTTAAAGAGAAGGGCCCTAGGTTGAAAATCATAAATGCATCGAATAAGACTATTATCCCTGGCCTTATTGATATGCACGTTCATTTGAGGGAGCCCGGGCATGAATACAAGGAGACGATTGCTACGGGCGGCATGGCAGGCGTGGCTGGAGGTTTTACTTCCTTGGCTTGCATGCCAAACACCGAACCTGCGAACGATTGCAGATCCGTTACAGAATTTATTTTGGAACAGGCCGAAAGGGCCGGACTTTGCAGAATCTACCCTGTTGCAGCCATAACTGTGGGTCGTAAAGGCAAAAGGCTTACGGAGTTTGGTGACCTTAAACAGGCGGGGGCCGTAGGTGTGTCAGACGATGGATCCCCTGTGGTTAACAGCGAGGTGATGAGAAGGGCGCTTGAATATGCGAGATATCATAAATTAGCAGTTATATCTCATTGCGAAGATGCCAGCCTGTCAGGTGCTGGTGTTATGAATGAAGGTATAGTCTCAACCAAAATTGGTTTGCCTGGGATCCCTGCCGCCAGTGAAGAGATCATGGTCTATCGAGATATCTCCCTGGCCAAGCTGACGGGTTCTCCGGTCCACATAGCGCATGTAAGCACTGCAGGATCGGTCGAATTGATAAGGAGAGCAAAGGAGATGGGGGTGCAGGTTACTGCGGAGACTGCCCCTCACTATTTCAGCCTGGATCACGGGGCAGTTATTGGATATGATACCAACGCAAAGGTAAATCCTCCCTTGAGAACAAAAGAAGATGTGCTCGCGATCAAAAGAGGGTTGGCCAATGGTTTAATTGATGTGATTGCTACGGACCATGCGCCACATAGTTCTTTGGAAAAAGAGTTGGAATTCGATAAAGCTGCCTTTGGTATGATCGGTCTTGAGACCGCTTTGCCCTTGACGCTGGACTTGGTGCGAGATGGGACGTTGGGATTGGCGGAGGCAATAAGGAAGATATCCTACAATGCCGCCGCAATTCTTGGAATTTCAGATAGCCTCTTAGAGGAAGGTGCAAAAGCGGATTTGGCATTAATTGATCCAGAATATGAGTATGTTCTAAGCGAAGAAGATATACTTTCAAAAAGCAAGAATTCCCCTTTTATTGGTAGGAGGTTGAAGGGCAGAAATGAATTAACAATGATCGGAGGGAAGGTTGTCTGGGAAAGAAGTGCCTAACATACTGGTTGTTGATGACGAGAAGAGCATGCGGGAATTTTTGGAGATTATGTTGAGCCAAGAAGGCTATAATGTGATCTTTGCTGAAAATGGAGAGAAGGCGTGTCAGATCATTAATGAGAATGTCTTTGACCTGGTTATTACAGATATACGTATGAAGGATATAGATGGTATAGGTGTCTTGAAGAAGGCCAAGGCTGTGAGTCCTAATACGATGGTCGTCTTAATTTCAGCCTTTGCCACGGCCGAGACCGCAGTAGAGGCAATGAAGGAGGGAGCCTATGACTATATCCCTAAACCTTTTAAAATTAGTGAGTTCAAGAAAATTGTTAAAGAGGCACTTCAGGCCAGAAGGCCTGCTGAGCCCGGGGAGGAGGAGGGCCAGAAGAGCAGTTGTCACTTTGGCTATTTTGTTGGGGAGAGCCACCAGATTAGAAAGGTTTACGATCTGATAAAACGGGTGGCAGAGACCAAGACGAATATCCTTGTTTCCGGAGAAAGCGGAACAGGCAAGGAACTGGTAGCAAGGGCTATTCACCAGTTGAGCCAAAGAAGAGAAAAACCCTTCGTGGTTATCAACTGTGCTGGCATACCGGAAACTCTAATAGAAAGCGAATTATTCGGCTATAAGAAGGGTGCCTTTACGGGCGCCAGCTCGGATAAGGAGGGACTATTCGATGTGGCTGATGGGGGAACTGTTTTCCTCGACGAGGTGGGTGAATTGACTCCAGCCATTCAGGTCAAGCTCTTGAGAGTTATCCAGGAGAGGACATTTACCGCCGTTGGAGGCACTGGGGAAAAGAGTGTCGATGTGAGATTCATATCAGCCTCCAACAGGGACCTTGAAGATGAGGTTATAGAGAAGAATTTCAGGGAAGACCTCTATTTCAGACTAAACGTTATACATATTGCCGTTCCCCCTTTGAGGGAAAGGGATGGCGACTTACCTCTGTTGGCCCAACACTTTCTAGAAAAGTATTCTCGGGATTTTGGTAAACACATCAGAAAGATTTCTGCCTATGCAATGGATATCCTTGGACAATATTCCTTCCCGGGCAATGTCAGGGAACTGGAGAATATAATTGAACGGAGTGTTGCCCTAGAAACATCCAATATCGTTTTACCAGAGAGCCTGACACTTTCCAGTTTTAGACGAATACCGGGCATCGAAAATAGACGGCGTCTAGATCTAGGCCCGGATGGCATTGACCTTGCTGACGTCATGGCTCGTGTCGAAAGAGATTATATCCTCAAGGCCCTGGAGATAGCACAAGGCTCAAGGCAGAGGGCCGCTGATCTTTTGGGTATCAGCACGAGATCCTTGAGATATCGACTGGAGAAATTGGGACTCCAGGCCTTTTCAGACGAAACTCCTTGATTTTGTCCCTACCAAGGATACTACCTTTCAAGATATTGAAAAAATTGAAACACGCATTTTCGACAAAAATTGTCAAAGTGGTGACAAAAATTGTCAAAGTGGTGAGGAATGTGTGCAGGAAATGTAGTGTGTTTTGTCGGCATTATGCTAATATAAATGCATAACTATCTGTAATAAAATATATTTACAGGAGTAAGCCGCCGGTTTTTGCTTTATGGCATGATAATTGTAACACTGAACTCTCAAATTGCGATTTACAGTCAAGAAACTATTGATGGTAATAAACAGCATGAAAGGGGGTGGGTGATAACGTACACGTTTTGTCGAGGGTTTAATTGATGCTCAGAAACCAAACGCTTCGAGGAGGGTAAAAATGTTTACAAGACTGATCAATAGAGATGAAAAGGGTTTTACACTGATTGAGTTGATGATTGTCATCGCGATCATCGGTATTTTGGCCGCCATTGCCATCCCGCAGTTTTCTGCATACAGGACCAGGTCCTATAACGCTGCGGCGGAGGCCGACTTGAGAAATGCCGCAACGTCACAAGAGGCCTATTTTGTTGATAATGCAAGGTATTGTGGCACGGTTGCCACCTTGACTGGTGCGACTTATGGTCTTTATTTGTCTAATAAAGTGTCCTTGACTATTGGTACTACAAGCACCATGGCCTATGTCATGAGGACATGGAATACAGCAGGGGATGCAAGCTATATCATGCGTGGCCCAGGTGGTTCAGTAAGTAAATTCTAATATTTAACTCAGATCCGACCGGGAAGAGACGTCAAAGCCTCTTCCCGGTCTTATTTGTCTAATATTCTGTCGGGGGCCTCCTATGTTAAATGGATTGACTAAGAGAGATGAAAAGGGTTTTACGCTGATTGAGTTGATGATTGTCATCGCGATCATCGGTATCCTGGCAGCTATAGCCATTCCACAGTATGCTGCCTTCAAGTCCCGCTCTTATGACGCGGCGGCAGAGGATGACTTGAGAAATGCCACAACGGCCCAGGAGGCATATTTTGTTGATAACGCTACCTATTGTAATACAACCGGTACCCTAATTGGCTCTACTTATGGTCTTTATCTATCTAATAATGTAAATTTGACGATTGGTAACGCGGGCTCTCAGACCTATAATATGACGACATGGCACCCTTCAGGGGATTCAAGCTTCATCGTCCGTGGGCCAGGTGGTTCAATAAGCAAGTTTTAGTTTAAGGCGTTTTCCTTCAGTAATTCACTACACTCCTCTAAATTCTTTTCTTTTATAATAAATGCGTCACGCATCAATGGGATTACGATAGTTGCATCCGGGTGCAATCTTCGTGATTCATCCCCTTTGAAGAAATCTCGCAGTATCCTCTCAAAGGCTTTCTTATTAGGTATAAAGTCAACTGATTGCCCTGCCTGTTCTCTTGCCCGCTTATAATCATGTGCACGGTAAAATACTTCAGCGAGATGAAGATGGGGTGAAATATTTCGTGGATTCGCCTTAATGGCCTTCTCAAAATATGTCGCCGCCCTGCCAAGTTGTCCCTTTTGTTTATACGCTATCCCGAGATATAATAGGGTGTTGGGATTTATCCCCTCAATATTTGCCGCCTTGCTCAAATGAAAGATGGCCTTATCCGGTTGCCCGTTTCGTAAGTAATACAATCCTAGATTGAAGTTGGTCTCCTTACTGTATGGATTGAGTTTGATCGCCTTGGTGAGATAATTATAAGCGACTCTGTGCCTCTTTTTCCTGTCCATTATACTGGCAATATTGTTATATACTGGAGGGAACTCTGAGTTTAGGCTTGCAGCCTTTTTGTAATAATCTAAGGCCGTATTAAGATCTTTCAAATTGCCATATATTAGACCGAGGTCGTAATAGGTAACAAACTTTTCATTCTTTTGATTGTAGGCCGCTTTTTCCAGTGCCTGTTTATATTCCAGGATTGCTTCCTTTTGGTACCCGTGGTCATCATAGTATCTTCCAAGGTTGTGGTGCGGACGAGAAAGATTTGGCGCCTTTTCAATGGCATCAATCCAGAGGGTTTTTTCGTTTTTCCAGGCAAAATTTCTGAAAAACGTAGAGTGCCCCAGACCTATCAGAATGAGTACGACAAAAGCAGATAGGATATATTGCATTGACCTCTTAGTCTCGTAATAATTAAACAGTGAAGAGAGCCCGATGGCAACGGGTACGAAAAACAACATGGAGGGGATATAGTTTCGGTGCTCGAATACGAGTTCAAGTGGAAAGATCGTTGACTCTATCACATGATTTAAAAAGAAAAAAATGATGCAAAAGGCTATCACGGGCCGTCTTGTGCGTATGGATATGGCCAAAACAATGATCACAAGGATTAGGAGTATGGAGATTATTGTGGTGATGGGGTCAAACAGGGAACTGGAGGGTTCCATGGCATGGGCAATACTGAGCCTGGTAGAAACAGGGTAAAACAGGAGTGAGGCATAAAAGACGATAATCCTGGGCTCTGTTAGTAATCTTTGCCCTAATGTAAATGGCCGGTTTTTATAGCCTTCTAAAAAAGAAAAAATATTGCCACCGTTGGAATATAAATAGGCGAACCCGACAAACAGAATCGCCGATAAGACCATCAAGAATATCTTTAGGTTTTTTCGGGTCCTCTCTTTTGAATGTTCCTGTAATAAGAAAAAATCAAGAAGGAATATAGTAAGGGGAAGCATGGCGGCATTTTCCTTGCAGCCCAAAGCCATCACAAAGCACAAGAAAGAAAGGGCAAAAAATGTGGCTTTTCTGAAGTGTGCCTCCGCAGTTCTGGCCTTTAGGTAACAATACATGCTAATTATATAAAACATGCCGGCCATGCTGGCCATTCTCTGGACGAGGTATGTCACGGCCTGATTCTGGACCGGATTTATTGACCAAAGAACGGATGAAAGGAGGGCAATAAAATAGGCGTTGTGGGAATATCTTCCCCTTAGCAACGGAAGCTTGAGTGTGTGGTAAATGAATAGGAATAGGAAGATAGATGAAAAAATATGAATAAAGATATTTGTCAGGTGGTATCCAAGGACATTGAGATCTCCAAAATAATAGTTTAGGGCAAAACTGAGACAGGCGACGGGCCTGTAAAGATGATTTGGCTTGTTAAGGCCTGAACACAATGCCTCTTTGATATTATGCAATGAAATCTCTTTTAGGTGTATTTTGGGGTTGCCCGTGATATTGGCTTCATCATCAAAATGCCAGGAGCAGTCAAGGGAGTTCCCGTAGACGGTGAAGATCAATATGGCCAGGGCAACGATGGCAAAGACTACTTTGCGGCAGTATGAGAGAGACAATTCATCATGAGTATCGAGTGATTGGTATGTCTGCGGCATAAATTTACCTCAGCAGTCATAAAGATCTTTTTGAAAGTTGGTACGGTTTTGATATTACATCTGTGCCGATTTTACAACTTGTTTATTTGATTTTAATACGTTAGTAATCTGCCTGAGATTGAAGGGCAATTCATGTGGATCTGTAATAAATGGTAGCCGATTGAATTCCTCTGAGCCAAAAAAATTGGAAAGACCTATCACGAAACTAGGCATTGAATTTCTACTCCTGAGTGCTCTTGTCATGCTGATTATCCTTATTGTCCTTCTTTGTTCCGTGCCACCCATAAGCAAAGATGCCCTTACGCACCATTTGGCCGTCCCCAAACTCTATCTCAGTCATGGTGGCGTTTATGAGATTCCTTCGGTGCCTTTTTCCTATTACCCCATGAATCTGGATCTCCTTTATTTGATCCCGCTCTATTTTGGTAATGACATCATTCCCAAGTTTATCCATTTCATTTTTGCTTTGCTGACTGCATGGATTCTCTTCGCATATCTAAGGCGACGGTTAGGGAAGATCTATGGACTCCTTGGGTCATTATTTTTTCTTTCCATTCCGATAATTATAAGACTCTCCATTACCGTATACGTGGATCTCGGGCTCATCTTTTTTAGTACCGCATCGCTGCTATTGCTTTTTATGTGGATTGAGAGAGAGTTCCAGCTCAAATTTTTGATTTTTTCGGCAGTTTCATGCGGACTTGCAATGGGAACAAAATATAATGGATTGGCCGGCTTTGTTATCCTGGGCCTCTTTGTTCCCTTTGCCTATTCCAGATTCAATGTGGGAGAAAGAGGGGGCTTTTTCAAGAGCGCAAAACAGTGCCTTATTTTTGTCTTGGTTGCCCTTGTGGTTTTTTCACCGTGGATGATAAGAGACCTCATTTGGACCGGCAATCCCATCTTTCCCTTATTTGATCGGTTTTTTAATCCTGAACACCCGGTTGCGCATAAATCTTTTGGGCTCTTTACATATCGGGCATTGGTGTATAAGGAGGCCTGGTGGCAGATAGCGCTTCTTCCATTCAGGATATTCTTCCAGGGCAGGGACGGGAACCCACAGTTTTTTGATGGCAAGCTTAACCCATTCCTCCTGTTTCTCCCAATTTTTGCCTTTTTTTGTCTTAGGAGGGATCATGAATTGATCAGAAGAGAGAAGCAGATGCTTCTTTCTTTCGCGGGGCTATTTTTTCTGTTTGCATTTTTCAGTAGCGCTTTGAGGATACGGTATATTTCGCCGATAATATCTCCGTTAGTTATCCTATCAGTATTTGGCCTTAAGAGGGTAGCAGAGTTATCTTGGGGTTTTAATGTGCCCTGTCTCCGAAAAGGTGCCAGTGCCGCTATTTTGTTAATGGTCCTTTTCCCCCTTTGGCTGAATGCCGACTATCTCCTTGACCAATTCAGATCCGTGCGTCCCTTTGATTACCTTATGGGTTCTCTTACCCGGACTGAATATATTCAGAGGTACCGGCCTGAATATGCGGCAATGAGATACATAAATAATAAACTTCCCGTTAGGGCTCGAATCTTGTTTGTCTTCATGGGCAACAGAGGGTACTACTGTGAGAGAGATTATGTCTTTGATATGATTAACAACATGAGCACACTTGAAAATCTAGTGAAGGGATCAGATGACCCTGAACAGATATTCTTCGGAATCAAAGGGATGGGTGTGACCCATTTGCTTGTCAATTTCGATATCCTTGACCGTTGGGTGAAGGCAAATTTTGCTGAAAGGGAGCAAGGGTTATTGGCACGTTTCTTTCAAAGACACACCAAACTCCTGTTTTTCAAATGGGGCTACGGGGTCTGTGGGCTTAAAGGCCCTGCGGGCGGTTTGTAGGTGAATACCCGGATATACATTTGACATATTCACTAAGTTATTTTAGCCTAATCGCGCATTATGAACCCTGTGCCAGGCTAGCCGAGGATTTGGTGCTTGATAAAAAATTGGGAGCAAATGAGCCGAAAATTTTATCAGGACTTTTTATATCTTCACAATACTTACGCCAAAAAGCTATATGAACAGTTTAGGGTGAGAAATGGTTGAAAGAGAACTGGTTGAAAATCTGTGTGTCTCCATACGTGGTTATATCAATGAGCTCAATGATGCCCGGGACATTGATTGGAAAAAGTTTATTGTTAATTGGACAAGCCCCGCTATGCGGGAGTCAGAGAAATTAGGCTATGCCGTACCAGAAATCAAGGTCATGAAGTGAATCCCGCCCCGGGCGGGATTAATGCAGAGCTTCGCTCTTCTATTCAGTAAAATGACATAAAATTCCTTAACTTTAGACACTTTAGACATTTTAGATCACTTTAGTCACTCTGGATATATGCGAGTAAACAGGCCATCTGGCCCCGGATTCTTTTCTGAGGATAGCCGATCCAGGAGATTTGTTGAGATACGTGGCCTATATTTTGACCTGGCTTGAAAGGCAGGATGAAGACGATGAAAACGAATAAGACTAAAGTCTCGATAATTATCCCTGCTTACAATGAGGCCCATACTATTGGGGATGTCATTGCAAAAATTAAGACACTCCATCCTGATTTTGAAATAATTGTCAGCAATGACGGCTCAACAGATGAAACCGCCTCGGTAGCGAAGGAAGAAGGCGCACTGGTTTACAGCCATCCCTATAATATGGGCAATGGTGCGGCCATAAAGAGTGGCATTAGGGTGGCATCTGGGGATATTTTGGTTTTTATGGATGGGGATGGGCAGCATAATCCCGAAGACATAGAAAAACTGCTCGAGTATTTCCCTGACTTTGACATGGTTGTGGGGGCCAGGCCAAGAGGGCATCAAGCCTCCTGGAGAAGGGCCCTGGGTAATAAGATATACAACTGGTTAGCCTCCTATGTCGCGAGTTTCCCCATTCAAGACCTGACTTCAGGTTTTCGTGCAATAAGATCTGAGATAGCTCATAGTTTTTTATATCTGCTTCCGAACACATATTCCTATCCCAGTACCTTGACGTTGAGTGTATTGAGGGTCGGAAGGAGCATAAAATATATTCCAATCAAATCCCAGATGAGGAAAAAAGGGAAAAGCAAGATAAAATTGTTCCATGATGGAGCGAGATTCTTCTTGATCATAATGAAGATCTGTACTCTCTATTCTCCGCTTAAAATATTTCTTCCAATGAGCATCATCATGTTTCTTACAGGTCTATCCTACTATATCTATACGTTGCTAGTCTGGGGCCGCTTTACCAATATGAGCGCCCTTCTTTTTATAAGCTCTATTCTACTGTTTATGATGGGCCTCATCTCTGAACAGATCTGTCAAATGAGGTTTGAAAACAGTGAGGGAGATAGGTTTATATGATGTCCATGACGTATCATGACCCCGAGCGGACAAGAAAAGGCGATTAGGGGTGGCTCGATTATGAATATTTTTGTAAATGTCAGCCATCCTGCTCATGTGCATTTTTTCAAAAATACGATAAAAATATTGTCTAATAAGGGACATGACTTGATTGTGGGCGCGAGATATAAGGAATTCACAATAGATTTATTGAAGGCCTATGGAATAGATCATGCCGTTTTAACCCATAAGGGAAGAGGTCTATTGGGGTTGATAATAGAACTAGTTGAGCAGCAGTTAAAGATTTCAAGAATTATCAGAAACAAGCCAGTAGACATGATGCTCCAGATCAATGGCATATTTAATGCGCCAGTTGGCAAGTATTATAGAATACCGACGCTTGCTTTTTCAGATACGGAAAATGATAAATGGGCAAATAAGATATCCTTTTCATTGACTAAATACGTTTTATCGCCAACTTGCTTTGATCATACTGTTGGAGGTTCCTGGAAGAATCAAATACATTATCCAGGGTACCACGAATTGGCATATCTCTCCCCAGGCTATGTGCATGAAAAAATTAGGCCCGAAAATAAGTTTTTGATCCGATTTGTTGGATGGGGGGCAGGCCACGATATTGGTGAAAAGAGCCTGTCAGATGATCAAAAAATTCAAATTGTTAAGATTCTAAGTGAATATGGGTCAGTTCATATTTCTTCCGAGGCCCCGTTTCCAGACGATATCGCGGATTTTGCATATAAGATACACCCCTCCGAAATTCATGGTTTCATGCGGTCATGTAAGATGATTGTGGGTGAATCAGCGACAATGGCCTCAGAAGCAGCCTGCCTGGGGATCCCCGCAATATATATTTCTAACACAGGACGTGGGTATACAACGGAACAGGATAAGAAATATGGCCTTATAAAGCATTATCGTTTGGACCAGTGGGAAAAGATTATTAAACAACTGAGGTCTTGGGCAAATCAGGATTTGAATACTGAATGGCAAGAAAGGCGGAGAAATATGCTCAGGGATAAAATAGAGGTTACACCTTGGTTGGTTGGTCTCATTGAAGGCTATCCTGGAAGTATTGCTGAGGCCCAACAAGGACTTTTTGAAAGGTATTATATAAAGTGTGCGGATTAGCCGGGATTTTTTCTGAAAAAGGGGTTACCACTCTAGATGTTGAATCAGTAAAGCAAATGAAGGAACTTCAGAGACATCGTGGGCCGGATGATGAGGGGCTGTATGTTCATGATTTTTGTGTTTTGGGTCATTGTCGTCTTGCTATCATAGATTTGTCAAGAGACGGCCGTCAACCTTTTGAGTCCGATGACCATCGCTTTCAACTTGTATACAATGGTGAAATTTATAATTACATTGAACTGCGTAATGAGTTGGAGCACATTGGTTGGCGATTTCGAACAAAAACCGATACCGAAGTGCTATTAAACGCCTTTCGCGAGTTTGGAGAGGCCTGTCTGCCCAAACTCAATGGCATGTTTGCTTTTGCCATTTATGATTCGGAACTCAAGAGACTATTCTTGGCGCGCGACCGAGTGGGTATAAAACCATTGTATTATTCAATGATAGGCTCCACTCTATATTTTGCATCTGAAATCAAGGCCCTTTGCTTGGTCCCGTCTTTAAAATACTCGGTAAACCACCAAAGTATGTTTGATTATCTTGTTTTTAACAGGACGGACATCTATGATGAGACTTTTATTAATGAAATCAAACGAATACCCAAAGGTCATTATGCATTTTATGATACCAGTGGATTTCATCTGACTCAATGGTGGAACCCCGCAAGCTATCTCCTAAATAAGTGTGAAGATAGCGAGGAAAATATTTCAAAACAAATAGAGGAATTTCTCAGCTCGGCCGTACAGTTGAGAATGCGTAGCGATGTACCGGTAGGGTCGTGCTTGAGTGGTGGATTGGATTCGTCAATTTTAATTGGAATCCTCTTTAGCCATTTCGATGTTGGTGAATTCTACCCCACTTTTACCGCCTCATTCCCTGGCCATTTGATTGATGAAACCCGATATATTGATGAGTTAAATAGGATGTACCCATTCAAAAATATTAGAACTTTTCCTACTGCTCAAAAAGCGAAAGATAAAATAAGAGATTTTGTCTACTCAAACGATGAACCCACTACAAATTCTTCGTTTTACTCTCAGTATGAAGTTATGAGACTTGCAAAAGAAAATGGGATTACCGTTTTGCTGGACGGGCAAGGCGGCGATGAGAATTTTGCAGGCTACCAGTATTTTCATGGCTTTAATATGTATGGACTACTAAGGGAAAAAAAGATTATAGACTTTGCAAACGAATTTTTTAGGAGTGTGTTTAGGAAACAGCATAAATCGGCCTATCAAACGCTTCTCTTCCAGATTTTGCCTCACTCAAAAAGAAAGCAACTCCTTCTGAGGACGATACCCTATGTACATCCCGATTTTTTTCATGAGTATGTTAAAGACAGCCGTATATATAATGAATTTTTTGATGTTGATGGCCTCAATCAGAGCCTTGTTCGTCACTTTCAATATAAGCTCGAGCATCTTCTTAGAATGGAAGACAGAAATTCCATGGCCTTTTCGCTTGAAGCCCGTGTCCCTTATCTTGACCATCGACTCATAGAGTTTTTGTTAAGTGTGCCTCAAAGTTTGAAAATCAAAGGTGGAGAAACAAAGTGTTTGCAGAAGCGGGCGCTTGGGAAATACACTGTATCAGATATTTTGAACCGGAAAGACAAAATTGGCTTTGGGACCCCTGGAGATGAATGGATGCTTGAGGAGACCTGGCAAAAACTGACCCAGGAAAGCTATATGAATTTGATTGAAACATTTCCGGAGATCTTCAAAAAAAATGGGCATCTTCCGAAAAAGGGTTTTGATCGCTGGAAGATAAACCAGTTATCAACCTGGAAGGATATCTTTTTAAATTGATTTTTCCTTCCAGAGTTTAAAGACCTTGGAATTAAAACAAAAAATTCTTATAGATGTTTTAGGAGCTGCCAAAGATCAAAATTATAGTGGTTACAGCAAATTCGATGCGCTGAATAGCCCCTTTTTGAGTTCCCTGTCCTTAAACAACAGATGGTTGCAGTTCCTCTTTACCCAGATCGTGAAGGAATCCCCCTTTAACATACGGTCTCTTTTGGGTGTGAGGAAATCCAGAAATCCTAAAGGCATCGCCCTTTTTTCAAGGGCCTATCTGGCTCTCTATGAAGCCACAAATGAGATTAATTATCTGATTGAAGGTGAATCCTTAGTACAATGGCTGTTGGAAAATCCAAGCCCTGGCCTTAGACACCTATGTTGGGGATACAATTTCATCTGGCAAAATTTCATTTTTTTGCAGGACAAATTTGAACCCAATGCAGTTGTGTCTGTCTTTGTAGGGGAGGCCCTTATCCATGCCTACAGAGTGACCCAAAAAAAGGAATACCTGAAAGCTGCGTTTTCAGTAGCGCAATTTATCACCGAAGATCTACCTGTATTATGTAATACGAAAGATGAGCGTGCCATTGCTTATGTCTTGAAACGAGTGGATGCTGTTGTCTTAAACAATCAGGTCCTCACCGGAGCTTTTCTTTTAAAGGTGTGGAAGCATACGGGAGAAAGGAAATTCCTGGATATTGCCTGGCGACAGATAAACTATACTGTAAATAGAAAAACCGATTATCATGCTTGGTACTATACAGAGCCAAGAGAAAAGTCCTTGATAACCCATGATAATTATCATACCGGCGGAATCCTCGACGGATTGCTGGAAAGTCTTGAAGAGACCGGTGATGATAGATACATGGAGGTTTACTGGAACGGATTGGATTATTACAAGAAAAATTTATTCGAACCTGATGGTGCACCCCGCTGGATGAACAACAAGAAATATCCCTTTGATATTCATGGATCCGCTCAGGGTATTATCACTTTTAAGAAAGCTGCGATACATGATCCCAAATTTCTTTCTCAAGCAGAAAGGATTGCTGTTTGGGCCATAAGGAATCTTTACAGGAGAAAAACACGGGATTTTGCATACCGCAAGGGACGATTGTTAAAATGGAATTATTGTTTGATGAGATGGTGTAATGCCTGGATGGCGAGGGCCCTTGCACGGTTATAAAGCCTGACAGAGGAGATGTTTTTTGATCGGAAGAGAGCTGGCTCTCGACCCAAATAGAGGGGTCTTTGAGAATAGCTATATTCGCTTGCTGGGTGTGCCTATCAGTGGACTACGGATACGCCTGCGACGGATTTTGCCAAAGCTCACAGGACAACCAGAAAGAGTCCTGGATGCCGGTTGCGGTCGAGGGGTGTTTGCGTATCAACTTGCTAAGAAATTTCCTTCTGCCTCTGTTTTTGGTGTGGATATAGATGATAGGCAACTGGAAACAAATCGGTTGATTGCCAAAAAGGCTGGGTTAAAAAATGTCACCTTTCAACATGCAGATGTCTCCAAACTTCCTTTCAAGGATGAATTTGATTTAGTTCTTTCTATCGATAATTTGGAGCATATTCGGAATGACTCCCTGGCCTTGAAGGGCCTAGCCGATGCCCTAAAGGAGGGAGGGCGTCTGGTCTTGCATGTGCCAGGGTACGAGAGGCGATGGTTTTTTTTTAGATTTCAAGGCAATTTTGATGTCCCCGGCCACTTTCGTTTTGGTTACCGGCTGGATGAAATAGTCCAGAAAATCCAAGGTGTTGGCCTCATTGTAAAAGATGGATTTTATACTTATGGGTGGCTGGAAACTATCGCCAATAATATTTCATACATCATTACCCGAGCAGAGGGAAAGAACAAGACCATTTACGCCTTGGTCTTCCCATTTCTGAATATGATTGCTTGGTTTGGCAGAAATAGTAGGCCTGAGAAAGGGGCCGGTATTTTGGTCATTGCGGAAAAGAGGGAGCATAATAATGCGTCAGGTGTTTCGCAGGGTCTTGGATAAAAAAGGCCAAATTAGGGTCGTGGAGATCCCTGTCCCTACATTTGGTCCGGATCAGGTTCTGGTGGCAACTCGCTATACAGTTATCAGCGTAGGGACAGAAGGGGCGACAATAGGCAAAACCTTCCCTGAACTGGTTAAACAAACGCTGCAGGACCCTTGGATGAGAAATGCAGTTAAGAACCTGGTTTTTGGGGCGAGCCCCCAAGCCATTAAGAATATTGTCTGGGATGAAATTACCCTGATGCGCGTCATAGGATACAGTGGCTCCGGACTTGTCCTTGAAGTGGGAAAGAATGTCAATGGTATTCAACCCGGAGATCGAGTGGCGTTTGCGGCTCAAGGTCATGCAGAGATTGTTGCTCCTTCCTGCAACCTAACGATCCCCATCCCTGGTGCTGTTTCCTTAGAGGATGCTGCCTTTGTTACTCTCGGTGGAATCGCCATGCAAGGAGTACGTAGGGCTGAAATCAAACTCGGTGAGCGAGTGGCCGTCATTGGTCTGGGTTTGGTAGGCCAGTTGGTTGCCCAACTGGTGAATACTGCGGGTGGACATGTTATAGGCATCGATGTAAACCAAAAGCGCCTGGATGAACTGAGAGTCCTCGTCCCCCATGCCATGGAGGTCAACGCCAGCACTATGGATCCAGTACAATCCGTTCTGTCCCTGACCGGTGGATACGGGGCGGACGCAGTTATTATCAGCGCTGGCTCCAAAGACCGATCTATTGCCAATCAGGCAATGAAAATGTCGCGCAAGCAAGGGTGCGTTGTCTTTGTGGGCATTGTGAAAATGGATCTAGAAAGGATGCCGTTTTTCCGTAATGAACTGGATCTGCGTTTCTCACGGGCTTATGGGCCCGGTAGCTATGATGCAGAGTATGGAGATGGCCGCATTGATTATCCACGTCATTATATCCGCTGGACGGAGCAGAGAAATCTGGCTGAATTTCTTCAACTGTTGCAGGAAGGTAGGGTTCAAGTCCAGCCCATGATTGGAGGAATTTTCCCTGTGGAGGAGGCCCAGCAGGCCTATAACCGACTTTACGGTGGGTCCCTTGGTGGAACCTCTGCTTTGCTGGAGTACAAGGGGGATGGTGAAACAGCAAAGCGTACTACCATCTCGATTCCTTCGCCCCGTATGACCAAAGGGAATAGAATAAGAATTGGTGTGATTGGGTGTGGCAATTTTACTCGAAGTACTCACCTGCCGAATTTACACAAAAATAGAACATTCCAAATCAGCGCCATTGCATCCGCAACGGGATCCTCTGCTGCCTCTGTTGTTTCCAGATACGGGGTTGCATGCAGCACCACAGACTACCATGAAATATTGGATGATCCTGAAATTGATGCTGTCCTGATCGCGACGCGTCATCATATGCATGGCCCAATAGCCTGTGAAGCTCTAAAGGCGGGTAAACATGTGTTTGTAGAAAAGCCTGCCGTTTTGGATTGGGACCAGTATTACCAACTGAAGAATGCCCTTAGTGAAACCGACAGGGTTTATATGGTGGGGTACAACCGCCGATATGCCCCACTGGCTCAGAAATTAAAGGAAAATATTAGGGATGTTTTGGGGCTGATTGTACAATACCAGGTGTGCGTTCCAGAAATTCCCTCAGACCACTGGACATTGAATCCGGTGGAAGGTGGCGGGAGACTTATTGGAGAAGCAGAGCATTTTTTTGATTTCATCAATTTTCTCGTTGGAGAATCGCCAACTCAAATAACGGCACGATGCGTCCTCCAAGAAAGGGACACAATCTTTTCCCAGTTTAATTTCTGTGTAGACCTGAGATACGGTAACAGGGCCCTCGGTACAGTGATATATACCTCTTATGCTGCCCCTGGATCATCTAGGGAAACCATCACGGTCTATCAGGGTAATCGGACCATGGTATTAGATGGGTTCAGAAAGTTAATAGTCAGAGGCAAATTAAAAAAAACACACCGTAGTCGTTTTGCCGATATGGGCCACACGGGGGAACTGGATTATTTTGCCTCTTCCATGAGAGAGGGCCTAAATTATCAACCTATAGGCCTGCTGGTGGCATCGAGAACCTCTCTGGAGGCCATGGATTGGTTAAAGAATCAAGAGAAAGGTGTTGTAAAACATGAGTAGCGACATAGGAGCGGTTAAGGATTTCTGGGCTAAGAATCTCAATGGCTTGAAGTTCCTGGAGTCTTTTCCAAAGACAGCGGATCAATTCTGGACCGCCTCAAAATTTAGATATAAATATCATTATCATTTGCCGCCCTTGTTTGACGAGATTGCTGAGTCCCATCCTGGCGGCAAATTACTCGAAATTGGGTGTGGAATGGGTAGTGATACTGCCGAATGGGCAAAACGAGGTCTGGCAGTCACTGCAATAGATCTTACTGAACCGGCTCTTGAATGCACTAAGCTGCGATTTAAGTTGTGCGGTTTACGTGCGAATTTTATCTTGGGCAATGCGGAATCCCTCGAATTCCCAGACAATACATTTGATATTGTCTATTCCTTTGGGGTCTTACACCACAGTCCGGATACAGGCAAAACGATCGAAGAAGTTCGCAGGGTCTTAAAGAAGGGCGGCTTGACACTCATTATGCTTTACCATCGTAGGTCACTAAACTACCTTGTGCATAGGTTATTGAATTATCCCTTCGACGGAAATAAAGAGGATCCGTGTCCTGTTGAACACACTTATACCAGATCGGAGGTTATGAAAATGTTTCGAGATTATTCTTCCTGTAAAATCTCTGTAGATTATCTGTTCGGCACCGGATACGGAATTATGAACAATGTCATACCTAGACACTTACACTCTTTGCTAGGAAAAAGAATTGGTTGGCATTTGATGATAGAAGCCGTTAAGTAATGACAAATGCAGTCAGATTTCTATTTTTTAATAAGAGGTCATTTGTTGGACGATTGAAGCATGGCCCCCTTGGGCTATTCGTTGGTGTGGTAATCCTTTTTCTTTGCCTTTACCGTATTGGCTTTACGGGTATCCTATCTAGTTTTTCTGAGCTTCGTCCGATTTTCCTTGTAATGAGCGGGATTATACTGGCACTTTGGGTAGTGCTTGGTGCCATGAATATGATGGTGATGCTTCGCCCCTTGGTAAAGAAGCCATTTGGCGAAATAATCGGTCTTTATTGTAAAGCGAACATGGTGGCTTTAATGATTCCCGGTCAGGTGGGAGACGCCGTTATCGTTAGCTTCTTCAGAAAGTATTCCGTACCAATCTCGCAGGGAGCGACAATATTCGGTATTGACAAATTCATAAGCACATTCTGGTATGGGGTGATGACATCCCTGGGTATATACCTGCTTAAGAATAAGATTCCATGGCAGGCTGCGGTCCCTAGAATTGGAAAAGTTGGCATTCTCATCATTGCTGGCTGTCTTGTAGTAATGTTTGCGCTAGCGGCCTATGGAATCCTCCAGCATTCCCACATTGGTCAGCGAGTCAAAAATTGGATATCCTTATCTTTCCAGTACATCAAGGTGGGGAGGCACGCCATATTGTTTGATTTCTGTGTCACCTTTTTTCGCACTCTAGTGCTCGGCTGTGCTTACTGGTTTGCCATTGGCGCATACGGTCCACCGTCTTCTTTTGTTTATACCTTGTGTTTGCCGATCATGTCAGCATTGGTCGCCTATCTCCCAATTAGCTTCAATGGACTTGGGATGGTAGAGATATCTCTGGTTTTTCTCTTCGGCAAAATTGGCATGAAACCAGCTCAAATTATTTCAGCGGCATTAACTCTCAGGCTTATGACCGTCCTTCTAGTAAGCCTCGGTACTTTTATGTCGTACAGATTTCCTTTGGCCACACAACGTGACTCTTCAGGGCACAGCGTTTGAAGGACTGGCATGGAGGGACCTGGCATGAGCCACCAAATTTTCATACACCAGAAAGATATCTAACATAGCGTTGCCAGTCTCTGTTCTGGAGGCGGGCAGGAAAAGGTCATGTGGCCTTAGAGGTATGTGAGTAACTGACAATACAGAGACGAGTTAGAGGAATATGAGTGGAATCCAACGATAAGGCAGCAGTTGGTCATAGTGTGTACGATGAAGACTGGATTGAATCCGCATGGGGTGGTTCTGCCGAGGAATTTATAAACGATGCAGGCAAAATAATCCGCCCCAGAATTCAGAGAGCTCTCGATATTGCAGAGTTGAGCCCAGGAATGCATGTTTTGGACATTGGATGTGGCCGAGGCGAGGTCGTCTTTTATTGTGCCAGGCTGGGGTGTCAGGCTACGGGAGTAGACTTTTCAAAAGAGGTTATTTCTATTGCCAATAAGGCCATGAGGAATCTGGGATCGAATATAACGTCGCTGGTTACTTTCATTTTAGGGGACATCACCAAAATTCAGGCAGAGCCTGAAAGTTTTGACAGAATCTTTCTCTTAGACATCGTGGAACACCTTCACGACTGGCAATTATTTTCGTTGTATAAGACGCTTTACCGGCTGCTCAAGCCTGATGGTTATTTAGTTATTCATACACTACCCAACCGATGGATTTTCAAGTCTTATGGCTTTATTCGCTTGTTTTTGCCCTGGCTGAAGGAAAACCCACGAGGCGAGTTTGAGAAAGTATTCCACGTAAATGAACAAAGTTGTGTCTCATTAAGGAAATCATTAAATGAATGTGGGTTTTATTGTGCGGTTAGGGCAGAACAAGGATTTTTGGCCCAGGCAGAATGGTATAAAGATACGATATTTGGAGATGGTCGGGACAAATTTTATAAACTCTTAAGGAATCCCGTAGTTAAGTTGCTCGTCAACCTGACGTCGGCCACGCCACTGCGTCTTTTTTTGACCAATGATTTATATGCAGTTGCAGCAAAATCCAAGAAGATTATTTCCAAGTGCAGATTCAAAATGGGCCATCCAGAGGCTATAGCTTTTCACTTCCTAAAATAAGGCCGTGATGGTAGAGATATTTCTTCTTGAAAAATGGGGTCAAGTCATCAAATGTGCTTTATCTGTCTTCATTAGATTCTGCTCACTAAGCACAAAGGAATCACCAAGGTTATTCAATCCTCGATTCGTTTTATGATCTTCTGAGGGTTTCCCGCGACCATCACATTGTCGGGAATATCTTTGCGGATCAATGAGCAAGCGGCAACCACACTGTCCTCTCCAATTGTGACGCCATGGAGGATAACCACCTTTGTGGAAATCCATACATTTTTTTTTATTTCCACGGGTATCCCAGGGATATCAAGGGAGCCGAGTTGCCGTCTTTTTTTTGATAGGGAGTGTGCAGGTGTGTCCGTTATATAGGCGTCGGCAATATTAGACCAATCCCCCATCTTGATATGTTTAGAACACTGAAAAACCGTGCCATTTAATCCGCAGTTATCCCCGATTTCTATGAATGCGCCGGGGACTGACGTGGAGAGGCATACATGATTATTTGTTAGGCCATCAACATAAAAATTGTTCCCAATCCTAAATCTCCCCGGGCCGCGAACAATCATCTTTCCATAAACCCGGAATGCCCTTCCAATTTTTATATCCTTACTCATGAGTTTGAACTTGAATCTATGCCAATAACCGTTAAGCAATGCAAGCAGTCCTGGTATGAGTAAGTATCGCTCTTTCCTTAACCTGCCATATAGAATTTTCCAGGCCGATAAATGTTTATGGTTTTCCATCTGTTACCCCCTGTTTAAACTTCCCCCTTTAACAACCATTTTGGATTCCATCCTTATTATTCATTTGCAATTATCCCCTTCCACGGTAGCCCGGCAATGTCTCTATATTTGATGACCCGATACTCGTTCAAGGATTTCCGTCCCTTTTTCAAGATGAGTTCCTTAGAAGCAAACTTCCACACCCTATCCTTTGTTACAAAAACCGGTGTTTTGTGGCCCTGTCCCTCATCCAATATCACTATGCCTTCGGGCAAAGGAGGAAGATAATCTCTAAGGGCAGGGGCTAGTGTCTTGGCTATAATGTCATACCCGGCGGGAACAGGGTGGCCGTTGGCATCAGGGGTATATAGGGAGGAAGCCTCAGAGGCCTTTTGAAGAGGCCCAAGAAGATCCACATATCTTGCGTCTGGCAAATTACTTAGATAGGCCGCAAGCGAAGAAAGATACTTTTTCTCCGATGTCACCAATGCCTGATAGCCCATAGGTGGCTTAATACCCTCATGTCTGATGCGCCCTGCATAGACTAATTCTTTTGTGGGGATTATCGTAAATACAATAGGCGTCTCCTTTTTTTTGGCCACGGCACTGATTTGACGCCCGACCTCTTTTAGTATTCCATACCCCGTTTGGACTACAGGGTCATCCAGTCGGTTTGATGCAAGACGTAATTTGGGTGTAAAAACAGTTATGGTGCCATCCCTAAAACGGACCGGCCAAGACTCAGATGGTGGAGCAGGAAAGGCAACTTTTGGTGCATCCCCCTTAGTAAGCCTGGGATTGAGTCGAAGTGATTTCCAGCGCTTTGAGCTATAGACCATCATAAACGCACCCAAAGCGTCATTGCCGGTGTAAAAAGCGACCACGACCACACGTGGTTTTAAAAAAATGGCCTTTTTAAAGATCTCCAAGTACTGAACGCCATTCCAGGCCCCGCAGGACATGTTGTATACTGTAGGTGTCTTGTCCTTCAGATATACCTTCAGACGACTGGGCCAATTGTCTGCGAGCGTGGCGTTGTTGCCATAAGTCTGGCTGTCTCCAATAGTGATGATATCTGCAAAATTAGGGACTCCCATGTTTCGAAAGCCTAATATGTCATTAGGCCCCATGCTAAAAACATCGGGGAAAAGAGGTCTTGCGCGTGCTATAGTAACCGGATCATTGATAATAAATCTCCTGGTCCCATAATCCTTTTCCCGAAAGATATTATCATAAAACGGCGGTACCTTTTTCTCCACCCGAACTAACTGCAGATCAGGAGAAATCCCGAGTAACCCAGGAGCAAGCCATCTCATAAGAAGGAGTGCTATCAACAAGGTTATGGTAACGCTTCCAATTGTGAGCAACCATTCTCTTTTCATTTATAACTCCTTCATCATTGGGTGGAAAACTCCCGCCATGCAGGAGTCAGAGAGGTAATGCCTCCTTATCCGCTTACCTTAAGGATAATAAGATTCCTGGTCTGGAGAACAGGATAATACCCATTTGGAGGCAGAAAGTACTCTGTAGCCCAACGAGGCTGGTGCGGGGACCACCTGTCGAGCATAATATAATTAACCCCCTTCTCTTTTATGAACGCCAGGGTCTTCTTTGGTGTGGCATCGGATGGCAGATCATAAACTATGAGCTTGGGCGCCAAATATTTTACCTGTCGTGCCGATGACGTCAGGATTACCATGTTCTTGGGCTGACTATTGAGAAAATCTTGGGCTGCTTCAAAACCAGTGGAGTTTCTGGCCGTCCAATAAGTAGCCCTGTACCCTTTGAGGGAGGAAATAGACATGACATATACGAAAAAGACGCCGTAGACGATAGACAATGATATCATTCTACCGGGAAAATGTTTTTGAAAGAAACGAAGGCTCGTTATTCCTCCATAGGCGGCAAATATAATAATAGCAGGGTAGAGCGGCAGGGTATAACGAGAGATCCTAAAGGCCATCCAGGGCAAGAAGAGTCTTATTGTGCCAAATAGCAATACCCAAATAAGAAGCGGTGAGAAATCTCTATTCTTGAGTGCAACCACTAAGCCAACAAAAAAGAAGAAACAGACAAAAAAACCCAGAAAGTAATGAGACTCTTGGTATATCTCTTGGAAATCAGGGAGCCTGAAGAATCGAATGAAGTAATTCAGGGAGTCATGATGGATAGTAACAGGATGAGATAGTATTAAGATAGCGGCAAAAGTTCCCAGCAGATAAATAATTAACCATGTCCAGGGTCGTTTGGTTATTCGATCTTTATTGATCCAAGGCAGCAGAAACAGCGGGGCGGCTGTATATTTGGTGGCAACACTAAAGAAGCTAAAGAGATAAAACAAGGCCTTTTTGTTTCGCATAAGCAGAAAGACTGAAAGATAGACAAAAAATGTCAGGGGGATGTCATTTAAGACGCGTGTGCTCATGCACCAATGCAGAGGGTTTACCGAAAGAAGGGCAGCGGCCACCAGCCCGACCGTCGATCCGTAAAGCTCTTTGGCAATAAAAAAGGTTAATATGACCGTGCCGGTATCCATAAGGATGGTGAGCAGGTGTGCCATTACAGCGGGATCAAGGATGTTGGTCCTTAATAGCAGCGATAAGATATACATAAAACAAGGAGGGTTAAGATAAAACAGGCTTCCATCGATGTCTTTGAGGGCAAAGGGGTTTGAAATAAGGTTATGGCTTATGTATAGATATAAGGCCTCATCAGGCCACAGGCTCTTGTGAGTCACAAATATGATCCTGACGGCAAAGCACAATAACACAATAAGATAGAATCCGTATCTTGTGGATTTAGACATAGAGAATCCTAAAATTAAAGGTCAAGCCCCCATTTTTTTAGGGCTGCCACGCCTCCCTGAAGATTATAGCTGTCCTTTATCCCCATTTGATCAAGGGTTACTTGTGCCTCGTAGGAACGGACGCCAGTATTGCAGATCAGGACAATTTTTTTATCTCTCGGTACCTCTCCAAGTCTGACCTGGAGTTCATCTTGAGGGATGCTCTTCCAATGGTCGGGGTATTTTCTGGTGAAAGGCCCTGCGTTTCCCCAGTTACGACAATCCAGAAAAAAGGTATTGTCTGCCTCTCTGTCGTTCCACCACTCAGAGAATTCGTCCGCCTCGATCACCCTGTTTTTCCCTTCCAATATATTTTGAGTCGTGTTTCCGAGGGCATTTAACACATCCATGGCCGCCGAGAAGGGCGGCGAGTATGGAAACTCCATATTGCTAATATCGGACGTTTTGGGCTTATACTTTAGGATCGCGGCCACAGTAGCAACGCGGCCTATCGCAGAAGTGCCCTTGCCTCCCATACCTTGAATGCCGAGGACTCGTCCCGTATCCCGCTGTGCCACCAGTTCGAGATATAAGAGTTCCTTTTCGGGGTAGAAGTGTGCCCTGTCAAACTGGACCACAAATCCATTCAAGGCGTCATAGCCTTCATTTTTTGCGCTCTCAAGGCTCAACCCCGCACTGGCTAAAGAAATGTCGAAGAGTTTTATGGAGAAACTTCCTACAGCGCCTTCAAATTCATCATGCCCTCCGGCGAGGTTTGTTCCAATGACGCGGCCCTGCCTATTGGCCAGAGAGCCAAGAGGCCAGTATCCCTGCCTTCCGGTAATAAGATTCGGGATCTCCACGCAGTCGCCCCCCGCATAGATGCTGGGATCAGATGTCTGCATTTTTTTGTTGACAACTATTGCGCCTGTCTTAGATACCTCAAGTCCTGCCTCACTGGCGAGATCCGAATTGGGAGCCACGCCCACGGCCACGATAACCAGATCAGCATATAACTTTCGCCTATTGGTAACGACCCTTTCTACACGTGATCTGCCCTCAAATCGCGTGACCTCCTCCCTAATATAGAAGGAGACATCATTTTCTTGCATGTGTTGCTGGGCCATACGGGCCATGTTGCGGCCCATAATCCCCGGGAGTATCTGATCCTTGATTTCTACAACAGCGGTTTCTATACCCCAGAGGTCGGCTAGAGACTCCGCAAGTTCCAGACCGATTGGGCCTGCACCAATGATTACCGCCTTTCCGATGTTCCCAGCGGCCACCTCATTTTTTATGGCGATGGCCTTATTGAGACCGGAGATTGTAAATACTCCATCCAGATGACATCCAGGTATAGGCAGATGGATAGGGCGGCTCCCGGTGGCCAGAACGAGCTTGTCATAAGATAGGCTCTGTTTTGTCCCATTGAGGACATTCTGGACCATCACAATCTTTTTTCCCCTGTCTATTGAAAGGGCACGTGTGTTTATCATTACATCGATGTCTTTTGCATTGCGGAAAAATTTCTCATCACGGACCATATTGAAGCTGGTAGATTGGAGTTGGTCCGGCTCGCTTATGTCACCGGAGATAAAATATGGTATCCCGCACCCACCATAAGAGATGCGATCGTCTTGATCCACCATAATTACTCTTGATTCAGGTTCCAGCCTCTTAAAACGGCATGCCGCCTTTGGGCCCAAGGCAACGGCGCCAATTATAACGATGTCCTGTGGCATAGTGAAACTCCCTATAGTTCTTGTTTAGCGATATGGTGTTCCTTTCTATTTCAAATAAGTAAATATTTCCAATGTTTTTATCTTCCACATGGCAGTTTTCCATGCTATAGGAATCGAGGATCGGGTGCCAGGGGGCGGGAGTAGACTTGTAGGTTTTGGAGAATGCAATATCCGGATAGCCGGACGGGATTTTATGAGATGTAACTCAGGTAGATAGGCCGAAGGCATTTAGGCTTTAGTATCGCAGAGTGAACCGTGAGTGACCACACAAAAGTCAGGCCGAGTATTTCCCTTTTCCGAAATCCCGTTCGGTTCATTCACGGAATTATATTACGAGGTTGGTCTGTTAAAACGGTTTAGGTATTCCGTCAAACATGACATTTCCGGATGCGAATCAAAAATTCTGGAGGCCGAGAAGATTTTAGCCGCCCTGAGGGGAACAATGCGCAAAAACTAATAGCCTTCAGGCTACAGCCTAAGCAACCTGAACAGTTACTACGAGATAAGTATATAGGTTCAGGGCCCAGGGAACAGGAAAAGGCAATGGCCCTTCTTAGGGCTTGGATATATTGAAGCATGCCGAAATATCCCCGCTGACCCATGATCCCCGGCCCCTGTGAACTATTACCGAGATAGGGAGAGTTCAATGAGGCTCAAGCTTAATAAACTAAAGTTTTTTTCCGGGAGAAAAGGTCCCCTGCTTCTCATAATCATGGATGGAGTTGGAGTGGGTAAAAAGTACGAAGGAAATGCTGTCTATCTGGCCAAGACCCCAAACCTTGATCGGATCATGTCATCTAAGCTCTACTGCCAGCTTCAGGCCCATGGCACCGCCGTTGGCCTGCCCACTGATGGCGATATGGGTAACAGTGAGGTGGGTCATAATGCCCTTGGGGCGGGCCGTGTATTTGAGCAGGGAGCGCTGTTGGTCAACAAGGCCATTGAGACGGGGCGAATCTTTGAAACCGAGCTATGGTCCAATATTGCCGATCGAGCAGGGGATGGAGCAAGCTTACATTTTATAGGCCTTCTATCTGATGGGAATGTGCACTCCCATATAGACCAGCTAAACAAATTGATTGATAAATGCGCTGAACTAGGGTTCGGGCATTTACGAATTCATGCCCTGCTTGATGGAAGGGATGTGGGAGAAAAATCGGCCTTGGAGTATGTGATTCCGACGGAGAGCAAATTAAAGGCACTATCAGATCAGAGGGGTTTGGACTATTTAATTGCCTCGGGCGGTGGACGCATGAAGGTCACAATGGATCGCTATAATGCAGACTGGGAGATAGTCAAACGTGGCTGGCAAGCTCATGTGCTTGGCAAGGCCCGACCCTTTCCCTCGGCAGAAGAGGCCGTCAGGACGTTTTATAGGGAAGACTCGAAAATGACGGATCAATATATGGACGCCTTTGTAGTGGTGGATTCCAAAGGAGACCCAGTAGGCCCAATCAGGGATGGAGATGTCGTTATATGTTTTAATTTTAGAGGCGACAGGTCCATTGAGATCTCTCGGGCCTTTACAGAAAAGGAGTTCCACGAGTTCGATCGCGGTCGCCTGCCTGATATCCTTTATGCCGGGATGATGGAATACGATGGGGATACACATATGCCGCCAAACTTTCTTGTCCAGCCACCCGCCATAGATAGGACGGTGAGTGAATATATCTGTGGAGAAAAAATAAGGAGTTTTGCCATTTCAGAGACCCAGAAATTTGGGCACGTGACCTATTTCTGGAATGGCAACCGTTCTGGTTATATTGATGAATCCCTGGAGACATATGTGGAGATCCCGTCGGATAGGATCCAATTTGACAAGGCCCCAAAGATGAAGGCCATAGAAATCAAGGAGAGGTCGATTGAGCTGCTGAGAAGCGGAGAGTATCGTTTTGGCCGCCTGAATTTTGCCAACGGTGATATGGTTGGCCACACCGGCGTTCTGGAGGCCGCCATCATTGCAGTGGAGACGGTTGATAAGTGCGTTGGCGAACTGTTGGAGGTTATCGAGGAACTTGATGGGATAGCTATTGTCACCGCGGACCATGGAAATTCGGAGGAGATGTTCACGGTTGATAAGAAAGGGAATAAGAAGGTCAAGACCTCCCACACCCTTAATCCCGTGCCTTTTGCCGTTTTTGACCCCGGATACCAGGGCGAATATGAGATGGCAAGATTTGAAAGAGCGGGACTTTCCAACGTTGCTGCCACCCTATTGAACTTGCTCGGCTATGAAAAGGTGGAAGACTATGATCCATCCCTAATCAACTTTTATCGTCCTGTTGAATCAAGACCCAGTTCGGAAAGAAACAATGATTTTAAGGAGTAAAGGACTATTTTTAAAGTGGATAATTGCCCTCAGACAAGACAAATCAAGATTATAAAAATATATGTTCTTGACAGTTTTGCTTTGATTATGTTTTTTGAAGACGGTTTTGGGGCTGAAAAGGCATTGAGACATTGCCGGAGGCTCTATTATGGATATAGTAAGCCAGATTTTATCCTTAACACGGGAGGTGCCTTAAATGTTTACCCCGGCCGCAGAAAGCCACGGCTTTAGTCCCGATATTTTGCGGTCGGGATTAAGGTCGGGATGTCGTACCACTAAGTCCCGCCGATTGCGAAGCAATGCGGCGAAACTAAGTGGTGGTCCGGGCTTGTCCGTGGGGCTCCACTGGCGGTAATGCTGACATAGGAATGTGGAAGGCGGGTATAATCATGAACATTGTTGTTACAGTCTCTGACATGAAGCTTAGCAATGACCCAGAAACATTAATATCAACCTATTCCCTAGGGTCATGTATAGGAATCTCGATCCATGATCCAGTTGCGCAGGTTGGAGGAATTCTTCACTTCATGCTCCCCGAATCCAAGCTGGATCCTATCAAGGCCGAGAAGAACCCATACATGTTTGCCGATACCGGCATACCTCGTCTGTTTGATGAGGCATATGATTTGGGAGGGAAAAAAGAGAGGATGAAAATAGCCGCGTTTGGAGGAGCCCAGATCCTAGGCCAGAAGGGATTGTTCAATATAGGTGAGAGAAATAACTCTGCCGTCCGAAAGATACTATCGAAGAATAATATCGTGCTCGATTACGAAGACTTAGGAGGGAGTTTTAATAGGACGCTTAAACTTGCAGTCAAGAACGGTCGCGTCTGGGTTAAGGTCTCTGGCAAAGGTGAGAAGGAGATATGAGTGATATAACAGAAATAATTAAAGGAATAGAGAAATTAAGGCCTATACCTCAGGTGGCACACAAGATTATGTCTATTGCACAGGATCCTGAAACTTCCTCGTCTGAGCTTTCAGATGTTGTGGTTTATGATCAGGCACTGACAGCGGGTCTTTTGAGGATGTGCAATTGTGCCTATTTCGGATTGTCCAAAACAATAGATTCCGTGCACCATGCCGTCGTCTATCTGGGGATGGATCAGGTTGTTGATCTTGTTTTGATGATCAGTGGCGCCGAAAATTTAAAGAAAAGACAGGATGGTTATGATCTACGCGAGGGTGAGCTATGGAGAAATTCCGTGTCGTCTGCGCTTATTGCTCGTGAGTTGGCTGAGAAGAAGGGATCTAAGAATAACCATCTAATATTCACGGCCGCACTTTTGAAAGATATTGGGAAAGTCGTATTGAACCAGTATGTGGCCGGGTCTTCTGAAAAAATTAACACGCTGGTATCGATGCAAGGTCTCAGCTTTATTGAAGCGGAGAAAGAGGTGATCGGTATAGATCATGCGGAACTAGGTGCCATGGTGGCCGAAGAGTGGAATTTTGCTCCCAAGATGGTAAAAGTCATACGAAATCATCACCTATCAGAGGGATTATCAAATATAGACTTTGAGACCTCTATAGTCTTTCTGGCCGACACGCTATGCATGATGATGGGAATCGGTGTGGGAGTGGATGGTTTGGCATACAGGTTTCATAGTGAAGTGCTTGAGCACTTGAATATTACAGAGAGAGACATGCAGGAAATCATGGCCGGATTTGCCGGGAAAATTAAACAGGTGGAGGATTTTATCAATTTATCCTGATCCGGATAGACCGGAGAAGCGCCTAGATTGAACTAAAGAGGGCCTTAAGCCTTTTGGTCTACTTTAGTCAAGAGTTCCAGGACTGCTGCAAGAAGCTCTTCCCTCTCAACGGGTTTGGTGAAAATATACCTCGCGCCAAACTTCTCTGCTATTTTGAGATAGGGCTCTGGTTTGATACGGCCACCCCCTGATATGGCAATGATTTTGACCTCCGGGAACTCCTGCCGGACCTCTTTTATGGTCTCAAGCCCCTCTTTTTCCGGCATGATTATGTCTGTGATGATCAGGTGGGCCGGGTCTTCTCGCTGGATTTTCATGGCCGCCTTTCCATCGGGGGCATCAGCCACCTCATATCCTTCCCTCTCCAACATCTGACGGAGCATTTCACGAATTTGAACATCGTCGTCAATCACTAATATGCGGGCCATTGCTTATCCTTCCCTTACTTCATCCAGGACTCGACCGATGGTTCGCGCCAGTTACTTGACAGGGATGGGTTTCATGACAAACTCCCGAATACCAACACCTTTTGCCTATTCCTCGGTGGAGGTCCCGCTGAAGCCCGTGCAGACTTATCATGGCTGTATCCATTGTATGGAAATTCCGGCTGGTAGCAACATCCCTATCTGGTTTGTACCCGCAAGATGTAAAATTAATAACAGAAATGTGCTACGCAAGTCAATTGATTTCAAAAACTGTTTATGTGGGCAGTTTTGCTCAAGTTTTGGCAGAAAAATGCCGATTAAACATCCAGTCGATTAGCCATAATTAGAGGAAAACAATGTGTACGCTGAGTTATTCCAGAAGAGGCTTATATGAATTAAAAGAGATGTTGTCGAGGCATGACATGGGATCCGAAAACCGCATTGAAAATGCCTTTGGAAGGCAGAGGGGTGAGGCATGAAGAAGCCACATTTTTCAAAGGCCATCCAGAAAAACATGTTTCTCGTTGTTGTTTTTACGTTTGTGGTGGCAGCCATACTTCTGGCGTTTCATGAGTTTGTGCGGTACCAAGAACGTAGCAAGAACTTGCGCCGTCTCTATATGGCCTCTCGAAAGGCGACCATCGAGGAAAATGTCGATCGCAGTATTGGATACATACGGTTCATGCGTGACCAGGAGGGTGAGAAGCTGCGCACACGGCTCAGGGAGAATGTCAATCAGGCCTGGAACCTTGCCCAAAGGCTCTATGATGCAAACAAGGACATACCCCGGCTGGAAATTGAAAAGCTCTTATACAACGTACTCTATTCTATAAGCTGGTCGGCTGGGAGGGGTGGATACTATTTTGTAATCGATCATAACGGTATTGTGAAGGTTGACGCCTACAGACCTGATCTCGAAGGGAAAAACCTCCTTGGGCATGTGGACCCAAACGGTGTGCATTTTATGCGGGAATTCATGCGAATAGCAGACGAAAGGGGTGAGGGTTTTTGTCAATATATGTGGAAAAAAACTCCGTGGGCCGAGGTATACAGCAGCAAGCTTAGCTATATTAAACTGTTTGAACCTTTTGGTTGGATTATAGGGGCGGGAGAATATTTGGACGATGTCAATGCACATACCCAGGAACTTATTAAAGAACGGCTCTCAGCCGTACGATTCGGTAATGGCGACGGCTATATCTTCATCGTTGGCTATGACGGCATTGGAGTGTCCAGCGGGGCACAACCGGAATTCATGGGGAAAAACGTCTGGGATTTGAGCGATTTGAAGGGGAAGAAAGTATTCCAGGAGATCGTGCGGGCGGCCAAACGGCAGGGTGGTGGATTTGTCGAGTATATCTGGGAAAAGCCGTCTCTGGGAAGACCAGTGCCGAAAATTTCGTTCATTCGAGGGGTAGATGACTGGCGATGGGCCGTAGGTGCCGGTGTGTATCTTGATGACACCGAAGCTGTCCTGGGCCAGAGGCGGGCCGAGCTGTGGGAAGACTTCAGGAGGCAGGCGCTGCAAATGTCTGTGATTTTGGCAGCCCTTCTGGCGGCAGCCTTGTTATTGTCGAAAAGGCTGTCTTACAGTATTGGCAGGGAGCTGAGCACCTTTAGTGAATTTTTTCAGAGGGCAAAATCACATGGCAAACATATTGATGCAGAGACGATGCATTACTCGGAGTTTTCCGGCATGGCCGAATCTGCCAACCAGATGGTAGACGAATGGCGTGAGGCACAGGATGCACAAAAGGAAAGTGAAGAGCGCATTGGTACCATCCTAAACTCGCTGGAGGCGGGTGTACTGATTATAGACCGTGAAACACGGTCGGTCGAGTATGTGAACCCGGCTGTGATGAAAATGTCGGGTTTTCATGAAGAGGAAGTGATAGGAAAGGTATGCCATGAAACACTTTTCCCGGCTGAGAAGCACAGATGCCCCATTATAGATCTGAATGGGAATCTTGTTAGCTCGGAGCTGCAACTGCTACGGAAAGATGGCACCTGGCTGGATATCCTTAAAACCGTCAAAGAAATAACGATTAAAGGCAGGCCCAAGCTGGTTGAGAGCTTTGTAGATATAAGTGGTATCAAACAGGTCCAGCGGGAGCGAGATAAGGTGATCGAAGAACTGAAGGAGCAGGCTGTAGAACTCCAGAAAAGGCGGAAGGAGGCCGAAGACGCCAGAAAACAAGCTGAAGAGGCCAACGATGAGCTGGAGCGTGCCATCGAGCGTGCCAACCAGCTCGCGGTAGAGGCCGAGATCGCGAACCTGGCCAAGAGCGAGTTTTTGGCAAATATGAGCCATGAGATCCGGACCCCGATGAATGGAGTCATCGGCATGAACTCCCTGCTTCTGGAATCCGACCTGTCCCGGGAGCAGCGCCAATATGCCGAGTTGGTCAAGAACAGCGCTGAATCTCTCCTCGCCTTGCTCAATGATATCCTTGATTTTTCCAAGATCGAAGCGGGTAAAATGGATCTTGAGATAATGGATTTTGATCTGCGTGTAACGTTAGAGGATTTTGCAGACGTCCTGGCAATACGGGCCCATGAAAAAGGGGTAGAGTTTAACTGTCTGATACAACCTGAAGTGCCGATATTTCTGCAAAGTGATCCGGGCCGTTTACGGCAGATACTGACCAATCTGGCGGGAAATGCCGTCAAGTTCACGAATGAGGGTGAGATTGCGGTGGTGGCAAAAAAAGAGTGGGAAAAGGGCGGACGGGTGAAGGTCTGTTTCTCCGTACGCGACACTGGTATCGGTATCCCTAAGGACAAACAGGAGGGGTTGTTTTCTCCTTTTGTACAGGCGGATGGATCGACGACGCGCAAATACGGGGGTACCGGCCTGGGGCTGAGTATCTCCAAAAAGCTCGCTGAGATGATGGGTGGCGAGATAGGACTAGAAAGTGAAGAGGGCAAAGGCTCCACCTTCTGGTTTACTGCCATTTTTGGCAAACAGGTCCCTGGAGCGGAAACAGTGAAGCTCCCGGAGGTTGAGGCAATTGAGTCTTTTCGAGGCTGGCGTGTACTTTCGGTGGACGATAATGAGATTAATAGACAGATTGTTGCAGGCTTCTTAGATAGTTGGGGCTTCAGGCACGATGAAGCGGGGGGCGCCAAGGATGCCCTGCGGATGCTGCATGATGCAAGGGCAGGTGGTGATCGCTATCGTCTGGCTATCCTTGATATGTTGATGCCAGAAATGGATGGTGAGGAACTGGGTAAAAAGATCAAGGCGGATCCTGTTCTGAAGGATACGCCCCTGATCATGATGACATCGATAGGGAGACGAGGTGATGCGAATCGTTTTGAAGAAATTGGCTTTGAGGGTTACCTGACCAAGCCTGTGAAAAGCTCTGTGCTGTTTGATTGTGTGGTGACTGTCCTGGCTGGTGGTTCGGCCGGTGAGACAACTAAACCCAAGGGCCTTGTTACACGGCATACGATCAGTGAGGCCCGACGCCGGAAGATTCGTATCCTGCTTGCAGAAGACAACATTACCAACCAGCAGGTGGCGAAGGGGATTATCGAGAAGCTGGGATACCGGGTAGATGTGGTGGCCAATGGAAAGGAAGCGGTCAAGGCATTGGAAGATCGGCCATACGATGTGGTGTTAATGGACTGCCAGATGCCTGAAATGGATGGTTATGAAGCCACCAGGGCAATCCGAAATTGGAAACTTGAACCTGAAGAAAAGAGCGATTCAACATCAAGTTTCCAGTCTCGAGTTTCCAGTATGCCCATCATTGCCATGACCGCCCATGCTATGAAAGGGGATCGTGAAAGGTGTATCCATGCGGGCATGGACGATTATATCAGCAAGCCCGTCACTCCTCGGGTCCTGGCGGAGGTGCTGGAGAGGTGGCTCATGAAGCGAGAACGAGACGAATGTTCAGGTCTGGGAGATGGAGATGGAGATGAAACTGGAGACTTGAAACTGGAAACTCGGGATGCAAAGGAGGGGCCGGATGCACCCATTTTTGATCATTCGTCCATGATGGAGCGCCTAATGAATGACGACGACTTGGCCCGGACTATAATTTCGGCCTTTCTGGATGATATACCAAAACAGATAGAGGCCCTTAAAGGGTATCTCGACCAGGAGGACGTTGAAAGCGCTGAGCGTCAGGCACATACCATTAAGGGCGCATCAGCAAATGTCTCAGGGATGGCCCTTCGTGATGTGGCTTTTGAAATGGAGAAGGCGGGCAAGGCCGGCGATCTGCACGGGATAGCCGCCTTGATGCCCGAACTTGAGAGGCAATTTAATTTATTGAATGAGGCAATGCTGCGGGAGGGCAAAATCGATTGATGGACTTGCTTCGCTCCGCTCATCCCGCCAACCCATCATTCCATATGGGTGGCACAAATCTAAGGGTCATTAGAATAATCGTGGATTCAAACAGTTATAGAAATTCCGAGACGTTATGGCGGGCGATGCGCGACTCGAACGCGCGACCTCTGGTTCCGGAGACCAACG
>CAYYPQ010000024.1:0-46558 GCA_964473615.1 uncultured Desulfobacteraceae bacterium
TCGTTGCTGAGAGGATTTTTCCTTTTTCTGAGCGTACTCATTATCCGGATGAACCATGGTTACCCCGAGATCAACGGTCATTACGAGAATCATGACACAAGATAAAGAAAAAAATGCAGCATTAGAAAACCACCTCCAGCATGTATTAAGGACCCTGCAGGGTGATAGTCTGAGAGAAACAATAAATGAAGAAATTTCAGCCCTGTTTGAATGGTTTGATGAAGTTCGCCTGAAGGATTTCATAAATCCCCAGCAGGCGTGGGAACATCTTCAGCGAATCCTCTTGGAACCCCCTATCTCAGATGAAACCCTTGCCTTCTTAACCGAATGCGCAAAGAGAATTCACTCGTACCTGCGCAGAAATGAGACTAGACTGGAAGGAATTCTTCCGAAGGACCAATACGATGAACTTGTAGAAAATCTGATAGAGCTGGAAGATCTCAAGAATGAAATCATCAATCAGGCGGTATCCAGTTCCATTTTTTCCATGATGATTACCAATGTGCTTTACAGTGGTATTAAGGGATTCATTGTCTCTGAAAATATCCTGGTGAAAAATATCCCGGGCGCCTCTTCCCTCCTTAGGGTTGGAATGGAGTTAATGAATATGACAACCCTGGGCCTGCTTGGGAGCGTTGACGACAAGATGAGGAGATTTATTGAAAACAACATTCAAGCCATCTTGAAAGACAGCGAAAGATTTCTTGTAGAGGCCCTTGACGAAAGGCTTTTGACTGAGTTGGGCAATGAATTATGGGAGAGGGTCTCCGAATATAATTCTCATAATGCCACCGAATATATTGATGCCAATCATATAGAATCTATTGCTCCGATTGTGAGAGATCTGTGGTTACATCTCAGAAAAAGCCCCATATTTTCTGAAGTGTGCAATACGTCAATTGAGTATTTCTTTGAAAGAAACGGGAAAAAAAGAATTCGAATCTTCTTGGAGGAAATAGGAATTACGAAGGATGGGGTATTAACCGAATTGACCCAAATTGCGGTGCCATTTTTGGAAAAAGATGTTGTCCAGAGATACTTGGAGAAGAGGACACGTGCAAGGCTGGGGGCGTATTATCTTTCCGAAGGAAAAAAAGAGCCTGGCAGAAAATTAGCCATCAGGAAAAGGCGATCAAAGTCTTCATCCGCGACTGATGCTGTCTTGCAAGTTATCAGAGGAAACAAGAGAGGTGTCACTGTCGCACTAATAAAACAAAAGACGGGCTTCAGTGATTCGAAAATAAGAGGTATTATATATCGACTAAAAAAACAGGATAAGATCAAGCGCAAGGTAAGAGGTGTTTATATAGCAAATATAAAATAGAAACAAAGCTCACTTCCACTCTTCCCACAATTCTTTGACATTTTCTTGATTACATAATATATTTATATTATATTATTACATCCTTGACACACAACCCAAAACCAATGAGAATATAAGCTAAACTTCGATAATTCACATTTGCAACAATTTAGCCCTTTGAAACATCTGCAACTACTCAGGTTGGCTGGTTCAGGGATTAGCAGATGATGTAAAGACAAAAAATTATATATCACTTATGCTGGTGTTGTAAAAATCTGATTAATTGCATTTCCTGCCAACTGACAACTGACAACCGGCAACTATCAATTGAGCGTTTTCGCTCAATTGGGGTGTTACATACACATTTATTATATACAGCAAAGGCATGGGGCGAAAAATAGTTAAACCGCTAACACAATGCATAGGAGGGGAATTAATATGGAACCAGTGAAAACAGTCTTGCAACCCATAAAAAAAGGATTAGATGTATTGACGAAGAGAATAAAGGATATGCAGAAGCTGCTTGACAACCTTGAAGACGCTCTGACCTCTGAAAAAGGCAAGGCCAGGGCCAAGAAAAAGCCCTCAAAAGCGAGCGCTACCGATACTGTTTTGAAAATTGTCCAGGCTAGCAGGACAGGAGTTACAACCCCGCAAATCAAGAAAAAGACCCGGTTCAGTGATACTAAAATACAGGGTATCATTTACAGACTCAAAAAACAAAAAAAGATCAAGACAAAGGGTAGAGGTGTTTACGTAAAGGCATAATTTACCGTATATCCTATGGAGCCCTTGTTACTCAGGGGCTCCGCCCCTATCTTCTGGTCCAGGTGCTTCGCTAATCTCTTGCCCAGCGATACTGCAGTCCAGACGACAGGAAGTCCCAAAGAGCTAGGGAACACACTGGCATCGCAGCAATAGAGATTCTCTATCCTTGTTTCAAGATTATCATCCACCACCTGTCCGATCCTGCAGGTAGCAGAAGGGTGTGCGCCTAAAGGTCTCAAGGGGATAATACTATCCTCATGTGCTCCCGCCTTTAGGAATATCCGCCTTATGATATCCACTCCCTTGTCAAGCTTCTTCCTGTCCGCCTCAGTTACCGGTTTGGAAAATGATGTTCCTCTATATAACTCTCCTGCTGTCTCATCTCGAATCTTTACCATGATACCGGAATACTGCCAGAACTTTGGAAACTTCAGTAGATATTTGGCTCCCATATACCAGAGCAACATCGCAAATTGGGACCAGTTGGGGAACACGGGAATAACGACCAATCCATCTGATTCATAGTGCTCCATCGTTCCGACACTCATAGGGTTGGCGGCCAGAGTATTTATCCCAGGAATAATAGCACCAACAAACTGGAGGAAGTCACAGCAGAAACCCATGCCTGCCTCACTAATACCTGCCTTACGTAGTATCTGGGTGTTACCTACTCCGCTTGAGAGGACGACAATCTTGCCATAATACCTAGCCCTCATGCCAAACCTGTTTCCTTCAACGCCCACGACCTTACCGTTCTCGACGATGACCTTTTTGACATTCGTGTGAAGTCTCAGATCCGCACCGTTTCTAACGGCCTCATCACCAAATACCCTTGCGGTAAACTTTGCCCCCCTCTTGCAGCCAAGCATACAATTTGAACAGCCCGGCACACACTTTTCTGCATCAATAAAATTTTCTATCTTTTCCCAGTTATAGCCAGCATCGTTAGCGGCATCCAAGAGACGGAGATTTGCATCTCCAATCAGTTCATCAGGAAGCTTCTGAATATTCATCTCGCTGCGGGCCTCTTCAGCCTCCTCTGTCAGGTCGATGCCAACTGGATCAAACACCATTTTGGGTGGATGCGCGGCACACCCAGCGGTGAGATTTGAAAGGCCACCATAGTTATCAGCAAGAGTGACAGGATATTTTTCTTTACTCCTTACAAGACCAAAATGTTCAAGGATCAAGGCCACCGTCAGGGTATTTCCCATCATATTCGTGCGCCCTCCCCTCTCAATGAGCAGGACCTTCCTGCCCCTGCTGGTCATCTCTCTTGCAACCGTGGAGCCGCCCGCACCTGAGCCAACCACTATGACGTCATATTCTTTATTCATAGTGCTCTCCTAACTCTATCTTTTACAAGGTCGATATCCAGCGGAAGAGACTTGTCCGGATCCTGATATAATGAGAGTGCTCCATTGGGACAATTCTCCACGCAGAGTTCGCAACCCATACACGCATTCTTATCATATGTCCACGCACCATCTTTTATTTCAATCGCGCCAAAATGGCAGATCTCAGCGCACTTGCCACAACGTTCACACCTCTCAGAACCATGCCTCACGGAATAGCCTGATTCGACTGATTGGGATAGGTAGCCATTTAATTTCCTTGTTACCATCGTTGCATAGAGACTCACGCAGCTCTCAGGATGGCAGTTACAGATAACGCCAGTACTTCCACCAGTGGCCACCTTCAAAAATGCCTGATTAACGTACCCCATCTTTCTAAAACGCCTTATAAGATTGATCGCCTCCTGCTGGGTGATCTTCTGGGGATTGTATTTTCCACAATGATCTAACCAGAAAGTGGCGAGCTGTCTGCCCACCGCAAGGCATGAATGAATGGTATCCTCGGGGGCATTCATAGATTTTTTGCAAGGGCAGTCCATAATCGCTATGTAGTCTGCCTCCTGAAAGATAATCTTATATGCATAGTCAAATGGTATGATCTTCTTGTTCTCTTTTGAGACTGAAGTAATATCCTCATTTATGGAAAATATTTTCTTGGTGTCTCCAAATGACAATACCTTGGCGTGATAACGGTTAAACATTGCCCGTGCTACAGGGCCAAGGGGCTTAAACCATGTCAAATATTCTTCTACAAGGGTCAAGAAAATATAAACTGCCTTCACATAGGGATAATAGAAAACGAAATAGAAATAGTTGTGAATGGCCCTGTCAATTCGCCATCCATGTTTCTTGTAAATAGCCTTTGTCGATTCTTTCATCTTCCACCTAGATTTGATGGGGGAAGGCCTCATCCATTCAGGTGCGCACGGGTCTCGACCGTTTCATCATTTGCTCATAGGCCCTGTTTACCTTTTCTTCAATATCCACATCACCTGTACCTGCATATTTTTTCCTGTTAAAAAGATAAAGTACATATCGAAAGACATTTTTTATCCCTAGCTTGATAAGAGAAAAATTGAAAAATATTTTCATAAATCCAGGAATATCTTCAGGCTCCATGGTTATTCTGAATTCCCAGTTCACTGGATCGGTGATAGTACCACTGACAAGGACATTGCCAGTATCAGGATCCCCAGATACCTTGTAATATCTGAAGTCCATCCTCAGCTCAGTAGTACCCAATCCTCTTGACCATAACTTCATGAGCACCCCCCTCTATCCGTAACCATTCTCACCTTCTTCTTGCCTTCTTTCTGGAATTCCGCAGCATACTTTTGTGTCGTCTCTAAGATCAGTCGCTTGTGTATAATTCCGATCATGGTGTTCAGGACCGCAGTGCCTTCCTCCACCATTCTTATAAGCTTATCAACTCCTATTTTACCTGCTACCCTGCTGGTCAGGATTTTTGCCTCTTCATCCACAAGACGATTCAATAATTCTCTGTGAGCCACTAAAACACTCCCGTCAAAACCCAATTCATTTGAAAATCCTAATTCCCTCATCTTCTTCCAGCACTCCAGGAATCTAATATCTTCTTGATCATAAAATTTTTTCTTCCCTTTCCGCACCGGGTGCAGAAGCCGAATTCGCTCCAGATCTTTTATCTCTCTTTGACTTACACCTGTCCTTTCAATCAATTGTTGTGATGTAATCTTTTTTATTGCAATGTCTTCCTCGAGGCTCCGAAAAAGCTTCCCATCCAATTCAACAATCGTCCTGATTTCATCTGCACTCAAAACGTTACTGCCATATTTCATCATTTGCTTGATCACGGATAGGGGCAGATATCTTTTTTTCTGCAATTCCTTGACCAGACGGATCGCATTAATATGTTCCTCACTATAATAAGCCATATTTGTATGCGTCTTAATCGGCTCGGGGATGAGCCCTTCTCTAACGTAAAATTGTATCGTCCCCTTAGGAACTCCAGTCACGGCCGACAATTGCTTCATACGCATCTTGTTAGTTGTCGTCTCTTTTTCAACCAAAATCTTCCCCTTATCTAAAGTAATTAGCCAGTTTAAAATACCTTATAACATAAGAAATTCAAAATGGCAAGTAACTATTTGTACTTTTCAGTTTTTACCCTTATTTATCCTTTATCCGAATGAAGTCCGCTTCTATCTGCAAAAAGTGGTTCGTCCGTGGAGCCCCACCGCTGCAAACAGCGGGCTAACCTGGCGAAGGCGAATGAATAGAAGGTCAGGTGGAACTTTTCCGTGCGATTTCTGTCAGGTTAGGGACTAAGAATATGATTCTGCTTCTAATGGAATGGTCGGAGTGCCAACTCCTTGAGTTGCTCCTCATCCACGCTGGAAGGTGCCCCTGTGAGTGGGCAGGTTGCACTTGTCGTCTTGGGGAAGGCGATGACCTCCCTAATAGACTTAACGCCCGTCATGATTGCGACCAGCCGATCAAATCCCAGGGCCATCCCACCATGTGGAGGGGCGCCATATCTTAAGGCCTCCAACAAAAACCCAAACTTAGACTGGGCCTCTTCAGGAGAGATTCCTAATATGCTGAATATTTTCTGTTGAATGGAAATGTTATGTATCCTCACACTGCCCCCGCCAATTTCGGCCCCATTCAGAACAAGGTCATAGGACCTGGCCCTCGCCTGCTCTGGATAATCATCCAATAGGCTGATATCCTCCTCCAGCGGAGCAGTAAAAGGGTGATGAACCGCTTCCAGTCTGCTCTCTGTCTCATTATATTCAAACAAGGGAAATCTCGTTATCCAGATAAAGGCATAGTCATTCTCATCGATCAAATCCAGGTGTTCCGCTACATTCAGGCGAAGCATACCAAGTGACTCGTTAACAATTTCGACCTTATCAGCCACAATTAGGATCAGATCACCCGGTCTCGCCTCAACCTTTTGTTCAAGCTGGGACTTGTCTTCGTCTCCAAAAAATTTATCCAGTGATGACTGCCAGCCATTCTCGGTGACTTTTATCCAGGCCAGGCCCTTGGCACCCCAATCAACCGCCTGCCTTGAAAGTTCATCCAGGTTCTTGCGTGATAGCACAGGGGCAGCCTGTTTAACGGAAATGGCCTTAACCACCCCGCCCTCTTCGATGACCCTTTTGAAAACCCTGAAGTCCGACCTGGCTGCAATATCTGATAAATCTATAAGCTCCATTCCGAAGCGCACATCCGGTCTATCAGTACCAAACCTGTCCATTGCCTCACTGTATTCCAGGCGATGTATTGGGGTGGGAAGGTCGTGACCTAAGATTTCATGAAAGATTTCTACCATCATACTCTCAAATATACCCATGACACCATCCTCGTTGGTGAAGGCCATTTCAAGGTCGACCTGCGTAAACTCAGGCTGACGGTCGGCCCTAAGGTCCTCATCGCGGAAACACCTCACGATCTGATAATACCGGTCAAAACCGCCGACCATAAGGATCTGTTTAAAAAGCTGGGGGGATTGAGGTAGTGCATAAAATAGCCCTTTGCTGACCCTGCTGGGCACAATGTAGTCGCGTGCACCCTCAGGCGTACTCTTGGTGAGAAAGGGGGTCTCAACCTCAATAAAACCTTCCCTGTTCAAGCATTCCCTGATATGGGATGCAATAAGATGACGCCTCCGAAATGCAGAGAATACCTGGGGTCTGCGCAGTTCCAGATAGCGGTACTTCAGCCGCAGGCTCTCTGAGGCGTCCACCGCACCATCTACCTGAAATGGCGGGGGTTCGGTAACATTTAATATCTTTAGCTCGGTCACTTTCAGTTCAATTTCTCCGGTGGCCAAGTCCGAATTTTCTTGTCCTTCAAGGCGCCTTGAAACCGTTCCCTTTGCAGCCAGCACCCATTCGTTTCTTAGAACGTGGGCCCTGTCATGGCTGGTTTTGTCCACCTTCGGATCAAAAACTATTTGTGTAATTCCCTCGCGGTCCCGCAGATCAATAAAAATCAAATTGCCCAGGTCGCGTCTGCTGTTCACCCACCCCATTAACATGACCTCTTGGCCCTCATTTTCCGCTCTGAGGCCTCCACAGTCATGTGTCCGCTTCCAGTTCTCTAGTGGATCAATTTTCACTGCCACGTCCCTTTCCATTCCTGTATTTCCTCACTCGTCAGCCCTGAAATACTGCATTGTCGGTGTGTATTAACCGCTTTTTAAGGAGTATTCTTGCCTAATTCTTGGCAGAAGCTTGGGGCGGGATGTCTAAGATTAAAGCAAATGCTTGAGATCGTCAGGCAAGCGCTCAAGATTCAGTTCATCCTGGGCCTTGGTGGCCATGTCGCGCAGGATGCCTTTCCCTGAGGCCAGCTCATTATCTCCCAAGATAAGGACCTTTTTTGCTCCAAGGCGATCCGCGCTCTTCATCTGTACCTTCAGACCCTTTGACCCATCACCCATTTCCACCCAGATACCTGATTTCCTGAGTTCCACGGCCCAAATGAAACAGCTCCTTTCGGCAGCTTTCCCCAGAGGGGCCATAAAAAGCTCAGGGTAACGAATCTCTGCTTGCCCTTCTTCTTGAAGCAGGGCAATCACCCTTTCAACACCCAAAGCAAATCCTATGGCTGGGTGATCGGGTCCCCCTAGAAGTTTCACGAGACCGTCATACCTGCCGCCACCAGCCACTGCATTTTGGGCCCCCAATTGTTCTGTCTGTATCTCAAACGTTGTCCTGGTATAGTAATCAAGCCCCCTTACGAGCTGCCGGTTCAGGGCAAAAGACACACCCACACTTCCGAGATAATCCTGGACAGATTCAAAGTGTTCCCTGCATGGGGTACAGATATATTCGAGAATTGACGGGGCATCTGAAACGACATGCTTGCAGGTCTCCACCTTGCAGTCAAACACCCTTAGCGGGTTTGTTTGTGACCTATTGCGGCAATCGGCACAAAGGGAGTCGATTCTGTCAGCGAGATAATCCTTGAGCTCTTTCCTGAATCCGGGCCTGCACTGCAAACACCCGAGTGAATTGAGGTTAAGGCTGAGATTATTGAGCCCAATAGATTCAAGCAGATAAACGGCCATGATAATCATATCTGCATCGCTCTTAGGTCCTGCGTCCCCAAATTCCTCTGCGTTCACCTGATAAAACTGCCTATACCTTCCCTTTTGGGGCCTCTCATGCCGAAACATGGGCCCGATAGTATATAGCTTGTTTATGGATCGCCTTTCATACAGGCTATGCTGGATATATGCCCTAACTACCGAAGCAGTGGCCTCAGGCCTGAGGGTCAAACCCCTACCCTTACTGTCTTTAAAAGAATACATCTCCTTTGAGACAATATCCGTCTCCTGGCCTATACCCCGGCTAAAGAGCTCGGTTCTCTCAAGGATGGGAGTCTTGATTTCCTGAAACCCGAAAGATTCAAATATCCGCCTGGCGGCAGATTCCATTCTCTGCCAGTTACCCACCTCTTGGGGCAATATGTCTTTAAAACCTTTTATGGTTGCAAATTCCAATTGGGCCAAGTCTCCAATTACCCTGGGTTACCTTCTCTTCTCCCAAGGCACTACCTTTTGAAAAAGCCAAACCGTTGCCATATTTCATCAACGCACTTAAGGCCAGTGGGAATTTCCCGTTGGATAAACCGTAAAGTAGATCGGTTCATTCTGATATGGGTATGGGAAGGATTAGGACAACGGGCAGTCTTGGTCACTCCACCTTTATCTTGGTCATCTTCTTTTTTCCCTTGGCAGTGCCCTTCTTCTCAAGGTATCCTATCTTTTCATCAACCAGAGCCCGGATGGCCTTGAGAGACTCAAGACATGCCTGACCCAGGTGTTCAGAAAAATTAGTCTTTTTGCCCATGGCCTTTTCCATATCCAGAAAAAACCTTCCCACGGGGCATATCAGCCTTTCTCTTTCATTCTTGTTCTTTCCCATAACCGTCACCTTCAAAATAGATACATAAATATTGACCCTCAAGTCTGGCCCTGACCGACTTCGAGGCAGCCACCTGTCTTGGAAGCAGCAGGTGTCTCTTAAAACTCCCTATACGAACAACCAATTCATCAGAAACTTTACTTAATTCGACATCCTTTTTCACTAGAAAGGGAAGTCTCATCATAAGTCGGTATTCCCCGTTTTCCTTCACCAGGCTGTAAGGTTCTCCCTCAAAAAAGCGTTCCAAGGGATTCCTGCCGCCGTATATCTTATCAGCCAAAAGCTTAAGAGAATTGTAGCCGAGCACCTCACCCTTGAAAAGATTTACGGGAAAGATAGGAAGAGGGCTGAAATATTCCTCTGTCTTTTTTATATATTGCCTCTGACTTTTTCTCCAGTCCTGAAAATATGAATCCTTCACATTATCCGGCAGGATCCTGTTCATTATAATCCCATCGATATGCATTCGATAAAGACAGAAATACATAAAGGCCCTCTGGGTCTCCTTTAAGACGATTTTCTCTGGATTGGTAACAAGGCGAACCGTCGTTATTTTCGGATCAACCAGGATTTGGTCAACTCCCCTTAGGCGCTCAAACAGGTATTCAAGGGCGTCAAAGTAGTCCTTCCCGGGTATGGGCACGTCATAAATTCTCTTGGCAACCGGACGCACAAGTTTGGCAACAGTCCTCTCCAGTCTGAATATTTTCTTTATATACCACTCCAGCGTGGTTGGGACGCTGATAAATCTGATGGACTCACCAGTGGGGGCGCAATCCAATAGAATCACATCAAACTCATTGGCCTTGACATACCTGTTGATATACAAAAGTAGACTGACCTCTTCCATCCCGGGCAAGATGGCCAGCTCTTCTGCAAGAATTTCATCCAGGCCTGTACTACTGAGTAGTGTCGAGAGATATTTATAGATATCCCCCCAATTTTCTTCTATCTCTTCCTGGATATCCAACTCCTGAATCCACAGGCTGTCTCTGACCTTAATCGGTTTGCCCCGGTTTTGGTCAAGCAGTCCCCTTTTGAGGTCAAAGATGTCCGAAAGGCTATGGGCCACATCCAGAGACATGATCACTGTCTTGTATCCCATCTCAGCTACTTTTATACCGGTTGCAGCGGCAACGCTCGTCTTTCCCACACCACCCTTTCCGGCAAAGAATATTATTCTCACTTAAGGCTCCTTTAAGATGCATCGAAATCCGAGATTTTGTAACACCTTACCTGTTTGAAAATGTGAGACCAATGGCGATATCTTTTCTTCGGGCCAAGTCGATTGCTTTTTTCTATCTTACCATACCCAAGAAGATTTTTAAACTCTTCTCGAACATTTCTCCCAAGAATCAGACTTTGGCTATGGCCAAATTTCATTTTATATCATTTCGAATTCTCCACCTCTTATAGCGCCACAGCTCTGCCAATGCCCTTGCAGCCATCTCCGGAGACTCCAATACAGGAACCTCCGGGCCAGCCACTTCAGACATATGTCTTACAAATTCCCTGTTTCCGACAACGCATACCAGCAAAGGCTTATGCCGGGCATGCCTACGTATGGCCGCAATGTCTCCAAACCACATGTCACCTGTGAGCCCTATCTGGCCAAAGAGGCTAAAAACGGCATAGGGAATAATGGTTATTGCCAGCACCATATCAATATCCGGGTCTTCCATAAACGCGGTTAAGGCACTGACGAATTTCCCCGACGGCCCGACATCGAGTGGGTTCTTGACATTCATCCATCCTGGAGCCCCCTCTTTCACCTTGTCAACAACAGATCTAGAAAGCGGTGAGAGTTTGAGACCAGAAGTGACGGCAGCGTCCGTGGCCAGGGCGCCCAGGCTGCCACTTGAGGTAACTATCCCCAGGCGATTCCCACGAGGTAGGGGCTGCGTAGAAAATACCCGCGTGAATTCCACTAATTCTTCAAGGGTCTTCACCCTTATGGCCCCTGTTTGGTCAAACATGCCCCCATAGAGTTTATCCTCGCCCGATAGGCTGCCCGTATGAGACGCGGTGGCCGCCTTGCCTTCGGATGTAGATCCGCTCTTAAGAATCAACACAGGCTTATCTCGAGTCACGCCTGAAAGGGTTCTATACAGAAGCCGCCCGTCTGCGGCTCCCTCAAGGTACATCATGATGACACGGGTGGACGGGTCATTACGGAGGTAATCCAGGATCTCGCTCTCATTCACATCCATGCGATTGCCCAAGGTGACCGCCTTGGAAATGAAAAGACTATCGTAGTAAAGTCTATCCAAGAGGACGTTTCCAAACACTCCACTCTGGGCGATGATAGCTGTATTGCCAGGGGTGAGCGCCTCCGGTATGACCTCAACCGTGGTAAAGCGGTTTTTGGTATTTACGACCCCGACGCAATTAGGGCCCAAGACACGCAGATTATACCTCTTGGCCACTGCCTCCGCCTCGGCCTGCAAGTTTGCCCCTTCTCGGCCTGTCTCCCCAAAACCCGCACTTTCGATGATTACGTGTCCAATACCCCGCTCACCTATCTCGGCAAGGACTCCCGGTACCCCATGGGCCGGTACAATCACTACGGCAAGATCAACAGCGTCCGGGACCTCGCTCACTCTTTTATAAACGGGCATCCCGTGCATCCTACCGCCTTTTGGGTTGACCAAATGCAGGCGGTCCTCCCAGCCCTGTTCCTGGAGTTTGATGGGGATCCCATAGCCAAAGCCCGGGGAACTTCGCGCCCCAATCAGCACAACCCCCCTTGGCTCAAAAAATGTCCTGATTGTATTATTTGTCTGCATTGATTTTAAGTTCGCCTTCGAGAGGTGCCGAGTATAAGGGAAAGAGATAGGGTGCGTCAATAGATAACCTGCCTCAAAATAGGGTCTCTGACCGCTATGCACTGCAACGGAAACAGGAAAAAACGAGAACGGTGTTCGGGAAGCGTATAGACCCCCAACTGATTTTGTGCTAGCCTATGAAAGATTACCGTAATAGCTCAATAATTGAGTGTAACTGTAGTGAGAGAAGTCCAAGGCCGGCAGGGGAGGACCCTTTCATAGTTCCCGACTGGCCTCTGTCTATGAAATGTGTAGTAATTGGCTGAACCCCTGAATACTCAATGATACCCATCCGAGACACAATTCAATCTAAAAATTATCCCCTCATCAACAGCATTATTATTGCCACAAATATTCTGGTCTATCTAATTGAAATTAGGCAGGGACAGAGGCTAAATCTCTTTATTTTCTCCTATGGTCTCGTTCCCGCACGCTATTCTGTACCCCAGATTGCCTCCTACTTTACGAACGGTCAACAGGCCCTCTCGTTATTTTCTTTTATGTTCGTTCATGGTAGCTTCTGGCATCTCCTTGGCAACATGTGGTCTCTTTACATATTCGGAGACAATGTGGAAGACCGTTTGGGCCCCCTACGTTATCTACTCTTTTATCTGCTATGTGGGGCGGCTTCAGGCCTTTCACATCTCTTTGTCAACTTTTATTCCACTGTGCCAACCATCGGGGCCAGTGGCGCTATTGCCGGCGTTATGGGTGCTTACTTCTTGCTTTATCCCGGTTCCAGGATCCTTACCCTTATCCCCATATTCTTTATTCCCTATTTCCTGGAACTCCCTGCCTTTTTCTTCATCGGCATATGGTTCCTATTCCAGTTCATAAGCGCAGCAGGGACTTCGGCCCGTGGGGGAGGAATAGCATGGTGGGCCCATATTGGCGGCTTTATATTCGGAATCATTTCTTTAAAGTTGTTTCTTCTTGTTCCTGAATCCGGAATCACCCTTCGGTTACGCCACCTGACTTCCAAAAAAAGAAGCCACCGCCTCCAGGCAATAAATACATTGCGCTCCGGTACTGATCCCAATCTTTACGGCACTATAATCGTGACCCCCTTAGAGGCCCATCTGGGTACGCGCAAGCTTATTAATATTCCATGGGGATTTCAAAAGCGACCTTTCAGGGTTAGCGTGCCCCCCGGCGTCCGCGATGGGACTACCCTCAGACTTGGTGGTATGGGCAGGCAGATGGATAAAGGTAGACATGGGGACCTCTATCTGAAGGTTATGATCAGGTAAAATATGGATATTGTCTTTCTGGGAACCGGCGGTGCGTGGGGCCTCCCCGAATTGAGTTGTGATTGCCTCATCTGCCGCGAAATGAGAAAAACGGGAGAAAAAAGGGAGCGCACCTCATTCCTTTTATCCGGTGAAACTACACTCCTTGTTGATTGCAGTCCGGACGTCCGTGCGCAGCTCATGAGACACGGGGTTCAAATGATAGACGCAGTATTGATCAGCCATGAACATGGCGATCACTACCTGGGTCTGGATGAACTCTTTGCTTACAAGCGAAACAGCCCGAGAGGCTCTTTTCAGGGTATGCCGGTTTACCTCACTAAAGAAAGCTGGGAGTCCATTGGCCAGCGGTTCGCATATCTGGAGGGAATGGATGTCATCAAACACAAGGAGATCGAGCCCGGAAAATGGTTCAGAGAGCGCGAGTTTGACATCTTTCCCTTCAAGACCGATCACGGGAATTTTGCAAAAGGGTCCGTGGGGTTTCTTATCAAATTCAAAAATCTTCAAGATGAGGATGTCCGACTGATCTATACATCCGATTTCATGGGCCTGCCTGACCTTTCTTCAGAGTTGTTGCAGCCCGATTATCTGATCATTCAATCCTATTGGTTCAATGAACCTCTTAACAATCGCCCTCATCATATGAGTTTTCAAAGGGCCATTCATTTTATAAAGCTTATTAGACCCCAAAAGGAAACATTTCTGGTGCATATCGGGGATGCCGACATGGTGAAAGGAGATACAGCCAACAACACGACAAAGAAATACGAGCCAAAGGACCCTTTAAGACCTCATGCAGGGACGGAGCCATATCCAATACCCTTGAACCAGGCCCAGTGGCAAAATACCGTAGATCAAATCGTGTCAGACAGGGAGCTCCCATACAGAATCATCGTTTCCTATGATGGCCTGAGGCTCAATCTATGATAAACACGGCATGGAGAGGGCGGGTCGTGGCTTGTCCGTTTATTAACAAGGGATCAAATAGAGGTGATAACATGAGCACAGGAATTTTGAAGACCAGGGTATGTGATATAGTTGGGACAGAGTACCCGGTTTTTTGCGCCGGGATGGGGAGTTTTTTCTTTAACCTCAAAGCGGTGAGCGGGGCGAGGCTCGCTGCCGCTGTGAGTGAGGCAGGAGGTCTTGGCGTTATAGGGGCAGGCATGATGTCTCTTGATGAGCTGAGAGACGCCATCCACGAGGTAAAAAGCGTTACAAAAAGGCCTTTTGGAGTGGATCTCCTATTACCGGCAAACCTCGACGCCAAAACCCAAGACGTTTCGGGACTCGATGACCTGTCCTATGATAAGATAAAAGGGATGCTTCCCAAAGAGCAGAGGATGTTCGTGGATGACCTAAAAAAGGAGCTTGGGGTCAAGGATGTGCCCATGGAACTGAAATTCGACATCACGACCATGAGACCAAGGGACGCGGTGGACATCTGCCTAGAAGAAAAAGTGCCTGTTTTCGCCGCCGGACTGGGAAACCCGGCCTTTATGATACAAGAGGCCCATGCCCAGGGAATGGTAGTCATGGCCCTTGTTGGAAATGTGAAGAACGCCAAGAGGGTGGCAAAATCTGGCGTGGACATTGTGGTGGCACAGGGCACTGAGGCGGGAGGTCACACGGGCAGGATCGGCACACTCGCGCTGGTGCCTCAGGTAGTCGATGCCGTATCCCCCTTGCCTGTCCTTGCTGCAGGTGGTATCGGAGATGGCAGGGGCCTGGCGGCGGCATTGACCTTAGGCGCGGATGGCGTCTGGGTCGGGACCGCCTTTCTTGCGACAGAGGAGTGCGACGAATTCGATTTCAATAAGGATAAGGTAGTCGAATCAGATGAAGAGGGCACCCAAATAACAAGGGCCTTTACTGGAAAGACTATGAGAGGGATCAAGAGCGAACTAATAAGGCTGTGGGATGACGCGGGTATGACGGCACTTCCGATGCCATTCCAGACGGTCCTTATGGCTGAAATCCTTGCGGGGCTAACCGAAGAAAGACGCCTAAGATACCTCTCCGGGCCGGCAGGTCAAGTCTGTGGAATGATCAAAGAGATACGGCCTGCCAGGGAGGTCTTACAGGATATCGTCTCAGGAGCCATACGAATCCTCACAGAAGATATCCCCAACAGGGTAGGACTAAAAGAGTGATTCTAAGGGGACGGATCTTCAGATCCATGGCCTGTCGACTGGTCGAGACCGAGTAGTGTAGAGGACGCTGCCTCTGGAAGCTGTTCAACCTCGTGAAGCTTTCGAGCCATTGCCCTTGTCCGAACCTCCGTTTGATCTATAGTAGTAGAGGCCGTGTTGAGCTGTTTCTTGACCTTGGCCAATACGTCACCGAATTTCCCGAATTCTGTCTTTACTGCTGCAAGAACACTCCAAACCTCATGTGACCGCTTCTCCAGCGCCAGTGTCTGGAATCCCATACGCAGACTGCTGAGGATGGCCGCCAGTGTTGTAGGACCCGCTATTACAACGCGCCACTTCTGCTGAATTTCCTCCACCTGACCAGGCTGACGAAGCACCTCGGCATATAAGCCCTCAGTCGGCAGGAACATAATACCGAAGTCTGTGGTTCGCGGGGGATCGAGATACTTCTCACATATATCCTTTGCTGAGCCTTGAACCGCCCTCAGGAGATTGGCCGTGGCCTTTTGTACGGCCTCCTGATCAGCGGCATCTGCGGCATCAAGAAGCCGTAAATAGTCTTCCTGAGGGAATTTTGAGTCTATCGGCAGCCAAACGTGCGAATCCCCACTACCTTCCGCTCCTGGCAAACAAATTGCGTACTCAACGATCTCGCGGGAACCTTCTCTTACTTGTACGTTTCTGGCATATTGATCAGGTGTGAGTATCTGTTCAAGTAGGGCACCAAGTTGGACCTCGGCCCATGTACCACGAGCCTTGACATTAGTTAACACACGCTTGAGATCTCCCACTCCCGTTGCCAAATTCTGCATTTCGCCGAGACCCCGTTGAACCGCCTCAAGGCGCTCGCTGACCAGCTTGAATGACTCCCCCAATCTCTTCTCGAGCGTGGTCTGCAATTTCTCATCAACTGTCTGTCGCATCTGGTCAAGTTTCTTCTCATTGGTCTCCTGAAGACTCTTTAGCTGTCCATCGATCGTACCACGCAGCCTTTCAATACGGGCCTCGTTGGATTCTGTGAGCTCCTTAATTCGTTTGGCAACCAGCTCCAGATTCTCCCCCTGGGATTTTCCCATTTCGCTTATGGTTTTTACCAGTGTCTCCGTTGATGTCCGTTGCCCTGCCGCAATCTCATCGCGCAGCTCTCTCGATGCCCTTGCAGACTCTTCTCTTGAAACACGAAACTCATCACGGAGAGACCGTTCAAAATGTTCATCTCTATCTTTCGATTTCCTCTCTAAGAGAATCAGTAAAACCGAACCTGCAGAAAAGATGAGAACAATGATGAGAAGGACTAGCTCCATAACAACACCTCAAACGGAAAAACAAGGGAATCCACCCTGTTCTCCTGCTGCAGTGCCTTACATGCCTGTTTTATCCGGATTGCGCTGATATGCCTGCCCTCTTGTATCTTCTCCAAGGATCTCTACCAGCCGGGGTATCTGATCCCATGCGGAATATTTTTCCTAACTCAACGGCTGGCCCTTTCATCTTCAGGAATCTGGCCATGAACTTGATTATAGACGGTCTTTTAGCCTTGGAGCAAGAAATAAGCATGGTGCCTCCGGAGTGAGACAAGACACTCCCGCGCTTATTCCCGTTGAGACATTTCAGGGGGTTTTCCTATGTCTCCATTGATATTCCAGCGCTGTCGGAACAGGCTGAGCACAGTCCCCGTGATATTTTCAACGTATACCGCTAATCATAATCAGGGAGCCGGCTTTTAGGACCATCTGGTTCATGAGTTTGTTCGATGCCTATCAAATCTTTATGGTGATATTAATTTTACAGTTGGGAAGTATGATTGATAGCTTGAAACATCCCTAGTTAATAGGCCCAAATTTAATACTGCTGCCTGTGCGCCAATAAAAAAATCAGGCAATGGAGTCCTTTTCACCCCTTTTCTTCTCATGTACTTAATGAAGGCTTTCCCAGCTAAAAATAGCGCTTCTTTTGGAATTTCCAACAGTTGGAAGCCGGCCTTGCTAATTGCAGACTCCAAATCCTCTATTAACTTAAACCCAATTGATATTTCAGAATAGATTATTGAATTGATATATAATGAAGTGTGATCGCTGTACTCCTCTAATTTGGATTCAGACCAATCAGCCCATTTCAAGTCATTGAGAAAAACATCCAGAATGATATTCGAATCAACTAGAACCCCCTTCATTTGTCTCCTCTTGTGAGAGCCATTATTTCATCAGTTGTCATTTTAACGTTGGCTATTCCCCTAAATTTACTGAATTTATGAGTTTTTTTTGCCTGGCCTTTCCTTTTCACGAGATAAATTCGATCTTTTTCTTCTATAAAATCAATTTCAACGGCAGGAGTTATTCCTAGTTTTTCGCGGATTTCCTGTGGAATTGTAACTTGTCCTTTTACGGTAACTCTCATGATTGCACCTCCGGTAATATGTAATACCAGTAATACTAATACCAGTGTCTGTTTTTGTCAATCATGAATATGTGGAGATGGGGACGCTGGGTATAAACTCCGTTTATGTGTCTCATGCATCTCGGGAAGTTCGGCACCAGGGGTGTGAATGAGCACATGATACCATGCATTGGGATATTGTATTCTCAATGGCCTGGACATACCATTTTCTCATCACTGCCAGCAATATGAGTCAAGGGCTACTTTTGCTACGGTTTTCCCGGTATATCTTGGCGCACAGCTCCAGACCGTTGGCATAAATCGGCGATCTTTCCTTACGATGCAGTCTGACGGCGCCTGTTGGACAGGTAACCGCACATAACCCGCAGCCATAGCATTGGTCGGCATTGAGTGACGGCCTTTTATCCAAGAAAGTGATCGCATTAAAAACACAACGTTTCTTGCAGAGCCCACACTCTTTACACAGGGCATGATTTATAACAGCGACATAGTTCGATTTGGCGGAACAGTTTTCATTCTTGATTTCAAAACGCGTCATACCTCTGATCAAAGCACAGCAGCAATCACAACAGCAGCATATCACAAAACGATTCTTGTCCCGGGTGTTTTCAGTGGTAAAAATTAGTCCCAGTTTTGCGTAATCATCTGCCAGCTGGTGGGCTTCTTTCCTGGTCAACCTCCTTCCTTCTCCCCTGTTCAGGAAGTATTCTCCGAACAGCCCGACTTGAAAGCAGGATTCCTGGATGGGATACTTGTCTTTGCATTCGCGTGTTCCCAAAATTTCAGTCCGATTTCGGCACGGGCAATCGGTTATGACAATAGGCTCCCGGCAGCTATCCAAGAGCTGATGGATCTCCTCAGCGTTGCGGATTTCGGATTGATGATCGATCGAAGTGCCTACGGGCACGATGCGTGTCATGGGAGTTCCCATGTCGGAGGACTGATACCGTCTGTAGAACCGTTCCTCGATGAAAAACTGTTTGTAGAGTTCGGCCCCTTTTTTGCCCAGCCGTTCGAGCGCTTTTGAATATTTGAACCCGATGTTGAACAAGTGGGGCATGGTCAGGAAATGGTTGTATCCGCCGATATCCTGTATGATGCCCTGATCGGTCATTTTGGCTAGAATCTGTTCTGTTTCGGACATGCTTTTCCCGATATTCTGCGCGACCTTCTTCACCGAACGCCGGCGCAGCACCTTGTGGAGAAATTTGCTGGTGAGTAATCGCGCCAGGATCTTTTGTGCGATTTTTCGGGAAGGGGCCGGTTTGACCCGCAAGTACTGGGCAATTTCAGCTTCCTCCGGCGTGAAAAGAAGCTGGATGTATTCTCTGAAGGCCTGGGAAACCTCACCGTTCACCATGGGAATATCGTTTGGATACGTCCGCATATTCTCTATTATTCTATCATAGGGATCGGTATTTTGCGCCGGAGACATTTTCCACTGTCTTCAGTTGTCAGTTTCTGTGCAAATCTTTATCTTTATCTTTAATGATATCAAAGTGATTCCATCTCCATTTTCAGCCTGGTCATGTATTCGATCAACTCCCGGGAAAGGTCAACCCCGATACCCGCCTTTTGGTTCAACAGATTTTTCAGCTGGAAAGGATCCTGCCGCCGGTCATACAGCTCGTCGCTTTCAGGCAGTTCCGCTTCGCTTCCCGGAGTGCATGTCCAGATACTATCGTCTTCTTCAGCATATTGTCCCAACCCTACTATGGCAGCATATTGCTGCTGCTGACCCGAATCCCGGTCATCGATCCAGTGAATGAAAGACCAGTCTGGTGTTACCATGCTCCAGGAATAATTGTAGTAACCGGTGATGGCAAATTCTTTGACTTTATCGATCTTTCCCTGCATCAGGGGGATGAGACTCTTCCCCTGCATGGTCCCTGCCAATGGGCCGGCCCCCAGAAAATCAAGGATGGTGGGTGCGATGTCTACCGTCTCAACAAAGGAACTCACCCGTCCTTTTATACCCTCCGGATGTTTGATGATGAGTGGTATGTGCGATAGCTCCTCGTAAGGCCAGGGGCGGCATTTCCTCATGATGCCGTGCCCGTGTTCTCCGTTGCCGAAGGGTTCGCCGTGATCAGACAGAAAAATAATCAAAGTATTTTCATACAGGTCAAGGTCTTGCAGCTTGTCCAGCACTTCACCCAGCCATTTATCCACCATGGTGATTTTTTCAGCGTACAGCATTCGGATATGATGGGCTTCCTTCTCGGTCAGATACCCGTCTACATAGGTTGGAACCGGGTTGATCAACTCCAGTCCATCGTAATCGGGATCATAGGGGCATTTGAGATCGGGATCCCAGACGGAAGGCGGATCCCAAGGTTCGTGAGGATCAAAGCTGTCAAGCCACAGGAAAAAGGGATTTTTTCTGTCAACCGTCTCCAGATAATTCATTGCAGCCCGGCAGACCTGAGCCACCATATGGTCTTCATCGCTCTTCCAGCTCTGTCTGAAAGGGAGATAATCCATCAATTCGCTGCGTGCGAAAAGGCTGGGCAGAATCTCCTCCTTTTGACCGGTATCCTGGGAACTGTATACCGGTTTATGATATCGGTCCATATCCAGATTGTAGGGAATGGGCCTGTAAAATGGATCCCACTGATGACCGCGGATGTAATTCACATAGTCGAAACCACGTTCATAACCGTACCCCGGCAGGTGCATCATGCTGGTGTCTGTAACCAGGGCGGTTCGAACGCTTCCCGTCCATATCAAATCGGTCAGTGTTCGATCTTTGGTTGTAAGCGGCCGCCATCCCGAATAAGGCAGGGTATACCGGCCTGTAAAGAGTGTGCGCCGGGTTGGAATCGTCGGGCACCCCTCGGCGTAGGCATTTTCAAAGACAACCGATTCCTTTGCCAATCTATCAATATTGGGTGTCCTGATCCAGTCGTTGCCATAGCACCCAAGGTAATCGAACCGCCAGCTGTCAGCCATTAAAACAATAACGTTCATTGTTTGCTCCCGAACTAAGGTGATAGGTGAGCTGATTTGAAGTCCCTTTTTTGGAGTCAGAGTATAGGGGATTTTCCCTTGTGTGTCGAGGGCAAAGTCGACGCATCATGTGGTCACCATCCATAGGCGGGCAGGTGCGGGGAGCTGGGAGGTGAACCCATCCTGTTTGTAGATGATTGCATCACATCCGCTACAACAGCCCGTTGCTGCAAGAGGAAGATTTGCATCTTCTCGTGATTGCAAAAGATGTGGCTACTAAGGATTTAGTGACGCCAGAATTCCGAATATTACGGACAAATAAAATATTTTTCTCATTTTTTTGTACTCCTTGTTCTTTGGGTATTTTTGAAATCGTTAATTGAAATCCCACTCTTTTCTGCTTTTCCTCCTGAGATCACCTCCCTTCCCGTTGAACAAAAAAGTGATATTGCATGCATGTATGTTCCTCCGGGATTAGGGCCTTGTTAGCTGTATGTTAGTATTTAGTAAGTTTGTGAACGCAGAGTTTTCGAAATATCCAAAAGAGGGCCCCTGTAAGATAACGATAAGAAGACGGCTTACGTGTTAGGAAGCCTTTAATACACTGCATGCTCGTCCTGCTGGGTGCTGCAATTAGCTGTGCTGATATGCAAAAGGTGAAACCTGAAATGAAGGATCTTAGGAAAAAGGAAGGGCTTTTTTTACTGTTTCCTAATACCAGGCTAACAAAGGGCCATTAGTTTCGGTTCAGACGCTTGAACCAGATGTAGAGGAGTTCAAAGAAAAGGAGGTGATGATCGTATTTCCGTAATCAAACGCTAATAAATTCCTAACAAAAAACTAACAATTGAATGATTTCATTAACAAAATTATGGAGGTAAAAAATGGATTTTAAAAGGATTTTTATTTTGCTCTTGGCCGTTTCACTGATCTGCGCAGGCGGCATGGCCTGGGCCGGAAATATCGTTATCAAAGGAAGCACAACCGTTTTGCCTATTGCCCAGAAAGTGGCCGAGGCCTATATGAAGGAGCACCCGGATGTGCGGATTTCTATATCCGGAGGTGGTTCGGGTAACGGGATCAAGGCATTGATTGACGGCACGACCGATATAGGGGACAGCTCCAGGTTCATTAAATCAAATGAGGTCGCTTTGGCCGTGAAAAACGGGGCCTATCCCGTACCATTTGCTGTGGCTTATGATTGCATTGTTCCTGTAGTCCATCCCAGCAACTCCCTGATCAACCTAACCATGGCCCAGCTCAAGGCCATCTATAAAGGCGAAATCAAGAACTATAAGGAGGTTGGGGGGCCTGACCGGAAGATAGTGGTGATCTCCAGGGACACATCGTCCGGAACATATGAGGTCTGGGAAAACAAGGTCATGAAAAAGGAGCGGGTATATCCAGGGGCCCTTTTGCAGGCATCGAACGGTGCCGTGGCGGAGGCCGTCTCCAAAAACAAAAACGCGATTGGTTATATCGGACTGGGTTATGTGAACAAAAACGTGAAGCCTCTCATGGTAAATCGCATCATAGGTTCCGAGGCCACCACGTTGAACGGCACATATCCTATAAGTCGTCCTCTATACATGTTCACGAGGGGCTGGCCCAAGGGTGATATTGTGAAATTCATCAATTATGTGATTCACCCGGATAAAGGTCAAAAAAATGTGGCTGCGGCAGGATTTGTTCCTCTTTATTGATGTGCCGTAGAGAAATCGCGGCCTGCTCCGATAGGATTATCGGAGGAGACAAGATTCTATGAGCAAGAATTATAGGGCGGGCCAGGTGCAAGACTTTCTGCAAAAGGCATTGTCAACGGGGAAGGACAGGAACCGCAAAGACAGGCTTATAAGGGCCGTTCTTTTTGTCATTGCCCTGGCCTCGATTGTAACACTTTGCGCTATTATGATCTTTCTGTTCAGAGAGGGCATGCCGATTTTCAAAAGAGTTTCCATAGAAGATTTTGTTTTCGGCAAGTACTGGTACCCTACGTCCGATCCGCCCGCATTCGGTATATTTCCCCTGCTGATTGCGTCCCTGGCCGTCACAATCGTATCTTCCGTTATTTCGATCCCCCTCGGGGTGCTTACGGCCTTGTATCTTGCTGAGTCGGCCGGGTTTAGAGTAAGACAGGTGGTAAAGCCCGTAGTCGAGCTGCTTGCGGCCCTGCCTTCTGTGGTAATAGGCTTTTTCGGTATGGTGGTTGTGGCCCCATTCCTTCAAAACCTCATGGATATCGGAACAGGGCTCAATCTTTTCAATGCCTCTTTGATGCTTGCCTTTATGGCTGTTCCCACCATATGCAGCCTCTCAGAGGACGCCATATTCGGTGTTCCGGCTGAATTAAGGGAGGCCTCACTGGCCCTGGGGGCCACTCGCTGGGAGACGATTTCCCGGGTGATCCTTCCTGCTTCCATCTCGGGGATCTCCACTGCAATCATCCTGGGAATGTCTCGGGCCATTGGGGAAACAATGGTAGTGCTTATGGTTGCCGGAGGGGCGGCTATGGTACCCACTTCTCTGTTTGATCCTGTCAGACCCATGCCGGCGAGCATTGCGGCTGAAATGGCCGAAGCACCGTACGGAAGTGAACACTACCATGCGCTCTTTGCAACCGGGATCGTCTTATTTTTCTTTACCCTGTTTTTTAATCTTTTGGCAGGCTATATTTCCAGGCGATATAGGCAGGTGGGGGCATCTAGCCTTTAGGAGAACTATGCAGATGATGGAGATATCATCAGGGAGGACAAATAGCCCGGCAGTCCATAGGATCACAGGGTTTCTGAAACCGGCAACACTGTCCTGGAGGAGAAAGTGTATTCAAATGCTCGCCTTTAGCGGCTTCCGGCTGGCCGCCTTCATCAACGCCGCGGCACTGGCGATCATGCTGTATTTCCTTGTCTCTAGAGGCTGGAGCGCAATTACCTGGACATTTCTCAGCCAACCTCCCATAGACTCCATGACGCGGGGCGGCGTGCTTCCCTGCATTGTAGGTACCGTCGCCCTGGGCCTGGGAAGCATGATGGCGGCGCTTCCGATTGGAGTGGCTTCCGCCATATATCTGAATGAATATGCCAGGGCGGGCAGGCTTGTCAATATCATCCGCCTGGGAATCAACAACCTGGCAGGCGTCCCTTCTGTTGTCTTCGGCCTGTTCGGGCTGGCCTTTTTTGTAGTGGCGCTTCATATGGGAGTGAGCCTGGTTGCCGGCTGTCTAACTCTGGCAGCCATGACATTGCCCATGGTTATTGGTGCCACCGAGGAGGCATTGCGAGTGGTTCCAGATACATATCGCGAGGCGTCACTGGCAATTGGGGCCACAAAGTGGCAGACCGTCTACAGGGTGGTTTTACCTGCGGCACTGCCGGGTATCCTTACCGGTTCTATCCTTGGCCTGAGCAGGGCGGCGGGCGAGACCGCTCCCATTATGTTCACGGCTGCTGTTTTCTACACGCCGTCACTGCCCAGGTCCTTATTTGATGAAATCATGGCCCTTCCTTACCATATCTACGTCCTGGCCACGGCAGGAACGGAGATTGAAAAAACCCGGCCTCTTCAATACGGAACTGCCCTGATTCTTATTGCCTTGGTCCTAGGACTGAACCTGATCGCAATTATCTTTAGGGCCAGGATCCAAAAAAGGCGTTGAGATTTGATGGGAAGATATAGATCAGATTGGTGGAAAAACCGGAAAAACACGGGGCTGCGCTAACAGGCGACCGCATGAAGATGGCTGTAGGCAACCTGAATCTCTACTATGGGGGGTTTCAAGCCCTTCACAATATATCCCTGGAGTTCCTTGAAAACAAGGTCACCGCACTGATCGGGCCCTCTGGTTGCGGCAAAAGCACCTTGCTCCGGTGTCTGAATCGAATGAACGACTTGATTCCCGGGGCACGGACCACGGGGAAGGTCCTGCTGGACGGGCAGAATATTTATGACCCAAGGGTGGATGTAGTGAGTTTGAGGCGCGCCGTGGGCATGGTATTTCAAAAGCCGAACCCTTTCCCAAAGAGCATCTTTGATAATGTGGCATACGGACTGCGGGTGAACGGGGTCAAAAAAAAGGGCTTTATTGCTAAGCGTGTGGAATACAGCCTAAAGCAGGCCGCGCTTTGGGAAGAAGTCAGAGACAGGGTTCATGAATCCGCACTCGGTCTGTCCGGGGGACAACAACAGCGTCTCTGTATCGCAAGGGCACTGGCCGTGGAGCCGGAACTCCTGCTGATGGATGAACCGGCGTCCGCCCTGGACCCCATTGCCACACAAAAGATCGAGGAGTTGATTCACGAATTGAAGCAAAGCTATACCATCATTATTGTAACACACAACATGCAGCAGGCCGCCAGGGTCTCGGAGATCACCGCTTTTCTTTATATGGGTAAATTGATTGAGGTGGATCAGACCGAGTCTATTTTTACCCGGCCCAGGTTGAAACAGACTTCCGATTACATTACCGGTCGATTCGGATAGAATATTCAAACAATACAGGATGGTAGAATGAGAAGACACTTGCAAGTGGAACTGGAAAAGTTAAAAAAAAGGATCCTCTTTCTTGGGACCATGGCGGAAGAGAGTGTGCGAAAGGCGATCAAGGCCTTGAAGACACGGGATTTGGATCTGGCTCAAAAAGTCATTGAAGGCGACCGGGAGATTGATGAAATGGAAGTGGAGATAGAGGAGGAATGTCTAAAGATCCTCGCACTCCATCAACCGGTGGCTGTTGATCTGCGCTTTATCACCGCTGTGATAAAGATCAACAATGACCTCGAGCGAGTAGGCGATATGGCCGTCAATATCGCTGAACGCGTAATGGTTGTGGCAAAAAGACCCTCTGTTTCGCTTGCATTTGATTTTGACCTCATGGCCGAAAGGGTGGAAGCCATGTTAAAGATGAGCCTTGACTCACTGGTGAACCTGGATGTGGATCTGGCTTACAAGGTAGGTCTCATGGATGATGAGGTGGACAGGCTGAACCGGGAGGGTTATGATCAGATCAAATCGGCACTCAAAAAGGAACCGGAACGGGCAAATTATCTCATCAATCTCCTGTTGGTATACCGGCACCTTGAACGAATCGCAGACCATGCAACCAATATCGCCGAAGAAGTCATCTATATGATAGAAGGAAAGATCCACCGGCACAAGGGCCTGTCGCTGGAATAGGTCTTAAAAGAACCGAAGTGGGGATTCACGCTTTTTTCATGCCTTGGGCAAGTGGATTGAAAAGGTGCTTCCCTTTCCAACAGAACTCTCCACGCTCACATATCCTTTGTGCGCCTGAGCGATGTGCTTGACAATGGAAAGCCCTAGCCCGGTGCCCCCCATTTTGCGGCTTCTTGCCTTGTCCACCCTGTAGAACCTCTCGAATACACGTGATAGGTGTTCTTTACCGATACCACATCCGTGGTCCCTGACAGCGATCTGGATTTCCTCGTCTTTCTGGTTTGCTTCGATGCTGATCCTGCTTTTGCTATCACTGTATTTGATCGAGTTTTCAACGAGGTTTGCGACCGCCTGCTCAAGGAGCACGGTATTGATTCCTGCCTTTAGGCTTTCATCACAGAAAAGCTCAAGGCGGATGTCTTTTTCTGCGGCCCTTACTTCCCATGATCGAATTACCATTAGGAGCACTTCCCTTATGGAACCCTCGGAAAGTGCTACCTCGTCTTTTTCGGTTACCTGTTCAATTTGCGAGAGGCTCAAGAGATCTTCAATGATGGCTTCCAGACGATCAACGTGTTTTCCAATAATGCCAAGAAAATGTTCCATTTCCCGCTCGTCTTGTGTCGCGCCATCCCGGAGCGTTTCTACAAATCCTTTAATTGCGGTAATGGGTGTTTTTATCTCATGAGAGACATTGGCCACAAAATCCCTGCGGATTTTTTCAAGCCTTTGCAGGCGGCTGATATCGTTCAGCACGATTAGCGCCCCGATTTTTTGTCCATCTGCGTCTTGAAGTAAAGTGCCACGAAGACTGAGAAACCGTTCCCCATCGGAATCGGAATAGAGCACAATATCCTTTTCAACCGCTTTACCGCTGGCCAGTGCATATGATACGAAGCGCTGAATTTCCGTGTTTCTTATAAGTTCCTGGATGCTTCGGCCCTCAGTCTCACGCGGGTCGAACCCGAACATTCGTGCGGCGGCCTTGTTCATATTGAGTACGTCTTCGTTCATATCGACGCCTATGACACCCTCAGCCATGCTTGAAAGCGTGGCTTCGATCTGGTTCCGCTGGCGCCTGATCGTACCTATTCGCTCCTGTAACTCCCCCGCCATCTGGTTCATAGTCTCTGAAAGGCTTCCGAGCTCCTGGGATCTATAGACGGGGAGCCTGCATTCAAGGTCACCACGGGCGAAACATTCTGCACCTCTTTGAATCTCTTCTATTGGTCTGCTGATGAGGCGGGATGTGAGCAGGCTGAGAAACACAGCGATAATTGCGACAAAGATTCCTGCAATGACGATTTTGTTCTGGATGCTCCTTATTGCTTCATCTATGGGAGTTAAGGACAGGGAGGTGCGCACAACACCGATAATGCCGGATTTGTTTTTTAGCGCTATGCCCACGTACATCATTTGCTGTCCGAGTGTCCGGCTGTATCTGATAGACCTTCCCAGCCCTCTCCTGAGGGCCTGGAGAAACTCCGGCCGATCTGCATGGCTTTCCATGCTGCCTGGGTCCCTTGAAGAGTCTCCTATTACTCTGCCGGACGGAAGTATGATCGTAATGCGTGTTGATGAGATCTCACCGGAACTCTGGCACAAGACATTGACGGCATTTTCGTTGAGAGGACGGAGGTCTTTTATGATCTGTTTTTTGATTAGGTGGGCACGTGCTTCCAGATCGGATGCGGTCTGCTCCAGAAAAAAATCTCGAAGTGAACTGGTGGCATATAACGTAATGGCCCCAAGGGATATAATTATGAGCAGCAGGTATGAAGGAAAAAGCTGCCATATCAACCTTTTCTTTTTTTTCACGGCTCACTCCTTGAAACGATACCCTACACCACGGACCGTTTCAATATATCTGCCGGCGACGCCCAGTTTTTTCCGGAGCCCTACAATCTGCACATCGACGGCACGATCAGTAACAAAATAGTCTTCGCCCCGAACGGCATCCACAATCTGGTTTCGTGTAAAAACCCAGCCCGGTCTTTTTGCCAGATGATTCAATATGCCAAATTCGCTAAAGGTCAGGTTCACGGGCCTGCCGCCGACCATAACTTCCCGTCTTCCGGGGTGGATCACCAGATCACGGATACGGATGATCTTCATATCTGATGGAACTTCCTCCTGGTTTCCATGCGCTTTTCTGCGAAGCACGGCCCTTACCCTGGCGACCAGAACCCTGGGACTGAAGGGCTTTGTGACGTAGTCTTCCGCACCAAGTTCCAAGCCTGTTACTATGTCGGCTTCTGCCCCCTTGGCGGTCACCATCATGATAGGAATGTCTCGGGTTTCAAGGTCATTTTTCAGTTGTTTGGCCACCTCAAGACCGTCAATTCCGGGAAGCATAAGGTCCAGAATGATGAGATCGGGTATCTCAGATCTTGTAATTTTCAGTGTCTCTTCACCGGAGACTGCAGTATTTACAAGATAGCCCTCCCTGACCAGATTGAAACGGATAAGCTCCAGGATATCTTCTTCGTCATCTACAACAAGAATCTTTTCTCGTGCCATAAAAACCTCTCGCACCCAAGCAATAGAGGATTACAATTATGCTGTTAGAATTGCGTTAGTTTTCCGTAAGGATTCCATAAGATCCCTGACAATGACATAGATAAACCTTGCAAATATGTCTGTTATCTCACTTGACTCAATTTTTCGTGCTGCAGAATTTGTGTTCCCGGGCTGAATCGTTGATGTTAGCATATGTAGAAGGTGAAATTGAGGGCGGCATTTTGTCGATCGGATCACTCATGGGGGAGCGGCCGTTAAAGCGGAAAGTTTTTACCATGCATTGGGATATTGCATCCTCAATGACTTGGACATACCATTTTCTTGTCACAGCTAACAATATGAGTCAAGAGTAGACTTCATAATCATATAAAGGGCTCCATACTGGAGCAGCTAAAACTAACCCTTTATTAATGGAACCTATGTCCCCCTTCAGATATATTCTTCTGCCAATTTAACCTTACTCGTGAAAAAGTCATAATCATGGCCTGGAAAATATTGACCCCCAAGAATAGCTGACAACATCTTGACACGCTTAATGGCATACTGTGCAAGGACTGGATTCCAGGAACTCCCACCGGGGAGGTTTTCATCGAGGTTCTCTTGAAGGTAGGCCGCGTCGGCAGCCAGGACATAAAAACCACTTTCTGGCAGCTCGGCAATCAGGCACTGGAGGCCAGCGGTATGCCCGGGGGCCATAAACACTGCAAGGCCAGGCAAGATTAGATCGTCTCCTTCCAGAAAATTCCATTTGATCTGTGGAATATTGAATGTTTCCTCTGCATAGGCCAGGGCCTGAAAGGAATTAGGGTGCATTGCATAGGCATGCTCATCTTTCTGGACGTAGACATCCGCATCGAGGAAAGATTGCAGTCCCCCGGCGTGGTCCACATGTAAATGGGAAAGTATTATCTTTGACACGTCTGACGGCTCAACCCCGATTCTTTTCAGTTGGGCCACGGTAAGGTTTTCTTCTGAAATTTCCGGCTCCAGCCCAATCGCCTCCAGCACGGGCACGGCTATTATAGGCCACCCCGTGTCGTATAACACCCATCCCTCCTCCGTATCAAAGGCAAAAAATGGTGTGAATATCCGCTGCATCTTGCCCATATCCATGCCGAATTTCATCAGGCCCCTGTCATAAAGAAGCGTGCCGCCATCCAGAATAAACATCCGCCTAACTATACTTTTTTCTCTCATATCTCCTCCATTTACAAGAACATACCATTCAGAGTGACTAAAGTGATCTAAAATGCCTAAGGAGTCTAAAATAAATCATCGATTGTCTGCCAAAACCAGGTCCGCGCCCTTCTCGGCGATCATCACGGTCGGCGCATTTGTGTTTGCGGATGTAATGGTGGGCATGATCGAGGCGTCGATCACACGCAGGCCCTGTATTCCATGAACCCGCAGACGATCATCTACAACACTCTGATCGTCATGACCCATTCTGCACGTACTAACCGGGTGGTAAACGGATTCGACATTTCCTCGAATATAATCGATCAATCCCGTATCCTCGGTTACGCCGTCGCCGGGTTCGAATTCGGAGTCAATCATGGATGCAATCGGTTCCTCATTAAAGATCTTTCTTGCCCAGACAATACCGGAGACCAGGGCCCTGACATCGGCCTCTGCTGTCAGATAGTTGGCCCTTATAGTTGGATAGACCTGTGGATCAGCCGAGGCGATCTTTATAGATCCAACGCTCTCGGGTCTGACAAGAAAGATACTGACTGAACAACCTTCGAAATCGTCTACAGCCGGCCGATGGTCCCCATCGTAGCTGACGCTATAGGGTCGAAAGGCAAGCTGAAGGTCCGGTAGTGGCGACTCTGATCGCGAATGAACAAACGCATACGTATCAGAAGAGGTCTGTGTCATGAGGCCCCTCCGTGTCATTAGATACTGGATCAAATACACTGGATACTTCCATGTCCTTAATTTATGGTTCAGGGTGATGCGGCTATTTACCCGGCATGTCACCGGCACCCATACATGATCCTTTAGGTTCTCCCCAACACCGGGCAGGGCGTGAACGAGATTGATACCCAGGGACTTGAGATGATCTGGATCGCCAATACCAGACAACTGAAGAAGCTGCGGTGAATTTACTGAGCCGCCGCTGAGGATGACCTCCTTCCTGCATGTGGCACGCGTCAGTTTTCCGTCAGAATTCTTGAACTCGATTCCACATGCCTGCCTTTCCTTAAACAGGATATGCTCCGCAAAGGCCTTGACCTCGATCTTCAGGTTGGGCCCCTTCTGTGCGGGCCTGAGGAATGCGGCAGCGCTGGAGCACCGTACTCCATTTTCCATATTTACCTGGCCAATACCAGCGCCTTCACGGTTCGCACCGTTGAAATCATCATTTCGTGCTAGTCCCCGCGCTATCGCGGAATCAACAAATTGATGACTGATCGGTACATTTGGTTCAAAAAATTTAACGCTTAACTCGCCACTGTCACCACGAAACTCATCGGCGCCACCCTGAAAATGTTCGGATTTCTTAAAATACGGTAAAACGTCTTCCCAACCCCAGCCTGCATTCCCGAGCTCTCTCCACTGATTGAAGTCCTCGGGATTACCGCGCATATGAATCATTCCATTTATCGAGCTGGAACCCCCCAATACCTTTCCGCGTGGCCAGTATATCTTGCGGCCCTTACAACCCAGTTCCGGCTCAGTCCAATAACGCCAATTCAACTTCTTATGACCGAAGAGGGCTGAGACACCAACGGGTATCTTAATAAGTGGGTTCGAATCCTTATCTCCGGCTTCCAGCAGTAGGACTCGGGTATCCTGGTCCTTGCTTAACCGGTTCGCAAGGAGACAACCGGCTGTCCCTCCACCGACGATGATATAATCAAACACCATGCCTTCCCCTGACATAGACTGCGTATTTTCCGAAAGAGCGTTCATGTCGTGACCTCCTTTATAGACGGTTGTTTTGATCTATAAATAAACCACTCCAACGAGTAAAATGGTAATAGTTCACAGGGGCCTGGGATCAGCGGTCAGCGGGGGTTTTTCAAAAAGAATACCTACCCTATCGTTCTTGCATTCGATTCAGGTGCCGCCCTGATCAACTCGGATTCGATCTGGTATGTCTCGGCAAGTGTTTGAGTCACCGCCGTTTCAAGGACCCTATCCGTCTTGGAAAAATAGATGCGCTTGACAACCAGCAAAGGATGACCTGGTTCTGTGCCCAGGACAGATGCAATCTTGGCCGTGGCCGCGGCCGCAGACAGGATCTGGCGAGCCCGCCTCACAGCTTCCAGCGCCTCTTTTTCAACTCTTTGGATAAAAAAAGGGCTGCTCAACTCCTCCTCCAGGGAGATGTTTTCCCCGATATCCTGTGGTATGAAGGCCTGGAAGAAGGCCTTATCGCCGGCATCCGTTCTTCGAATACCCTCAAAGAGATACAGTCTATCGCCCTGCTCCAAATTCATGTCTCTAATCATGTCATGATCTGGATCGATCAACTCTTTTGAGTGGAGCTTGAGCACGGTTTGCTCCCCAGAAAGCCAAAGGTCTACCAATTCACCGTATAGTTTCCAGTGCCGGTAGCCCTGATCTACATGGGCGACAAATGTCCCTCGTCCCCTATGACGCTCAATCAGGCCATCGCCCTCCAAGGCCATAAGCGCCTGACGGACAGTGGCACGGCTGACAGCAAACTCGTCGCAAAGCTCTTTTTCTGTTGGAAAGGCCTGGGACGGAGAATACGTCCCGGAAAGGATTCGTTTCCGCAGACGTATTTCGAGTTGGTAGTAGAGAGGGATTGGGCCCTTGTTCAATACCATTTATTTTCTCCCAGGGTGACGTCCATCTAACTCAGCACATCAATACAAATTTCTGTTGACTTATTTGATTGAATATTATAATGTCCGTACAAATACCTGTCAAGAATAAACAGAAAATCACCAAATTATTGGAATGAAGGAGAAGTCTTATGCCACTAGATGGGGAAAAAAAACACCGCATTAGAGAGGCTAGAAAGGTATGGGAAGAAAACACCCTAAAGAAGAACATGCAGCGTCTTGGGCTTGAGAAAAACCCTGCAGAATATTATACCCCTCTTGATCTGGGCGATCACGATTTTCTTGAGAATGTCGGATTTCCGGGAGAATTCCCCTTTACTGCAGGCAGGTTCGCGATCCCTATACTTACCGCCCTATGGGGCCGAGGAAAAACCTTGGGCGCCGGCAAGGCCATCAGACACGCATTCGGCTATTCGGGCTATGGAACACCGGAGGATATGAGAGACTTTTATATTGAAAGAGGAAAGACACCCGCAAGAGGAGGCGGTCCCAACATTGCCTTTGATTTGCCCACACAAATTGGTTACGACTCTGACCACGAGCTTTCTGAAGGAGAGGTCGGCAAAGTTGGAGTGGCAATAGATACCCTGAGAGATTTCGAGATAATTTACGAGGCATTTACCGCTGATATGGATCTCGATAAGATAGCATCCAATTGGACGATCAATGGGACAACCAACATTATACTCGCCATGTATATTGCCCTGGCACAAAAGAGGGGCATTCCCATAGATAAACTCAAGGGTACACCTCAAAATGATATCTTGAAGGAATTTGTGGCCAGGGGCACACAGCTCTTTCCAGTAGGACCTTCCATGAGAATGACCCGTGATACAATCACGTATTGTACGGCGCATTTACCCAGGATGAACACCATCAGCATCTGTGGTTTTCATATGAGAGAGGCGGGTGCGACCAGAACCCAGGCCGTCGCCTTTACCTTTGCCAATGCGATTGCCTATTTTGAGACGGCCATTGATGCCGGCCTAGACATCGACCAGTTCGTGGGCCGGACCACCTTTTTGAATTTCGGGGGCGGAATGGAGGTCTTGAAAGAGGCCGCCTGTAGAAGGGCCGCTAGGAGGGTGTGGGCAAAGATAATGCGTAACAGGTTTCAGTCAAAAAGGCCCTCAAACTGGATATATAAAGAATTGGGGGGTGGTCTTGCCGGTTACTGGCCCTGCACAAAACAGAGGCCCCTGAACAATCTGGTAAGGGTGGCTATTGGTGCCGCCTTTTCGGCATTGATAGGAGATCCCTCCGTGCTGGAGCCCCCCTTTGATGAGCCCTTAGGCCTTGGCCATAGCATAGAGGCGAGGCAATTGGCAGCAGACGCCGCAAGAATTATTGTAGAGGAATGCAACTTGACTGATGTCCAGGATGCCCTGGCAGGCTCATATTATATAGAATCACTAACAGACCGATATGAGGCAAGGATATTTGATATCATAAACAAGATAGATGAAATGGGGGGGGCAGTTAAGGCCGTAAAGACAGGCTGGATGAAAGATGAAATAATGAAGGCCGCAGAAGAATTTCAGAGGAAAGAGGAAACGGGAGATGTTATTCGCGTGGGAGTAAATAAATATACAGAACCGGACGAAATTGAGGTCATGCCGCCCAGGACTTCGCCCTACAAGACAGAAAGAAAGGCAGATGCAGAGGAAAGACAAATCGCAAATCTTCAAAAGGTAAAAAAGGAAAGGGACAACAAGAAGGTGATGGCCTGTCTTGAAAAGATAGAGAACGCCGCCAAAGATGAAAAGGCCAACCATATTCCATTTTTTGTGGAAGCAGTTAAAGAGTATACAACTATTGGTGAGATCTGTAACGTGCTGAGAAATGTTTTCGGTGAGGCCTTGTAGGCAATTTTCCGGATATATTATTGGAGGTCCCTAGAAAAAATGGATCATACAAAAAGAATAAGGGTATTGGTTGCCAAGGTAGGCCTGGATGGTCATGAAAAAGGTGCGATATTACTGTCATACAGATTGAGAGATGCTGGGATGGAGGTAATTTACACTGGAATACGCAGGACCATAGACCAAGTAATTAATACCGCCATGCAGGAGGACGTTGATGTTATTGGCTTGAGCATACTCTCTGGTGCACACCTGTCCATTTGCGATAAGATCATTAAAAAGATGAAGGAGAAAGGGCTTGACGACAAACTGCTTATAATAGGTGGTGTAATTCCCGATGAAGATTTACCAAAACTAACCAGGATGGGAGTGGCAGGTGTTTTCACTCAAAGCTCAACCTTCAAAGAGATAACAGAGTTCATCCAGGAAAAGGCAGGAAAGGACAAGAAAGGAGATGCTGAATGCCAGAAACAGGCATAGGAAACTGGGTCACCAAGAGAAGTTTTTATCACCCCGACAAGCTGGCTATCATCTTTGAGGGAAATGAATGGACTTACAAGCAACTCAATGAGGGAATCAACCAACTGGCCTGGGCCCTCTTATCTCTCGGATTGAAAAAGGGAGATCGTGTGGGCATACTGGCCTATAATTGCATTCAGTTTATGGAACTATACTGGGCCTGTGCAAAGACCGGCGTTGTCTTTGTTCCCTTGAATTTTCGACTGGTGAGTAGAGAGCTAGAATACTTCACTGAAGAGTGTGAGCTGAAGGCCCTCTTTTATGGAGAAGATTTCTCTTCAGTGATTAAGGAATTAAGGGCCTTCCCCTCTTCAAAGAGGATCAAGACATATGTGTGTATAGGTATTCCAGAAATGAGAGAAGACCTGGGATATGACAATTTTATCACCAGTTTTCCCCCGAAAGAGCCGGTAGTTGATGATCCGCCTACAATGGAAGACCCTCAAGTCATTATGTATACATCGGGAACCACTGGAAGACAAAAAGGTGCTATTCTGCCCCACCGTAAGACCCTATGGAATACCATAAATAACGAGATAGCCTTCAGCTTCCTGGGTCATGAGGATAGATATTTACTGAATCTCCCTATGTTTCATTCCGGTGGGATGTTTATAGCTACCATGCCGATTATTCATAGAGGCGGCACTATCCTGATCCACAAGCACTTCGATCCCAAGAAGACACTGGAAGATATTGAAAAATATAAAATCAGCCTGATCGGTGGCGTCCCCGCCATGTTTTATATGATCATTGCAGAGCCTGATTTTGATAAATATGATCTGAGTTCCATCAAGGGAGTTGCCGTTGGCGCCCAAATAACACCATTGTCTCTTCTTGAAAAGATAAAAGAGAAGTTTAGGGTGCCGGCCGTTGGCCAGGTTTTTGGATGTACTGAGACGTCGGTTTGTATATCACTTAGCCCTGACAGGCCCCTGGACGCAGAAAAGACAGGATCAGTGGGACTTCCTCTATTTCATGGCGAGGTCAAAGTAGCCAATGACAAAGGCGAAGAAGTTGGATGGGGTTCGGGAGAAATAGGGGAAATTTGTTACAGGGGTCCCATGACTATGCTGGGATATCTAAACATGCCAGAGAAAACTAAAGAAGCCATAGACCCTGACGGCTGGTTTCACTTTGGGGACCTGGCAACTATCGACAAGGATGGTTACCTTTATGTGGTGGATCGCAAATCAGACATGTATATCAGCGGCGGTGAAAATGTATACCCTAGAGAGGTGGAAAACATACTAATTGATCATCCAAAGATTATGAATATCGCTATCATCCCCAAGCCAGACGAAAAATGGGGAGAAGTGGGCCTGGCCATTGTCAACCCGGTTCCAGGAGAGACGCTTACCGAGCAGGAGGTTTTGGATTATGGCATTGGCAAAATTGCCAAATTCAAACTCCCAAAAGAGGTAATTATTACTACTAGTCCTATCCCTCAAACCGTTACCGGCAAAATTCTAAAGTACAAACTTTCAGATGAATATCTATAAACCCAATTGAGCGAAAACGCTCAATCGATAGTGGCCGGTTGGCAGTTGTCAGTTGGCTGAGGCAAAAGAGTTATGCAAACAACAAAAAGGCTATCAGAATTTATCACTTCTACGGATTTTGATGATTTGCCCTCAGAGGTTGTAAATGAGGCAAAACTGTGTTTTATGGACTGGCTCGCGGTTACAATCGCAGGTGCCAATGAAGCGGAGACACGTGGCCTGGTTGATGTTATTGACCTTGTTGGAGGAAAAGAGCAGGCGACCGTTCTGGGAAAAAACATAAAAACATCTGTACTGAACACTGCCCTGCTAAATGGAATGATTTCACACGTGCTTGATTTTGACGATACAAGCATAGAATTTCTGGGTCACCCGAGTGTTACGCTTTTTCCGGGCCTGCTCGCACTATCAGAGTGGAAAGGAAAAAGTGGTAAGGATTTTCTTGCCGCCTTTGTGATCGGCTTTGAGGCAGGCTGCAGGGTTGCACTGGGAGCAACGGTCAATCACTATCTTGCCGGTTGGCACGGGACATCCACTATTGGCCATTTTTCTTCCACGGCAGGCTGTGCAAAATTGTTAGGACTGAATACCCAGCAGGCAATCTATGCCCTGGGAGCTGCAGGGACTCAAGCAGCGGGCATTAAGACAGTGTTCGGGACTTCCTGCAAACCCCTCCACGCGGGCAAGGCATGTTTTGATGGCCTCTTGTCTGCTCTCCTGGCACAAAGAGGCCTTACCAGTGTAGAAAATATTCTGGAGGGAAAGAAGTGTTTCTGGGATATGTTTTCAAAGGACTGGGATGCAAAAAGGGCATTGGAAGACCTGGGGAGCAAGTGGAATATTTTAGGTAACAGATATAAATTCCATGCCTCATGTTACCAAACCCATCCCTCTATTGAGGCCGCCCTTGTCCTCAAGAAAGCACATGCCATTGATCCCAAAAGAATCCAAGAAATTGAGATCCATGTATTGCCGCCGGTACTGGAAATGGCAGGCAAGGAGAAACCCGTAACGGCCTTGGAAGGTAAATTCAGCATCCCCTATAGTGTCGCCAATGCCCTCCTGACGGAAGATACGGGGATAACGGCCTTTACTGATGAAAAGGTCAATGACCCTGACATAATAGCGCTGAGAGATAAGATCAAAATAATTCCTGATACTCAGATCGGCGCCTTTGAGGCGGATGTAATAATTTATAAGGATGGGACAAGATACCAGAAAAAATTGGACATCCTCCAATATGTCATGGACGAAGAAGAAAAAAAGGCCAAAATCCTCACAAAGTTTCGTTCATTAGCTGGCCTTGTCCTGGAAAAAAGCCGCGTAGAGGCGATTATTCCTCGACTTGAGAATGTGGAACAAGAGGGAAACATGGCCGATATTGTAAAACTCATAGCCTAGTCCCCCTGCAAAAAAATGCCTTGAGCTTTGCGTATTTTGCGCCTTAGTGAGCGGAGCGAACGGGGGTTGAATATGAACCCCTGAACTTTGAACCTGAATCACTATTGTCCAAAAACGGTTTTTGTTGGGGAGCATTTTGCGTTAGGGTTTACCTGAAACAGTAGTAACTACTCAGGTGGATAGACTGAAGGTAGAAGGCAGATGGAAAAACAGCTGAAAGGGAAGCTGTCTTGGTTTACTCATTGAAAATACTGCCTCCTTCAGTCTTCAACCTAAATACCTGGCTAGTCCCACATAGTACGCGAATAGTTTTGCTGTTAGGAATCCGTCCATGTCAAAGGGCATGAATTCAGGGATTAGCAAGTGTTGCAAAAATGTCATTAATGCCTTTTCCTGACAACTGGCAACTGGCAACCGACAACTATCAATTGAGTATTTTCGCTCAATTGGGCTTATTTATCAATGTGAGGAGATATAACATGTCCAATGAAGTAGTTCTTACGGAAAAAAAAGGCTTTATAGCAACATTGATCCTCAATCGTCCGGAGAAGAGGAATTCCCTGACCCCGGAGATGCTGTTTAAAATTGCCGAATATATGAACGGGTTTTCCAGAGACGATGATATTAGGACAGTCGTGATCAGGGGAGAAGGTGGCAGGGCATTCTCAGCAGGATATGACATAACGCAAATACCAACAGATATACCAGATGAACTAGCAGAAGAACTGAAAGATAAAAATCCTTTGGAGATAGGCCTTGCCGCTATTGAACGATACCCATACCCGGTTATAGCAATGATAGACGGCTATGCACTTGGCGCGGGATGTGAGCTGGCCATGACCTGTGATATAAGAATCGCTTCAGATTCATCAAGAATGGGCATACCGGTCGCCCGATTGGGAGTCGTATATCACCCCGCGGGGGTCCAGAAATTCATAAATGTGATAGGACTGGCAAACACCAAAGAAGTCTTTTTTACGGGCCGATTTTATAACATAGAAAGGGCCAAAGAGATGGGGATGGTCAATTATGTGGTTTCCAAGGCAGAGATACATTCCTTTACGTACAGTCTGGCCGAGGAGATTGCCTTTAATGCTCCCCTCTCCTTAAAGGCGCATAAACAAATCTTCAAAAAGATCCTCCACTACCAATCGGTCAAAGAAGAAGACCAGAATAAGATCGAGAAAATGATAGCAGATGCATTTAATAGCGAAGATCTTAAAGAGGGCACCGTAGCCTTTATTGAAAAACGCAAGCCTAAATTCCAAGGTAGATAGCACCGGGCCACGGGTAGATTATTCCAGTTTCACCATGCCTAACCTATAACCGCATCACCTGCCCGTGATCCTTACGCACGAATTTTTATTTTTGACAGTCCTTTTGGGTTATGGTAAACGAGATCCGGCTTATATTACGTCATATCTTTGGAGGTAGAGAATGTTTGAAATCTTGAAGCGGCAGGAGATGGCCGATGGCACGGTCGTACTCAACGAGATCAGTGCCCCACTGATTGCCAAAAAGGCAAAACCTGGGCAGTTCGTAATTCTAAAGGCCAATGAGACAGGTGAGCGCATCCCACTTACCATGGCTGATACGGACCCCAAAAAGGGGACGATTACCATCATTTATCAGGTTGTCGGGAAATCCACTACCCTGTTTAAATCCCTCCAAGTCGGTGAACATTACCAAGACGTGATCGGTCCTCTTGGACAGCCCACACACCTGGAAAAATTGGGAACTGTCGTTTGTGTCGGGGGTGGGACTGGCGTGGCTGTCCTCCATCCTATCACACGCGGATTGAAAGAATTTGACAACCATGTCATAGCGATCATTGGCGCAAGGAGCAAAGACCTCTTGATCCTTGAGGACAAGATGAAGGCCGCATCACATGATCTTCGTGTGTGTACAGACGATGGATCATATGGACATCATGGCTTTGTCACAGACGTGCTCAAAGAGATCCTGGAAAAGGAGGACGTAAAGCTCGTAGTGGGCATTGGCCCGGTCCCCATGATGAAGTTCGTCTGCAAGCTTACGGCCGAATATGGCGTCAAGACACTTGTGAGCCTGAATGCCATAATGGTGGACGGCACGGGCATGTGCGGCTGCTGCCGGGTGAGCGTGGGCGGCAAGACACGATTCGCCTGTGTGGACGGTCCTGAATTTGATGGACACCAGGTAGATTTCGACGAACTTGGAAAAAGGCTTGATGCTTACAAGGCTGAAGAAAAACAGGCCTATGAGACATATCGTCATAAATGCCAGATCGCTTAATCGTCGTTAGTCATTGACACTGGTATGTGGAACTCTCACATTGTTTATAACATGCAGCATCTTGACCCGGAGGATAGTATGACGGAAAAAGGGACCAAGAAAGAAAAAATGCCCAGGCAGCCCATGCCAGAGCAGGAGCCTGATGTCAGAAAACGTAATTTTGATGAAGTGCCATTTGGGTATTCAAAGGAACTCGCCATGAACGAGGCACAAAGATGCCTCCAGTGCAAAAAGCCCTCCTGTATTGAGGGGTGCCCCGTCTCAATTGACATCCCTGGATTTATCAAATCCATAAAGGAAGGCGAACTTACCAAGGCAGTCCGAAAGATTTGGGAAAGAAACGCCCTTCCTGCTGTATGCGGCAGAGTCTGTCCTCAGGAGAACCAGTGTGAGGGCAATTGTATCTTGGGTAAGAAAGGAGATCCAGTCGCTATAGGCAATTTGGAGCGTTTTGTGGCAGACCTCGAGAGGGAACATGGGACAGGAGAACTTCCACCCAAGGCTGAATCTACCGGAAAAAGGGTTGCTGTGGTTGGATCCGGGCCTTCAGGGCTCACCGTGGCCGGGGACCTCATCCTCAAGGGCCATGACGTAACCATATTTGAGGCCTTTCACAAGCCGGGTGGAGTCCTCGTATATGGAATTCCCGAATTCAGACTACCCAAGGAGATCGTGTTTTCTGAAGTCCACTTCCTTGAAAGGCTAGGTGCAAAAGTAGAATGTAACACTGTAGTTGGTAGAACGGTCTCTCTGGATGAACTCTTTGATCAGGGCTTCGATGCCATTTACGTGGGTGTAGGCGCCGGCCTGCCCCGCTTTTTAAATATTCCAGGGGAAAACCTTATTGGAATTTACTCCGCAAACGAGTATCTTACCAGGGCCAATCTCATGAAGGCATATCTGTTTCCTGATTACGACACCCCTATTGCCGTCGGCAAAGACGTGGCCATTTTTGGTGCCGGAAATGTGGCCATGGATTCGGCCCGAACCGCCATGCGTTTGGGTGCCGAACGGGTGCGTATCGTTTACCGTCGATCTCGAGAGGAAATGCCCGCGCGAGCCGCTGAAATCCATCACGCCGAAGAAGAAGGCATTGAATTCTATTTGCTCACTGCGCCCACACGGTTTCTTGGTGATGAAAAGGGTCGCGTCACCGGAATGGAGTGCATCAAGATGGAGCTGGGGGAACCAGATGCATCGGGACGGCGCCGTCCTGTGCCCATTGAAAACTCTAAATTTCGGTTGGATTGTGACCTGGCTGTTATTGCAGTGGGGGCAGGCGCCAATCCCCTTCTGACTCAATCCACCCCAGGCCTCCAAATCACCAAATGGGGCTATATAATAGCCGATGAAGAAACCGGGAAAACCACCAAAAAGGGAGTATGGGCGGGGGGCGATATCGTCACCGGCCAGGCCACGGTAATCCTGGCCATGGGTGCGGGCAGGACAGCCTCAGACTCTATTCACAAGTATCTGACCATGGGATGGTAATCAGACCTTGAAAAGAGGCACTTACAGAAGAATGCCTTAAGATACCTTCTCTCAACAAAAGTAAAGAATCCGGGTTCAGAGGGACCTTGTTTACTCGCGTATCTCCAGAGTGACTAAAGTGCCTAAAGTTAAGGAATTTTATGTCATTTTATTGAATAGAAGAGCGAAGCTCTACATTAATCCCGCCCGGGGCGGGATTCACTTCATAAGCTTGATTTCCTGTACGGCATAGCCCAATTTCTATGACTCCCGCATAGCTGGAGATTCCCAACAAACAATGAAATGGACTAAAAGGTAATGCTATAAGTCATGGCCAAACCACCGGAAGGAATGGCTTCGAGATCGATTCCACACGCCCCTTGCTTCAACCAATGCGGGGCCCATGACTGGGTCTTAAGAAAACGGTAACCCTGAAACGCTGCAATAGCGACCATGGATAATGTAAACACATTGGCCGTTGATTTGGTTGAATAATGCTCCACACCCTCAAGGTCACCTTGATATCCCCTGCCATTCTGTTTGTTCGATATACGTATGAACCAGTAATCAAAGGCATATATGATAGGATTCGCAATATTCCATGCCATCATGCCCCGGACAAAGGCATCATTCTTGTTTATGGCGTCTGTTTGAAGTATCACCTCAGAAGTTAACAATTGCCCCAGTAACCCTGCCGAATCTACTGCAAAGCCCTTTGCATCGCTCGAACAGTCTTCGGTAAATCCCATTGGCTGGTTATAGGTGCCTATCTCCCAGTCCAGGTGCGTCCCTGTCAACCCTGCTACAATAGCATGGGAACCTTCATGGATGGCATAAACGCTCACAACACCCGCAGCAAACTTTATTAGCGAATTGCATGTTACGCTAGTTTCACTGGCCCTTACACGCGTACCCCCAAAAACAATCACTGTCAAGCCAACCAAAAATACTTGATACCATATCCCCCTTCGTGAAATACCTAAGCCTCTCATGACAATCTCCTCTCTGTGCGAACCGGCTCAAATTCGGGAAACATGGGACGAGCCTACCTAGAGACATCGCAACAGCCATGCCACGGGGTAAAAGCGGGAGATTGTCAAAAAATATATTGTTATTTCAATATATTGAGATGGGATGCCCCATTCTCTTTCTGGGATAACAGGGAGCACTCTATCAATAGGAGCAAATTGTGTTCAAAATACGCCCAATTTACTTGACTCGTTTATGTCCTACCAGCCTAACTACTTGAGATAAAAAGGAAACTTTCAATAAGATATATGTCCTAAATCAGACATATAATATGGAGGCGAGCTCTATGGTAAGAGGGTATGGAAGGCGTAGCGAAAAAATACCTTGATCTTCTGTAGATACATTTCATACCTTATTTCTTTAAGAAAAGACCTCAATAACTCGCTGCCCGTGATCCTCTACCAATTTTCAATAGCCATGTTCCAAGGAGCACCACCGCTTGAAGAGGTATCGTGATTTTAGTAGCTACCTGAAGGAGATTTTCGGTGAACGTGTTCAGAAGATCTCCTTGGACGCCGGCCTTGGTTGCCCGAACCGGGATGGCACCATCTCATACAAGGGCTGTATCTTCTGTGATAGCCGTGGGTCAGGCACAGGGGCGTTTATAAATCAAGGTCTTTCTATTGGTGAACAGATCAATCAGGCCAAAATCTTTCTCCAGAGACGTTACAAGGCCAGGAAGTTCATTGCCTATTTTCAATCCTTTACCAATACTTATGCCCCCCTTAATCGCCTAAAGGCCCTTTACGATCAGGCATTGGCGCATAAAGACATAGTGGGGCTATCGGTTGCCACAAGGCCGGATTGTGTAGATAATGATCTCCTGAATCTTTTACATCAGTATCAACAAGATTATCTTGTCTGGATAGAATACGGCCTACAATCCGCACATGACGCAACACTGAAGCTGATCAATCGTGGGCACGATGTGGCCTCTTTTGAGCGCAGTGTACATATGTCCAGCAAATGCGGGTTAAACATATGTGCCCACATCATCTTAGGGTTGCCCGGTGAGAACGCTGAGATGATGGTACAAACGGCCCGTTTCGTATCGAGTTTGCCGATCAAAGGCATCAAAATTCATCTCTTATATATTGTTAAAGGAACGGCCCTGGCCCGCCTCTATGAAAGAGGGGGTTATCGCTGTCTTAAACGAGAAGATTACGTGGACCTGGTCGTGGACATCTTAGAGGTCCTTCCCCCCGATATGGTCATTCAGCGGCTGACAGGGGACCCACTAAGACATGAACTTATGGCCCCTTTTTGGGCCAAAGAAAAATCTGAAACCCTAAGATGCATTCAGGAGACATTGGAGAGGAGAGATACATGGCAGGGAAGGCGTTACCATAAGTCTAGTGCCGGGAAATGCTGCTAGATGAACCAAGAATTTGCCTGGCCTCGGCATTTTCTGCACATCTTTTCAGTGGTTGGTCGTAAAGGCCACAAAAAACCATTTTCAAATATCCCCTAAAAATGTCCTCAAGCTTTGACAATCTTGCACATTGTAAATCTTCACTTCATCCCCTGGGCCGGCCACCTTCTTGAGTAAACCGCTCAAGACCTTTTTGGGTCCAACCTCCACAAAAGTACCCACACCGTCCTCCAGGGTGTTCAACATAATGTCATACCACTTGACAGGGCTTATGAGCTGTTTGGCCATAATATCCTTTATGGAATCTGGGACCTTTTCGGTTTCGGCAGTGGCATTAAACAGGACCGTGTTCTCAGGTTCAGAAAAGGAGATATCATCCATAAAACCTCTAAAGATGGCAACCGCGCCTTGCATTAGTCTCGAGTGCCATGCCCCGCTGACCTTCAATGGGATAGCCTTGCCCTTCTTCTCCTTGACCAATTGAATAGCGCGAGAAAGAGGCCCTTTTTCGCCTGTAATAACTATCTGTTCAGCGGTGTTGTGATTTGCTATATCTAGAATTTCATTGCCCTTGGCCACGGATATAATATCTCGAACAGCATTTAAATCCATCCCTATCACCGCGGCCATGCCCCCGGGATTTGCGAGGGCCTCCCTGTGCATCAATTCACCCCTCTTTTGAACCAGCCTAAGGGCATCAAGGCCATCCAACACTCCAGAGGAAACTAGTGCAGAGTACTCCCCCAGGCTGTGTCCGGCAGAAACTTCCGCATGGACCCCTAGTTCGTTCAGGGCAGCCAGACACGCCAAGTTCACGGCGGTAATAGCAGGCTGGAGATTCTCAGTCAGTGTCAACTCATCCATGGGCCCTTCAAAACAGAGTTTGGACACATGTTTTTTACAGACCTCGTCCACTTCTTCGAAAATCGTCCTCGCGACGGGAAATTCATCTACTAAATCCTTCCCCATCCCCACAAACTGTGAGCCCTGGCCAGGGAAAAGGAATGCTATCTTATCAGGCATAAAAGATCCCTCTCCAAAAAACTTCGTTGCAATACGGTTTCACGCTAACCCGGCGGTATTCTCTTGATTTACTGCGAAGGCTCCCCCACCTTTTTTCTCATAAGCTGATCAAGGGCTATTTCATACTCCTTTGAACCGGGAATCAATGACTTATTGTTGCCCAGTTGGGCCGTGATTTCTGCTTCAGCCCTTTCAAATTTAAGATTTATTTGGTTGAAGGCCTCGGTCACGACCCGGTATATCTCTTGGTCCGTACCATAAATCTCTATTACATCGGGTTCGTTGATAAGCACTTCCATAATGTACTGGGTCACATACAAGGAGTAAGGATTTGCATGGGGAACAAGGTTACGTATTGGGGCAATGAAGTATTTAAGATCGAATTCGGAGATATTAAGGGCCGTTTTCAGGCCCTTTAGGAGAAGAGCGGAGATGGCGGCAGGGTTGTCCGTTTCGATAATCTTTTCCATCAACAATGTCTGGGATAATTTTTTATGGATTTCTGGAAGCTTGAATTTGAAGAATCTATCCTGTTGAAAAGATCTTTGTCTTTCTTGCCTCTCTAGCCTGTTGATAAGTTTTTCCTGAACCCTTCCACTATCCCACGTTTTCATAATTGGGCTTTACCTTCAATTGGACTGCTTGGTTTATATCCGCCTCACGAATCGCTGCTTTTGGAGGTCGTCTTCTTTTGCTCTGGTTTTCCGCCCGAGCCCTCGCTACTCGCCCCCGAGGCTTTTTTCTCACTTCCTCCGGATACATGAGAGGGGTTGTGCAAAGATTTAGACGCATAATCAGTTACATACCATCCCGTTCCCTTCAAGTGAAAGGAGCTGTGCGAAACAAGCTTCCTCATTCTGCCCTTGCATACTTCGCACTCGCTAACAGGTAAATCGGAAAATTTTTGCCAAACCTCGGTCCGGTGTCCGCATTTGGCACACTCATATTCGTAAATAGGCATTATTAATCCCCTCCAATGAATCTCGCTGGCTGAAATTTATTAAATCGCCATCTCACAAATCCTGTGGCCCTGGTATGAATCAAGCACATATTCCAACTTGGGCGCTGAGATGGCCTTTAGGATCTCAAAGGTTGTTGCGTGGACAACACCTTCTTCTTTATCCCTCTCTTTTTGGGAGACATCAAATCTCTGAAAAAAATTACAAAACCGCACGATATGTACTAGTTCATGAGTAAAGACATAGACCAGCAGAGGTAATAATCCGAGGTCCCCGTCCCTCTTCAAGGCCTTAAGTATCCGGTGATCCTGGAGGCATATGTAATAGTAATCGCGTTTCTTGGTTTTCGATTCAAAGCTATCCACTCTCCGCGAGCCCTTGTTTAACAATGCAAAGGCATTATGGCTTATTTCATCATGACCTAGGGATAACAGGGTCTTTACCTCATATCCATATCTTTTCCATTGATCCAAGGAAAATTTATAAAAATTCCCGGTTGCGTCCTCCGCAATATCGAGGGCATCACTTACAGCAATTAGGTCATCATGGTTGAATGCCCGGGGAACCATTTGAAAAATAACCTCGACTTCCGTATTCGGAAACACCTCATCACAAAAATAAGGCCGCTAACGGAAATGTCAATAATGGATCAGCATTTTTGGTGGTGGCGGTGACTGGACTCGAACCAGTGACTCTGCGGATATGAGCCGCATGCT
>CAYYPQ010000025.1:0-45053 GCA_964473615.1 uncultured Desulfobacteraceae bacterium
ATAGTACTCGTCCAGCATTTCATGGAGCCTGCTTGCCTGCCCTTTTGCCGGCCCATCCGGCATTGGCTCTTTTAGAAATCTCTCAGGCAGTGTATCGTGGCTACGACCGAATCCTGCGCTCATGTTAAAAAGTCTTTCCTGGTTCCAAATCCGTTCGCCGAAAATAAGCAAGTCGTCAGCCCGATAATTTGTGCCCATGCAACTATTTACCATAGGGACAAAATTATTGAATTTGAGTCCCATCATTGGCCAGTTACAAAGTCCCAGTGAATCCATAACGGCTGTCATGTCCTGGTATCGCTTGACCAGTTCAGGCTTGCCCTGCGTAGTCCAGGGGTCCTGACTCTCGTGAACCTCCAATACCTCATCAATAAAAGTGTACGCATAAAGGTGATGGGGGCCATAGTTGCATGTAGCAAAATGGAGCCCCATTCCCTGTATAGAACGAGGATCAAAAGGGGCCATGGGTATGCCTTTTACCCCCATAAGGACCTCTGGTCTTCCATATTGATCAACCATGGCCTTTGCACCCTGGCCTATTCTCTTGGCGTGGCCCTTTTTTGTCGCCATCAGCGTCAGGGCCTGGAGCAGATCTTCCCCATAACCGAACCTCAGTTCCAGTCTTAGCGAGTCCTTCAAAACGGTGTCTTTTTCGACCAGTTCCATTGACGTCGCTACCGTCCCTCCGGCTGCGATAGGGTCCAGACCCATTTCAGCGCAGACCATGTTGGCCATGCCAATGGTCGTCAAGTCCGTAATGCCACAGTTAAGACCCAGTGCCCCGATCGCAAGGTATGTGGGGGCCATACCCTTTCCCTTGAATAGGGGGTTATTTACATCGGTCTTCTTGATGCAGGCAATGGGGCAGGCGAAACAGCCTCGGCTTCGCAGAGAAAAGGAGTTAGACAGGGCCTCAGTTCCAACGCTTTTTGATTCCCCAAAAGAAGAAGCCTGAAAGTTTCTGAAAGGTAATATGCCCTTTTGCATGCAAAGGCCTACAAAAAAAGCGGATCCCCAGGAAGACATGGCTTGAGAGGTCAAGGGGGCAGTGTTAAGCTTATTAATCAGAGTTGTAACCACCTGCACAAAACGGTTTCCGTCAGCCACTGTAACAGAGTGGTTCCCTTTGACGGCGATCGCCTTGAGGTTTTTTGAGCCCATTACAGCCCCGATCCCCGCACCCCCAACAGAGAGAAAGCCATCATTAATAACATTGGCCAAAGGGAGCAGCCTTTCTCCTGCGGGACCGATACACAAGAGGTATGTCTCACGCGCCGCCCACTTGTCGTTGAGCCCTTTCTTGAACATGTTTTCAGTCTCGGAGGTGGTTCGACCCCAGTATTCCGGCCCAGGCTGGATGCTGATTTTGTCATCTAGAATGCAGAGTATCACTGGAGATTCAGACTTACCTTCCACGATAATCATATCAAGTCCAGAGTACTTCAATTCTGCACCGAAATGACCTCGCAACTTGGCACATGCGACAGTCCCAGAGAGGGTACTTTTTGTAACCACATTGCATGAGGCCCCAGTAACTGCACCAGTCCCTACCAGTGGACCGGATACAAATATGAGTTTATTATCGGGCGAAAGAGGATCTACTAAAGGATCAACTTCATTGGATAGGACCTTCACGCCGAGACCACGCCCCCCAAGAAACTTCTCCATGAGTTCCATAGGGACTGACTCAAGCTGAAAGTCTTTTTCGGTAAGATTGACCCTGAGACACTGACCGGTCCAGCCGTTCATACCTTCACTCCCACAAAAGTATTTGGTTTCGCTCAGGGATTAAACTTAGCCCTGCATCAGGCAGCCCCTTTCAACCACTCCGGTGTTTTGTCTTCTAAGGCCTTATAACCAAATGTTACACAGGATGTCTTACAGCAGCCGCAGCCTATGCAGTCATCGGTTTCTACGTAAATGGACCCTTGCTGGTCTTTGATAGCATGTACCGCGCACACTCTGAGTGCATAACAATCTTTGCAATTATGTTTGCAGATAACATTAAGCATTTTTATCTCCTTTCAGTTATGGAGTCTAAATTTAATTCATTGGAATAAATCAGTTGCAAGCAAGAAACGCCAAGTTACCCCAAAATCTTGTCTATCTCTTCCTGGTCCGATTCCATAACATATGGAATGCCGGAGACATCGGCTGCCTCTCTGGTCAAGGCGACCAAATCATCCCGCTCGATGTACTTAAGGGCGAATTTTCTTTCACCTGCCATGAGCTGCTGCAGTCCCTGGCGCAGGCGATCTATGTATGAATAGAACCCTATGGCCCCCGCAGGAAGCTTGTCGAAGTCTTTCCCAAAACGTTCCTTTAATTGGGAACCCACGGCAAAGAGCTTCACATAGCCCTCGGCAATGTCTTCGCCTTCCAATTCCATTTTTTCGGCCATCAACTTACCATGGGTCTTCCCGACCATGGCCGCTGTCATAATGGCTCGCCCCAGACAGATGGCCTTTACATGGGGTGCGGCCAAGGCTAAGGCCTTAAAGATGTGATCCTCTAAGGACAGGCCGCCAGCTATGGCAATTGGAGGGATATAGGCCCCCTTTGCCTTGAGGCGTTCGCATATCTGATATGTCAGGCATTCCAGCTGGACTGTTGGAATTCCCCACTCGTTCATCATCCGCCAGGGGCTCATTCCGGTTCCGCCACCGGCCCCATCAATAGTAAGCATGTCTATCCCTGCCTCTGAGGAGTATTTGATGGCACGGGCAAGATCGGCAGGACGATAGGCGCCTGTCTTCAAGGTCACGTATTTTGCCCCAAGACTCTTGAGGTGTTTTACGGATTTGTAAAAAGAACCTTCGTCAACCATTCCCAGTCTTGAGTGTCTTTCGAATTCAGAGATACCACCTGCCTTGAAGGCCTCCTGGGCAGCAGGATTGGTTGGGTCTGGTAATACAATGTAGCCACGCTCCTTAAGCTGCAATGCCCGCTCCAGGCTCGGCAGCTTTACCTCACCGCCGATATCCTTGGCGCCTTGCCCCCACTTTAGCTCAAAAATCTCAATGCCAAGTTTTTCGATCACGTACTCCGGAACCCCGATCTTGGTGTCTTCCACATTGGCCTGCACAATCATGCCGCCTTTGCCGTTGTACCATCTCTTGAAGGCCTCCACCCGGCGCTCCATTTCAGGCGACTTAACGATCTTTCCGCCACTGAATTCTGCCTGCGGATCCATGCCGCAGATATTCTCGCCCGCCACGACAATGACTCCAGAGATGGCGGCCCCGACCGCCATTTCTTCCCAATTGATCCGGGCGATGTCGGTTGATCCTACGGCGCCTGTAAAAACGGGAAAATCAAGCTTTATTCCCCCATCCGCTCCAACGGCGGTGGCACAGTCTACTGCCGGAAACGTGGCAACGTCAGGATCCGCATCCACCCCTACAGCGCCAACACAAGTCCCCTGAATGTTGAAATGGGAAAAATCCACGGGGTAATCCTTATCAGCCCCTGCAGTGACCTTGCCAAAGGGCTGAGGATAGATCATCTCCCGACCCTTTAAGGCGGAGCGCCCTATTTCACAGGGCCCCTCACACCCGTCCAGACAGGTTACGCAGATTCCTGAAATGGGTGCAGGTTCCACTCGTGTTGTGGTCACGGTTGCGGCACTACGGTTCGGCTTACTAAATGACATAATTTTTCCTCCTTGTTAGCTGTTCATTTAGAAATAAAAGGCGTCTATCCCTAACAGGAATAGACGCCTTTGTCCCCCCATCGCTTAAAGTTCCGCACGCCATTGTGCGAAGTTTCATCAACAGTGAAATAAATGCTATTTATTTTAGTTTCACTAATTTAATTTGTCAAACGCTTTTTGTTTAACTTATTTTAATTTTTGATCATTAATAAAGATAGACGACAGTGAATGGCAGGTGACTTTGTAAAAGCGGTGTGGTGGGCATCAAATCTCATCAGACAAAAGAATCGCTTCAGCGACACGGCGCAGAGATTTCCTGGAATCCATACTTCTTTTCTGTATCCAGCGATAGGCATCACCTCCAGTCATATTGCACCGACGCATGAGAACCTCTTTGGCCTTTTCCACGAGTTTTCGAGTCTCCAGTTCTTCCTGGATTACCTTTGTCTTTACCATAAGCTCGGTGTTGAGGATTGCCACTGCGGCCTGGTTGGCCACAGTCATGAGGAGGTTTATTTCTGTCTCGGAAAACTCATAAGGCTCGAACGTGAAACAGTTGAGAACCCCAATCACTTTTTCGCCTTTTACCTGAAGCGGCACGCCAACCATGGATACCAGGCCGATCTTTTTTGCCATATCCTTTTCTTTAAAGCGGGGGTCTTGTAACACATCCCTGACAATGAGCGGTTGGTTGTGTGTGGCCACAAAGCCGACGACACCTTCCTCCATATTCAGGGAACGGTCCTTTATATAATCAGGGTCAATAGACTGAGTGGCCTTCAGCCGGATCTTTTTTGGATTTTGACTTTCGTCTATCAACCACAAAGAGCAGATTTCAACTCCCATCACCTTTGCAGTGACCATCACGATAAGCTTCAGGATATCTTCCAGATAGAGATCCGAACTAATGGCCCGGCTAATATCCTTGAGGGCCTTGATATATGTATCGTATGTTTCAGGCCTGATCTTTTCCATTGCCAAAGCCTCCTCAGCCCGCCCATCTTCATGGTTGGGGAAAAGTTGAGGCGGGGGGCAAAAAGCCCATAACATGGGTCAGCCCCGCCAGACCCGGGTCACGGACCACTGAAATAACTTAACTGAAAACCGGGAAGGTTTTCAACAGAAATCAGCGCAAACACCGCGATACACATATCATGCGTTGCTTAGACCCGGTCTGGGCCTTATCTTTGGCAGGAAATCTTCGGAGTGGTAGGGCTCAGGCAAAACGAATAATATATATTCTCGCCTCTGTTCCTTTTGTCCCTGTATTTACCGAAAAGCATAAAATGCAGGAAGCCGGACCATGAACCGAATGGAGGCTCAAAACATATATATCTGGTGGCTATCTGGATTCTTGCCGAAACATGTGACGTCATCGATTTTGTCAAGGGCAGGCCCCCGGCCAATGGTATAAAGTGTCCTTTCCACCCCAATGCCACCCCCAAAGGTTTCAGGAAAGGTTGATCGGCCTTGTCCGTCTTTCTTAGAGGCCATCATTAAGAAAGGTCCATAACCCCCCAGCTCATCAATATTTTTGATATTCCCCTCATAAATGACTGGCCTTACGGGGATAATGCCATTATCAAACAGTCTTTCCACAATTGCCTCATATATCCATTCCCGCACGGCACCGGATAAGATCTCAAGGGCCGGGGTCTGTTTACCTGTGTCTCGAATGATGCTCTTGGCGCACATATCATAATTATAGATCATATCCGAGCTTATCTCGGATAGAGGGGTTTTTCCTTCCGGCCTCAGGTAAGGATACACCAAATCGTAATTCTCTCTTAGGAGACCCGTAATCCAGAAAAATGGCTCTTTGATCTCTTCTCCCAACTTCGCCTCATATCCACGACCATGCCTCTTCCTGCTTTCATCGCACCTGAAACGTGGGAAAGGCTGCTTGGGTACTTCAACAGCCACGCCAAAGGTTTTTAGGTCGTCCTCGTTTTTTTCCACAATCTTCGTCATGGCGTGGATGATTAACCGTTCGAACAGATCTATACCCCTCTCCATATCCTCAGACAAGACCTTCTTCACCTTGGCCGAATCCTTCAGATAGGTCTCCAGGTCAATACCCCGATTCCGCCGCATCTCCACATCCATCTGGCTGAAGTCTATCAAATATCTGCCCCGCTGTATTCGATCAGGGCTTTCTATTTCCAGCCTTATGTTGGGAGAATCCACAAAAACGCCTTTAATCTTGGGGTTCTGGCAGGCCAAAAATTTGCAATAGATCATGCTATGGGTCATGACATAGACCTGCCCCTTGTAGTGGATATTTGGAACACACTCCACATCGTGGGCCAGGGGGTCAGTCACCGGGCTCATCTGCACCCTTTCCAGGTTAAAAAGCCCCTCATCGGCCAGAAACTGGTGCATGGCCGCAACAAAGGTAGTTCTAAGTGACATCGCCGCATAAAGCGAGTCTCCCATCCATTTATTGTAATAATACTTATCCAGATATTCTTCCAGGTTCGATCCGGCCTGTTGCAAAGCGGCCTGAAAACCAAACAGACTCTGCCCAATAATGTTCATGGTCTCGTCTTTCATGCCTTTCTGTCTCCTTACCTGACTGCACTTTACCTGTAATGATCACAATTTTGGCAAATACTTGTCAATCTCAAACTGGCTCACGTGTGTCCTGTATTGATCCCACTCAATCTTTTTATTTTCAATGAATTTATTGAACACGTGATCACCCAAAATCTTATTCACCAGTTGACTTTTTTCCGCCTCTAGAATGGCCGCATAGAGATTCCCTGGTAGGTCCGTAATCCCGTGGGCCTTTCGTTCCTCTGGATTCATCTCAAAAATATCTTCTTCAATGGGGTCCGGCAATTCATATTTTTTTTCAATTCCTTCCATTCCAGCCCCTAGCATCACCGCAAAAGCAAGATAAGGATTACATGAGGGATCTGGGGACCGGAATTCGGTACGGGTGGCCGCCTCTTTCCCGGGTTTATACATAGGGACCCTGACCAGTGCTGACCGGTTCCTCCTGGCCCAGGATACATATACGGGTGCCTCGTAGCCGGGAACCAGGCGTTTGTAAGAATTGACCCACTGGTTGGTAACAGCCGTAATTTCCGGCGCATGACGCAGCAGGCCTGCAATGTAATACTTGGCAAGGGCGGAAAGATTGTACTTGTCATCGGGATCATAAAATGCATTCCTATCACCTTTGAAGAGTGATTGATGCACATGCATACCGCTTCCGTTTTCCCCAAATATAGGTTTAGGCATAAATGTCGCGTAATAGCCGTGTTGTCTGGCAATCTCTTTTACGACCAGACGGTAGGTCATGGTCTTATCGGCCATCCTCAGGCCTTCATCATAACGAAGGTCAATTTCATGCTGGCTCGGGGCAACCTCATGGTGACTGTATTCCACCTGAGTGCCCATTTCCTGCAAGGCAAAGATAGTCTCTCGCCTCAGGGTACCAGCCATATCCAACGGTCGGGTGTCAAAATATCCGCCCGCATCAAGCTGTTGTGTGGAAATATTATCTTTGAAATAGAAATATTCCAGCTCTGGACCAAGATAAAAGGTGTATCCCTGTTCAGCAACTTTTTTTAGCAACCGTTTGAATACATATCTGGGGTCCCCCTCATAGGGCGTCCCATCCGGGTTTAATATATTGCAGAACATACGGGCCACAGGCCGATCAGCGCCTCTCCACGGAAGCAACTGAAATGTGGTAGGATCTGGTTTGGCGATCATATCGCTCTCATGAATTCTTGCAAAACCCTCAATGGAAGACCCATCAAATCCCATGCCCTCGGTCATGCCCTCTTTCAATTCCGACGGTGTAATGGCAAAGCTCTTCAAAACACCCAAGACATCGGTGAACCAGTATTGAATAAAGCTGATATCCTTCTCCTTGACTAGCCTTTCAACATCATCAATGGTCTGACAGTTCATTATGTCCCCTCCCGAAAATTAGAATTTTTGATAAGTTGATGAATATACTGGTATCAGCAAGACTAATGCCAAGGCACAAGGAAGGCTCTATCACGGTGTAATTTCAGCATCTTATCATGAATAACCACATTGACAACTGGAGCCCTGGAAATACAATTTTGTAGCTTCCTCCTGGGCTATAATACAATTATGTGGAACCCCACGGGCAAGCCCGAGGCACCACTTGGTTTCGCCGGATTGTTTCGCAATCGGCGGGACTTAGTGGTATTGCATGAGCGTCTTGATTATACTCAAAGTCTAAGGATATAATCAACCCCAATGGTTTAGGTGCAACAGAATCTGAAAGAGTACAAATGAAATCGAAGCGAAAAGATTATAGGGGTCCTTCTCTCAAAGAGAGCCAAAGGATCACCGAAAAAGAGGTCCAACATATCGCCAGGCTTGCCCGTCTGAGGCTCGAGGATTCTGAGGCACTTCTATATCAGAAGGACTTTAACGCCATATTAGGTCACTTTGAGACATTGCAGGAATTAGACACGGAAAAGGTCGAGCCAATGAGCCATATTTTGGAGACAAAAAATGTATGGCGTGAAGACGAGCCGGATAAGTCAAAAAATACAGAAGCCTTGTTGTCAAACGCCCCAGACAGGAAAATAGACTATTTTAAGGTCCCGAAAATATTAGAAGGCTAAAAAATGGAATTGTGCGATCGAAGTGCAGCCGAACTGGGCCAGATGTTAAGTAAGAGAGAGGTCAGTTCAAGAGAGATCACGGAGTCGGTGTTTAGAAGGATCGATGAGAGGGAAAAAACTATACACGCCTTCATCACAGAGACCCGTGAGGAGGCCCTCAATCAGGCGGATCTTGCGGACAGCAGGTTCGGCAAAGGAAATGCGATTTCCCCGATCAACGGTATCCCCATTGCTATCAAAGACAACCTTTGCACCCAAAACATAAAAACCACGTGTGCCTCAAAAATCCTGAATAACTATATCCCCACCTATGATGCCACAGTGGTGAAGAAGGTCTTGGAGGAAGGCGCCGTAGTAATCGGCAAAACAAACCTGGATGAATTCGGCATGGGATCTTCAACAGAAAACAGCATCATTGGCCCCACCAGGAATCCTGTCGATCCTGAAAGAGTTCCGGGGGGCTCCAGTGGCGGCTCAGCCGCTGCTGTCGCGGCAGGCGAAACGATCCTCGCCCTGGGCACAGACACGGGTGGCTCGATCCGGCTTCCTTCATCCTATTGCGGGATAGCAGGCATAAAACCCACATACGGCAGGGTATCCCGCTATGGTTTGATTGCCTATGCATCCTCATTGGACCAGATCGGCGCACTGGCCCGAACAGTTGAAGACTGCGCCATACTGCTCAATTGCATTTGCGGGCATGACCGTCTGGATACTACATCCTCCACTGTCAAGAGGCCCGACTTCCGACGGTGTTTAAAAAATGGGATTAAAGGCATCAAGATTGGCCTGCCCAGGGAGTATTTCGTAGAAGGATTGGATTTTCAGGTGAAAGATCAAATCGGCAAGGCGGTCAACCTACTTAAAGAAAATGGCGCTGATATCGTCAATATCTCTCTGCCTCATGCACGCTATGCGATCAGCACCTACTATCTTATCGCAACGGCAGAGGCAAGTAGCAACCTTGCTCGGTTTGACGGCGTAAAATATGGCTTTAGATCTAACAGCGATGCCTCTGATTTGCTTGGGATGTATGAAGAGACGAGAAGCGATGGGTTTGGCAAAGAGGTTAAGAGGAGGATTATGCTGGGGACCTATGTGCTTTCAGCCGGATATTATGACGCCTTTTACCTGAAGGCCCAGGAAGCCAGGGCACTCATAAAAAAAGATTTTGACACGGCCTTTGAGGAAGTGGATTGCATGATTACCCCTGTATCACCTTGCATTCCCTTCAAACTGGGCGAAAAAATTTCAGATCCCCTGCAGATGTATCTTGTGGATGTATACACGGTTTCATTAAACCTATCCGGCGTGCCCGGCATGAGCGTAAACTGCGGGAAGGTAGATGGCCTGCCGGTCGGCATGCAAATTATTGGTAGGCCATTTGACGAAGAGACGGTGCTTCGCGTCGGTTATGCTTACGAACACATGGCATACTGACCCATTCCCATAACCATATCGCAGGGGAAATTATACTGCTTATAAGATCAGGAGTAGATACCCACGGGCTCACGCCCACGGTCCTCTGCCAATTTCGGATGGTAAAATGGAATTCGACGTTATTATCTGTTTTGAAACACACGTGGAGCTGAAAACAAGGTCAAAGCTCTTTTGTGATTGTCCCGTAGATTATGAGGGCCGGCCAAACAGCCGAATCTGCCCGGTATGCACAGGGCAGCCGGGGGCGCTTCCTGTCCTGAACAAAAAGGCCGTCGAGTACGCCGTCCGGGCAGGTGTTGCACTTAATTGTACGATTGACACAGAATCTCGATTTGCACGCAAGAACTATTTCTATCCTGATTTACCCAAAGGATATCAGATCTCCCAATACGAGCACCCCTTTTGCGAAGATGGATATCTGGAGATCACAGGTGATGACGGCCAGCCTTACCCTGTAGGAATCAAGCGCATTCATCTCGAAGAAGACGCCGGAAAACTTGTCCACTCATCCAGCTCTTTTAAGACTGCCGATTATAGCCTTGTAGACTATAACCGTTCCAGTGTTCCCCTCCTTGAGATCGTCGCTGATCATGAACGAAACCCTCTGCGTTCAGTTCCGGAGACCCGGACCTATTTGGAAAAGATGAAACAAACACTGAAATACATAGGGATAAGTGATTGCATGTTAGAGAAAGGCCAGTTCCGCTGTGATGTCAACATCTCTCTTCGTCCTCGGGGTTCTCAAGAATTTGGTAATCGTGCGGAGATAAAAAACATGTCATCTTTCAGGTACATTATGGACGCGTTGAGATATGAAATAAAAAGACAATCAGAAATTCTCCGATCAGGGGGCAAACCCTCACAGGAGACAAGGCTTTTTGATGAGGGGAAAAAGATAACCCTACCTATGCGGAGCAAGGAAGATGCCCCTGATTACAGATATTTTCCCGATCCTGATCTGGTGGATGTGGAGATTGGCCAGGGATTAATCCAAGAGATTATGGCGGATATGCCCGAACTCCCGGATCAAAGGGTGAATCGAATCATTCTGGAATATGATATACCAAAAGTCGATGCCCTTATATTGACGAAAGATAGGGATGTGTGTGACTTTTTCGAAAGCTGCGCCTCTTATTGTGAGGACAGAAAAAAATTAAGCGCCTGGATCACCAAAGATCTGTTTGCACTCCTTAACAATGCATCCATGCCCATGGCTAGATGCACAATTTCAGCCAAGGATTTCTCTATCCTGATTAATCTCCTTTCCAAGGGTGATATTACCGACGCAATAGGCAGGACCGTATTGGAAGAGATGTTTGAAACCGCAGAAGGTCCCGACGCCATTATTGAATCAAAAGGGCTCAGGCCTATTCAGGATGCAGACACCCTTGGAAGAGTTTTACATGAAGTGGTTGCAGAAAATGCCGATGTCGTGGAACGGATAAAAGAGGGAATGACAGGGCCAATAGATTTCCTGATTGGCCAGGTGATGAGGAAAACAAAAGGCAAGGCTGATCCGAAAAAAGTTAGAGAGTTAATCGAAGTGATGCTGGCGAGGTGAGGCTTTGAGGCCTTTTCTGAGTGACTGACGGCCTCCGGCTCAGATAGCTTACGCCTCGGAGAGGAGGCCGCCGTGCTTTTCGCAGATCTAGTTAGTGCCCATCCACAAATAGATTTTGGCCACTAGTGCGTTTCCAATCCAGAAATGAGGCATTTTTTACAAGATCAAGAAAATCAAGGGATTGCGCGGAGACGTACTTTAGTACGTCGCACAAGGAATCCCGCAGATTGACGCAGAGATTGTGAAAAAGGGCCATTTATGGATGGAAACTAGTTAATCCTGTCAACAATTTTCATGGGTTGGGCGGGTCGTTCGTCACTCTCACCCCTCCCGTCATTGGCTATATAGTGGTGGTATATAAGCATGGTTGACAGTATCGCCACTATGCGCATGTTATCTGTATTGCTCATCTTCATGCCTTTGACTTCACGGCATTTCGCCATCAGCCCCTCCACGGCACCGGGAGAAAAAATAGCCGCCTCCCTTAACGTCGATTCACTCGTCACGTCCCCTAACCACTCCAAATCATCTCCGTAGAAAAAGCTTGCCGCATCCGGCGACCTATATGGTTGTTTGGGTCTGTTCCGAATGGATTCAGGGATCAGGTCGCGAAAAGCCACCTTGAGGAGGTGTTTCTCCTCCAGGGCAAGAAGTTTATGCCTTGCTGGGAGTTGGTTTGCAAAGTCAACAAAGCCGCAATCTAGGAATGGAAAGCGACCCTCTACAGAGTTGGCCATAAGCATTCTGTCCCCCTGGGCCGAGAGGATATATCCGGAAAGCAAGGAGACCATTTCCAGCCATTGGGACCGGCAAAGCGGGTCCCACCCCCCGTGAGAATCTGGCAACTTGGATAACAGGTCTTCTACCACGTCTGTCTTCTCCATCTCCTGTCTCAAATCAGGGCTTAACATCAGCTTTACACACGAGGTCGTATCCCATCTGGGGCGGTGAGAAAGTGCGGGATCTGAGGGATCAAGGCCCTTGCCAAAAAAGGCCCTGGCAAAGGCAGGTGCACCACCAGGCGACCTCCCCATCCATGGGTACAGCCGCAGAACAATATTTGCCCTTTTTGTGGATGTTGGATTCCGTGCCAGAAAAAGGCGGACCTTGGCCTCTCTGTAAATATCATAGCCCGCCATAACCTCATCTGCCCCTTCTCCCGTAACAACCACCTTATAACCCGACTCCCGCACGAGCTTGGAGAGGAGAAACAGTGGCGTTGGTGCCGTACGAAGAATCGGGCGTTCCGCATGCCACAAAACAGCGGGAAATGCCTCTCCAATATCCCTGTGCGACACCTCAACATCCCTGTGATCTGCCCCCAGTGCGTCTACCATCTCTTTCTGATAGGGACCCTCATCAAACTCTGAATCAGAAAAACGGACTGAGAAGGTCTTAAGAGGGGCATCGGTATATTCCGCCACAATGGCGGATGTAACAGATGAGTCAATTCCCCCTGAGAGATATGCGCCAACGGGGACATCGCTTCTGGTAAAGCGCAATCTGGAGGCCTTTATCAGGTGATTACGGAGGAGATCGGCATTTTCTGTCTCACCCAAAGATACTTCACTCCCCTTATCAGGGAAGGATATGGACCAGTAAGGCCTGATTTCAATATGTCCTTCCTCCAAAACCGCGTAGTGTCCGGGTCTCAGCTCTTCTATTCCCCCAAATGCCGTCCTTGGCGCTATAGGACTCCAGAAGGTGAATGTTTCAGCCAGACCGGCGGGATCCAGCCTGCGTTCCACCCTCTTGTCAGCAAACAGGGCCTTTATCTCGGAGGCAAACAAGAGCCTGCCATAAGATTTGGTAAAATAAAGGGGCCTTATACCAAGACGGTCACGGGAAAGGATAATCCGCCCTTTTCCCTGATCCCATAAGGCCAGGGCCCACTGCCCGTTAAAACGTTCAAAGCATAATGTGCCCCATTCCTCATAAGCATGTACAATTACCTCTGTATCGCTTTTTGTTTGAAAAACATGGCCTCGATCCCGCAGCTCTGAGGCCAGTTCTATATAATTATATATTTCACCGTTATACGAGATCCATACAGATCCATCTTCATTGGACAAGGGCTGTGCCCCTGTCTCCAGGTCGATTATCGCCAGCCGAGTATGTCCCAGCGCTACGTGTTTGTCACGATAGTAGCCACTGGAGTCAGGCCCCCGGTGTCGAAGTCTCCCCATCATACGAGCAAGGAGAGATACATCCGGGGGCGAACCAGCATGGATATTGACTATTCCACAGATCCCGCACATGCCTAACCCAGACCCAGTTTTTTGATTACAAGGCTTTCAGTAGCCTGATGGCTGCCAAGGTTCTCTTGACAGATCTCATCATCAGAAAGAATAAGCCCGAACTCATCTTCGACAAAGAGCGCGACCTCAAGAAGGGCTGCTTCATCCTTGCCAGCACCCTGTCTTATCCTGCTAAACTCTAAAACACGTTCATGAACGTCTTCTGGATTCATATCATCACCTGAGAGGATCCTTGCCCTGCTTCACTCGATAGAGCAGGGCATTTTTGATCTCCCGCACTCGTTCCTCGTCCCATATCTTCTGTCCCTCAAGGTCACGCACGTAAAACACGTCGGCTATCTGATCCCCCTTTGTGGCAATCCTGGCGACACGGATATCCAGCCGAAGATCATACAGCGTGCGTGTAATCAAATATAATAACCCTATGCGATCATCCGCAAAGACCTCGATAAGGGTGAAAAAATCGGACGAATCATTATCTACTATCACCTGCGGAGGATGTGATGGCCTTCTCGGATCCAAAAAAAGAGATGGTGCAGATATCTCCCCAAGACGATACTCAAGGGAAAGCCTGCCTGAGAATATATCTCGAAGATCCTTTCTTACCGTCTCCCAAATCTCACCCGCATGAATGGGGTCCAACGGGCTGGTTACCTTGAAGATATCTACGGCAGTCCCATCCAGCCAGGTATATATATTAGCTGAAAGGATATTTATGCCCTTAAGGGCCAAAACACCCGCAAGATCAGAGAAGAGCCCTGGTCTGTCTTTGGCCATAAATGTGACTTCCCAACACCCCCCCGAGTCGTCCTCCCTTGCCTCAAGCATAAGTTGCTTATCCTTGTGACCCTTCAATCGCTCTTGAAAGTCCTGGGACATGGCCACATGACGCATAATTTCATGAGCTGTCGTATTCAGGATATACCTTGAGGACATATTTTCGAAAAAGGCATCAATATCAAAACGTCCTATTTGGTCGGCCATCAAGTGTCGTACTTGCGATCTGGTCTTCTCTGCCATCTCCGATGCAAGTGGTGTGGCCAGTTCTTTCCCTTCAAGCATATGCAGTATCTTGAAAAAGAGCTCCTGAACCAGGCTGGCAATCCACTCGTTCCAGGCCCTGGGGCCTGTCGCCTTTGAATCGGCCCATGTCAATAGGTATAGCATCTTGAGCCGTTCGGCATTGCCTACGGTCCTGGCGCATTGTACGACGATCTTTTCATCGCTCAAGTCCCTGCGGGTAGAGGTTTCAACAAGGAACAGGTGGTTTTTGACAAGGAAGACGACATCCTTGGTTGCCTCTTCATCATAGGCAAAACGTGTCAGGATAGCGCTGGTTATGACACCCCCCTTTTGAGCATGCCCTTTCCCTATCTTTCCAATGTCGTGAAACAATCCAGCCAGGAAAAGGGGTTCAGGATCTGAGAGATCCGAAAAAATATCAGGGAGTAGCACATCTTCTGCGTCAGAGACCTCCTTTAGGTACCTGACCGTCTGTAGGATATGCCTGCCAACGGGAAAAATATGATACGCATCATGCTGAACCCGATCTCTGATCTTGTGGAATTCAGGTATAAAGGCATCCAGAAATCCTGTTTCGTACATCTGTTCAAGAGCCCCAAAGGTATATGTGCCGTTCATAATATCAAGAAATGCCCTTACTGCTTTCTCCGACCCTCTAAAGGCATCATCAACAAGAAAGAGGAAGTCCTGGACAAGCCTCCTCGCCTCCAGGGAAAGGGCACAGCCTAACCGAGAACACTGTACAAATATACCTACCAATAGAAAAGGGTTCAAAAGAATAGCCTTCGCAGACTCAAAATTTAGTTCGTCACGATCAAAGATAAAACCGTCTTCCAGGTCCACTCTCTTGAACCTCTTTTTCTCCCCACGACTTCTGGGGAGGTAACCCCGGGCAAAAGACCGGTAAAGAGACTTTATGGAAGCCATACACGCATGGAGTCTTCCCATGAATTGTTCCACGGCCAGGGCCCCGCTTTCATTTTTGAATCCCAGTGTCCGGGCAATCTTCTCTTGATATTCGAAGCCTAACCGATCATTTTTCCTCACGGACATATAGTGGAGGTGGTTTCGAACAAGCCAGATGAACCTCAGATTGGACCTCAGGGTCCGGTATTCATTGTGGGAAAGCTTCCCGAAATACTCCAGGTCCCTTGGGACCCTGCAATTAAAAAAGGCCCTGGCAAGCCACAACATTTGATGATAATCTCTCAACCCGCCAATACCTTCCTTAAGGTTCGGTTCAAGTAGGTAGCTCGCATCCCCAAATTTTTCCATGCGGTCCGTATCTCGATCTTTAAGCCACCTTCCAAAGACCTCTGTCCTTTTGGTAATAGCATTTTCTCGCAGATCCTCCGTCAGGGAGAGGTAGAGAGGGGAATCCCCACATAGAAAACGGGCATCCATCATGGAAGTGAGGACCTCAAAATTGTCCTTAGATAGTTTCAAACAATCTCTGATATTTCGTATCCCATATCCGAGGTCAAGCCCAAGGTCCCAAAGCGGGAAAAAGATGTCATTGGCCAATTCTTTTGCCAGCGCCGGTATCTTTGAGTCAAACAAGACCATTATATCGATATCCGAATAAATACAGAGCTCCGCCCGTCCATAACCTCCCACAGCTACAAAGGCAAATGGGCTTCTCTCCCTAAATAGCTCTTGACCGATCCGACTTTCCTGAAGACGCCTTCTGAAATATTGATCTATGATCTCCGTATAGTCTGACAGAAACTTCTCCGAGACTGTCCCTTTAGAGAAAAGGGAGAGGAGACGTTCCCTGGATTCTTTTAATTCTTCATAGGCAGCCCTCATTTTGCCTTCACCCTAAGCTCCGTTTTCTCCTCTCACCTAACCAGCTTGGCAAGGCCGTCTAGGTAAAGCTCATCCTGTCCAAGGCAGTTTTCACGTATCAGCTCAATAAATAGGGGTTGATCACCAGACGATGAATAGGCCAGGGCCGGCAGTGGGACCTTTTTTAAGGCCAAAAACCAAGACAAACGCATCATTAATACCCCCCTGTCATCACTGTCATCGCGCGGCGATATGCCCCACTGCCGGCCTTGGCCTTCTACTACCATAGTTACCCTCAATTATTGAGCTATTGCGTTTTCACTTACCAACCATTGGCTATATGGCCTCTTTCCCTGTTTCACCGGTACGTATCCGGATGACATCCTCCACCGGAATGACAAAAATCTTACCATCTCCGATCTGACCGGTATGGGCCTTATCCTTTATGATTCTCACGGCCTCAGTCACAAGGCCGGATTCCATGACCACCTCAATCTTGATCTTGGACACGAAGTCCACTTGATACTCAGCTCCTCGGTAAATCTCCTTGTGTCCACGCTGGCGTCCGAATCCCTTTACCTCTGTAACCGTGAGGCCCTTGACACCCAGGCCTGAAAGGCCATCCTTTACGTCGTCCAGCTTGAAAGGTTTGATAATTGCCTCTACTTTTTTCATAACCTTTTCTCCTTCTTTCCTTTCTATTACTGAGGGACCCTATTTATAGATTATAGGCCATTTCATCGTGTTGACTCAAATCCAACCCACTCATCTCTTCATCTTCAGGAACACGCAAGCCCAAACACTTGTCAATGGCCTTAAAGAGGATATAACTTGCAATAAAGGTATATACTATTGTTACCAAGATGGCCAGACACTGTATGCCTACCTGAGATGGATTCCCAAAAAAAAGCCCATTCCTGCCGTCCGGATTGACTAGCGTGCTCGCAAAGAGACCTGTGGCAATAAGTCCGATAATTCCCCCAACCCCATGAATACCAACCACATCCAGGCTATCATCATACCCAAACTTGTTCTTGGCCAAGATTCCGAAATAGCACCCAATTGCGGCCATCAGGCCTATTAGTGCGGCAGGGATAGGGCCCACGAATCCTGCGGCCGGGGTTATTGTTGCAAGGCCGGCAATAGCACCACTAGCCGCACCAAGGGTAGTTGCCTTGCCGCTAAACTTCCATTCCATTGCAACCCAGCCCAATGCCCCTGCAGTTCCTGCCACATGGGTCGCCACAAAAGCGCTTCCCGCCAATGCCCCTGCGGACAAGGCACTCCCTGCATTAAAGCCGAACCAGCCGAACCAGAGAATACCGGCCCCCAGAAGTGTCATAGGAAGGTTATGAGGTCGAAGGTTTTCAGTGCCATATCCCTTTCGCTTCCCCAAGACAATTGCAGCGGCAAGAGCTGCTACGCCTGAACTGACATGGACAGCAACGCCGCCTGCGAAGTCAAGGGCACCTAGATTTCTGAGCCAGCCGCCATTACTCCATATCCAGTGGGCAAGAGGGTTGTAGACAAGTGTGGCCCACAATACGCTAAAAAGGAGAAAAGGACCGAATCGCATCCTCTCCGCAAAGGCACCTGTTATGAGGGCAGGAGTAATGATCGCAAACATGCATTGATAAATCATAAAGACCTCATGAGGCACCGTAGGGGCGTATACAGGGCTGGGTGTTAGCCCCACTCCCCTCAGACCAAACCATTCCAGTCCTCCAATAAGCCCAAATTTATCGGGACCGAAGGCCATGCTATAACCCCAGAGAATCCATTCAAGAGTTATGACACCAATTACGATAAAACTCTGCATAATAGTAGCTAGGGCGTTCTTAGAGCGAACCATCCCGCCGTAAAACAACGCTAGGCCAGGAGTCATGAACATGACCAGGGCCGCTGAAATCAAGATAAAGGCAGTATCCGCACCATTCACCATATTTCACCTCCAATAGTATTTTCTTCGAAATAGAGCAAAACACATGCCATATCGAACAAAGATTTTATTAAATGAAAAAACAGTAAGTTACAGGCTAATAAAAACAGAGATGCATATAACTATATGACAATTTTGTAGTAAATATAGCGGAAATAGTAGACCAAATTTTAGACCCTGAAAGGGTTTTGAGGAAGTCCGTAGGGCCTTTTCTAAGGTACGGATTTTCGTTGACACAGTTCAAATTTTTTGATATGATTTCAAAAGCTTATTCTGGTGATTACAACCACCTTACCCTATATCTAGAGACACCTTGCTTTGATGACCCCCCAGAGGGCGCCCTTGAAAGGGCAAAGGGAATGAATAACTATTCAATATTTTTGATCTTACTTGTAGTTACCTTGATTACGGCCCCTTTTTCTTCTCTTGCCATGGATTCCATGACAGACAGCGAAATGGATTCCATTATAGGCCAAAGTGGCGTCGAGATTAGGGTCGTGGATTTCTCGGTGGATCTGCACATCATGAATATAGCCTGGGCCGACTCGGATTGCGGGACCCTGATGGTATCGGGTGTCCCAGTTACCTATGGACCAGGGTATGTCAACATTAAGGATTTTTATGTGAAAAATCTTTATATTACCATGGACACCAACGCATCAGGCATCACGTCAGACGCAAATGGTACCTTCGTCCAATACTGTGCTCAACCCCTGACCCTCGACGTGATGACGTCAAGCACAAATCCCAGAGAAAATACCTTTTGCGTGGACCGGGGCAAGACCATGCTGGTGATCGGTGTGCCCGACATGTACATTTCTGCAGAAGTGTTTCATTACCTGCTGCTCCCACCCGCCTTTCCCCTTAAGGACAGTGACCCAATCACTTATTCGTTTGAAGGCCACACCTGGCTCGGCGGAGATATGTATTTAGATGATGAGGCCGACACAGTAGAGACCGCCAAATACCAAGACAATGAAAAATGGGACTATACGAGAGAACCGCCAGAGAAAAAGAAGCACCTGATAAATATGATGGTTTCAGGCGTGGAGCTGTCCCTCCATGCATATGTCGGCGGATATGAGACCGCCAATTTCACACCCGGTCAGAGCATCCATCCTTTCAAACCAAATCACAGGGCATTGATTCTGCTTTCGACCCACTAGGCCGTCTATATAACACAAGATCGTAAATTTTGAGCCAAGCCCGCCCTGGCGCGACGAGAGACACGTTTGCAGGAGAGGCTGGTTTGTAATTATCTCTGGAAAAGTTTTGCAATGCCTCAATTCAGCCAGGTCTGGGCCAGGGTGTTGCGAATCGTCAACGATTATCAGCCCCTGGAAACCGATGCCAGATGCTGGTTCCTGGGTGCTGGCCGAAGATTCCGGTCCATTCTGTTATGTAAAATTTGGCCGATAAGAACACATTGAGCGCCATGTTGTCATTGCAATGTAATGGCCCAGCCATTATAATCCACGCCAAAGGTTATATTAACAACTGGTAGTGAGAGTCAAAGGGGGAAGAATATGCAGAGAATTTTGATCATTGGTGCTGGATTCATGGGGTCAGGCATTGCCCAGGTCTGTGCGCAGTCAGGCTTTAGTGTTCACCTGGCCGATACAAAACATGAGACACTGGACAATGCCTTAAGCGGGATAAAGTGGACCCTGGAGAAGCTATTTTCGAAACAGATTATCAAGGAATCTCCCGAAACTGTCCTGGCCAGGATCACTCTCGAGGCGGATTTCAATGCTGTTACAGATGTAGATTTAGTAATTGAGTGCGTCTTCGAGGTCGAGAGTCTCAAGCGGGAAATCTTTCAAGAAATAGACAAACTGGCACCAGAAAAAACAGTGTTGGCAACCAACACATCATCCATACCTATCTCTCGAATTGCACAGGCCACAAAGCGCCCAGAACGCGTCTTGGGTCTCCATTTCTTCGGACCTGTCCCTCTGATGAAACTGGTGGAGGTGGTCAGCGGTGAGAAAACTTCCCCTGAAGTCTTTGAAAAAGGGGTCTCCTTTGTCCATTCACTGGGTAAGACACCCGTCCGAGTGAGGCGTGAGATCCCCGGTTTCGTTATGAACCGAATATTTTCAGCGGCCTTCAGGGAGGCCGTTGACCTTGTGGCCCAAGGCGTAGCCAGTCCGGAGGATGTAGACGCCGGTATGCGATTGGGATATGGCTGGAACGCGGGTCCATTTGAGATTGCCGACAACGCAGGACTGGACACCTTTCTGTTGATAGGTATGGCAATGAAAGACATGGGGGTAGAAGATCTGATCCCACGTTCTGACCTGATTGAGAGAATGGTAAGGGAAGGTCGCTTGGGTCGAAAGGCGGGAAAGGGCTTCTACCGATATACTCCAGAAGGAAGGCGCATTCCCTTTGGCAACGAAGGTTGATATATCTTGACTCTCACTCAAAAGCCTGCTCAGCGGCAAGAGCTCAAAAAGCCCCGGCTCCCGGGGTACCATGACTCCAGAGAGGAACGGTGATTCTTGAAATTTAAATATTGGCCAGTAGTAGATTTACCATGGATAATCAGGAGGTAAAATGCAAACAAAATCTGAGCTGGACGTTTTCCTTAGTCCAGAGTCAGTGGCAGTTATAGGCGCTACCGAGAGGCCAGGGTCTTGGGGTTCCTTTATTATGGAAAGCCTGCTTTCCTTAAATTTTACGGGAAAAATATATCCTGTGAACCACCAGGCCCGCAGGGTTTTTGGCCTCCCCGCATTCACGGATATAAGAGATATAAGGGCACCCGTAGAGCTTGCTGTACTAACCATTCCAGAGGAATCTGTGGAACAAACTATCATTGCCTGCGGACAAAAGGGAGTCAAAGGGATCACGATGATTACCGCGGGATTCGGCGAGGTTTCAGATGATGGACGCCAAAGGCAAGTGGCCCTTGCACAGATTGCCCGATCCAATGGTATGCGCCTGCTCGGGCCCAATGTAAGCGGAACATTCAACCTCCACGCCGCATTCAATGCCTCCGCCACTTCCTCCGACAATCTCCTGGCAACTCCTATTGCCGCTGTCTGTCAGGGTGGATATGCCTTTTACGATCTTTTGTCGTCTGGCAGGGATAAGGGCCTCGGGGTCGGAAAGTTTATCCATACCGGAAATGAATGTGATTTGACAATTACCGACTTCCTTTCCCACTTCGGCACGGACCCTGATGTGAAATGTATTGTTATGTACATTGAGACCATCCGCGACGGAAGACGATTTATTGATGTGGCGAGCGAGGTATCAAAAAAAAAGCCGATAATAGTTTACAAGGCGGGCAGGACCCCGGGCAGTGCCCGCGCTGCACAAAGCCATACCGGCGCGCTCGCAGGGAAAATTGACCTATACAAGGGTGTCTTCCATCAGGCCGGTATCATCACTTCGCCCGCCATGGAACTCCTACTCCCCCTTGGGCATGCGTTGATCGAACACCCTCCCATGAAGGGGCCACGTGTTGGGATCATCACCATGGGTGGTTCGTGGGGGGTCTCCCTCTCCGACGCCTTGGAGGAGGCCGGACTCCTGGTCCCAGAATTCACCCAAAGATTACAGGGGGCGTTGCGGTCCCTGGGCATGCCAACCAGGGCCTCAACAAGAAACCCGGTTGATCTTGGCGCTTCCGGGCTTTTCCTCTCCGTTGATATACCTTTAGCACTTGGTCGTGAGATGCTCTCTTCCGGTGAGGTGGATGTGCTAATTTTGCATGGCATAGGTAGACCGGGAATGCACACGGAAGATACCCCGGATGAGTGGAAATTTTTTCTGGAAATTGAAAAAAAACAGATCACGGGCCTGTCTGCACTTGAAAAAGAAACTGGCATTCCCGTGCTGATAGGAAGCCATTACAACCCCTGGGAGAGCCAGGCGGTCTGTGATCTCAACAAACAAGGCATAAGAATATACAACCGCCTTTCAGAGATCGCGCAACTGCTTTCTTTGATGTATGAATACCGCCAACAGTTCACGGACTAGGGGGATCAGGGGTAGGGAGGAGATGCCGAGACATGTCGAATACGCACTATTTGAAACTGCGCGAATTCCTGGATCAATTCCCTCTGGGGTTTCCTAGGACGCCTTCAGGTGTCGAGATCAAGATATTGAAGAGACTATTTTCAGAAGAAGAGGCCAAGATGGCAGTACTGCTGACCCCTTTTCCAGAAAAGGTCGACCAGATTGCGGACCGGGCCGGGATTGAAGAAAAGGGGCTCAAGCAAAAACTGGAATCTATGTCCAAAAAAGGTCTCATCTTTCGGATCCGACGCGATGGCGATACCTTCTATAATGCAGCCCCGTTTATGATAGGTCTGTATGAGTATTCAGTAAAAAAAATAGACAAAAAATTGGCCTTGCTCTTCAAAGAATATTACGACACGGCCTATCTCAAAGAAATGGGCGCAAGCAATGTGCCTGGCTTCAAGGTTATTCCGATTGGAAGAAATATTTCTGACAAAATGGTTCTCCTGCCATTTCATAAGCTTGAACAAGAAATCAAGGCGGCCAGAAAGATTTCTGTTACTGATTGTATCTGCAGGAAGGAGGCACGCCTGAGCGGTAACGGTTGTGATTATCCCTTAGAGACATGTCTGAGTTTTGGTGTTGCAGCGGAATACTATATCGAAAATGGAATGGGTCGTGAAATCGACGCTGAAGAGGCAATAAGAGTCGTTCAGGAAGCCGACAGGGCCGGCCTGGTCCATGCCGGAGCTAACGCCAAGCATCTCTCAAATATATGCAACTGCTGCCCATGTTGTTGTGCATCCCTAAAGGGGATAACAAAACTTGGGCATGACAAACACAAATACCTCAATGCACTATTCAAGGCAGTCATAGATGAAGATGAATGTGTAGGCTGTGGAGAATGTTTTGACCGTTGCCCGGTCAAGGCCATAATGCTCGGAGATAGAGCTTCTGTGGATACCAAGAGATGTCTTGGATGTGGTTTATGTGCAAGCACTTGCCCTGCCGAGGCCATCTCATTACACCTGAGGGAGGACAGTGATGAGCCGTTTGACAAGGTGTTGGGCATGGCCATGGCCATCCTAGAAGGCAAAAGGGGAAATGCCTAACTGCTGCATTCTGACCATGACGTGATCATGGCCACAATAACCATAATTATCATTATGGCAGCTAACCACCACGGTGTATAAAGGCCCATGCTGATACTCAAAAGCATTACGGGGACAAGAGACAAAAGCGTTAACGCCAAGATTATCCACCAGGCCCAAATATCTCCTTTATTGAATGGGCCCTTGACTAACAGCGCCAGTGTTATACCGCTAGATAGCGAAGCAACGCCGGCTCCTTTGATTAATATAAGCAGAAGGGCTCCAACTTTGGGTGCTAATTGTTCATGAGTCATCCCCAGGTACCTTTCATGATAGGGCATAATCCTGGAAGAACCAAGATAGACAATGCCGACAAGTATCGCCAAAGCCGAAACCAAGTACAGCAGAATAGATGCAATTTTTAATCTCTTGCTCACTGTTTCGCCCTCCGTTCATGTCTTCGATTTCAAGAAAAACCCTGGACCTCCCTTTGACCCCCAAACGCCCATTTCGGGTTGCCGTTTCCTTACCCTGGGGAACTTACCACTTTTGGTATGGACATGCAAATTGGACCATCCCCCGATGGACAAAAAAAGAAAAATTCGACCGGACTAATCATGAATATCAATTGCCAAGATCACCGGAAATCCATGGAGCTCCTTGAGCTCAAGCTGCGCCTAAAAAAGGGCATAAATGACTCAAAGGCATTAGAAGAGGTACAAACAAGGATCAAGATCCTTGAGAAAGAACTAAAACTCGACTGAGCACACAAAGTTAAGAAAGGAGGGTCCTCTCCAAAAGTGTTGGTGAGACCCTAAGGGTTCTAGGGGTCAAGGATTCAAGGATTCGAGTGAAGTGCTTAAGAATTACAAAGAACTGAATATTTGGCAAAAGTCCTATCAGCGTGGCCACACAGGTGTTTAGTCGGCCTTCTACCTTCAGTCTATCCACCTGAGTTACTCTTTGGAAAACAAACACTTGAACCCTTGAATCCTTGACCACTTTCTCCCAATTGATTGAGAGAAGAGCCAAAAAGGAACGCCCCCAGGGACAAGGATCATTCCCTATATCCAGCGGTTAGACAGGCAACTCAAAATTCCTTTGCACTATCCACCATTAATGTAACAGGGCCATCATTTATCAAGTAAACATCCATCATCTCCTGAAACCGGCCGGTAGCTACCTGGATGCCTTTTGTCTTCATTAGCCCGATAAAATGTTCATAAAGCCTTATTGCCTTTTCAGGCCCGGCAGCCTTGGCAAAAGAGGGCCTGCGCCCCTTTCGACAGTCACCCCACAGGGTAAATTGAGAAACAACCAGGGCAGCCCCACCTGTTTCCAACAGCGAGAGGTTCATAAACCCCTTTGCATCCGGAAATATCCTCATATGGGCGATCTTGTTTACCAAATAATCACTGTCCTTTTCCGAATCATCCTTGCCTATACCCAGAAAAATCAGGACTCCAGACCCTATCTCTCCTACTGTTGCGCCCTTGACCTTTACCCTAGACTCCTTTACCCTCTGTACTATGGCCTTCATGTGTCACCCTTATTCCAGTATATACCCACGGGATTACGCCTCTGGTCCTCTGCCAACTTTCGATAGATTGAATGGTCATCGCTGTCTTTAGAATGGCCCGAGCCAGGCCTATGATATCATGACACCCTCACTAATACTCATCAATCCCTGGATTTACGATTTTGCCGCCTACGATCTATGGGCCAAGCCCTTGGGATTGCTATACCTTGCAGGATATCTAAGGAATTGCGGTTTCAAGATACATCTGATCGACTGCATGGATGTTCATCACCCCGGAATGGTCGCCGATTCATCTGCAAAAAGGCCTACAAGACGCTCATATGGAACAGGAAAATTCTGGAGACAAAAGGTGGCCAGGCCCTTGGCATTAAAAGACATCCCAAGGACTTACAGCCGCTATGGCCTTTCCCCCAGGGTATTTGAACAGGAACTGGTCAAGGCGCCAAAGCCATGGGCCATACTTGTGACCTCCATCATGACATATTGGTACCCAGGTGTGATCGATGCCATAACACTGGCAAAGAAACTTCACCCCGACGTCCCGGTGATAGTTGGGGGAAATTATATCAGGCTATGCCATGATCATGCCCTCAAGTATTCGCGGGCAGATTGCGTTATGACTGCCAGCGATCCGTCCTCTCTTCTGGATATCCTAAATGATTATGGCATTCCAACTCCCGGCACCCTACCGGACTCAAACACCCCCTACCCTGCATTCGACATGCTGAGCCGGATAGACTATATCTGCCTCCTCACCTCGATCGGGTGCCCCTATCGATGCCGATATTGCGCCAGCCACTACCTGGATCCTGAGATATCCCACAGGCACACGGGGGAGGTATTGGATGAAATTCTCTATTGGCACAAGAATTACGGGGTGCATGATTTCGCCTTTTATGACGATGCCCTTCTGGTTGACTCTGTGAACCACCTGGCAATACTCTTGGAAGACCTTGTAAGACTCCAGCTTGATATTAGATTTCATACGCCTAATGCCTTGCACGTCAAGGAACTAACCGCGGATATCGCCAGACTCATGCACAGGGCCGGTTTTTGCACCATACGCCTTGGCCTTGAGACATCGAACCCCCTGCTTCATCGGGACCTGGACAATAAGGTTGACAAAGGTGACTTCGAAGCGGCGGTTAACAATCTGCTCAAAGCGGGCTTTACCAACAACCAGATCGGGGCCTATGTTCTGATCGGCCTGCCAGGTCAATCCATAAATTCAGTGATTGAGACAATCGACTTTGTTGGAAAAACAGGCGCATTGCCCTTCCTCTCCGAGTACTCTCCCATACCCCATACTGCATTATGGAAAAAGGCCATACGCCACTCTTCATATGACCTTGCTGCTGAGCCACTCTTTCACAACAACTGCCTATTGCCCTGTTGGGACGCGGGCCAACGAAGAGCTATACCCGGGCTGAAAAAAATGGTCCTGGAAATTCGTGAAAGGTACAGGTAGCAATTCACCGACGGGTTCACCAAAATTACCGCCGAAGGCTTCCCCCTTTAAGGTTCTCCCGGCTAATGAGTACGAAATGATACACACCCAACAGGAACGCGAAGAAGAATGGTCGTGAAGCCTTTTCAAAGTGACTGTTGGGAGGCCTTCGTCATTTCATGCCGTTACGGAATGGGGGACCCCCTGGCTTCCCGTTCTGAAGGAACGGGAAGAACAGTGGAGGGGGGAGGCATCACCCGTCCGTAACGGTTTGAAATGACCAGGCCGGAAACCCGGAACGCAGAAAAGGCTTTATGACCATTCCCATGTCGTTGCTGAGAGGATTTTTCCTTTTTCTGAGCGTGCTCATTATGCGGATGAACCCCCTTTAATCAAATTTGGGCTTGACCGGATCTTTCAAAACTGGCCCGCCGAAGGCGAACCACAACTTTAGGCACTTCAAATTTTAGACACTTTAGTCACTTATGAGTGCGTGAAAAGCCGGGCTATGTCCTGTTAATGACGCTTGCAGCATATCCAGCACCAAATCCGTTGTCAATGTTTACAACTGTCACACCGGCGGCGCAGGAATTTAACATCCCCAAGAGCGCGGTTATTCCCTGAAAGCTTGCCCCGTACCCCACACTCGTTGGAACTGCAATTATCGGCTTATCAATCAGTCCCCCTACAACGCTTGGAAGGGCACCTTCCATTCCTGCGACTACCACCACAACAGAGGCATGCATGAGCCTATCTCTGTGGCCTAGGAGCCTATGGAGGCCTGAAATCCCTACATCGTAAATTGTATCTACATCATTTCCCATAAATCTGGCCGTAATAACGGCTTCCTCCGCCACAGGGATGTCAGAGGTTCCCGCACTCATGACCAAAATAGTGCCCCTCCCGGAATTCTCGATACGGCGAGATACAAGCGTCAGCATCCCTGCCTTTTCATGATAGGTGCACCCCTTGAATCTCTTGCCTATCTTGCTCGCCTTCTCAGGGGAAAGGCGTGTAACAAGGATATTCTCGTCACAAGCCAGCATCCTTTCCATGATGGCTATGATTTCAGATACCTCTTTGCCCTCACCGAATATGACCTCTGAAAGTCCCCTCCTCAAACTACGATGGTGATCAATACAGGCAAAATCAAGATCTTCAAATGGTAGTGCCTTCAGCCTTTCAAGTGTCTCTTCAACCGTTATCTCCCCTTTGCTCAAATGTATCAGGAGTTCTTTTAATATATCTTGGTCCAATGGTTGATTAACCTCATATCTATTCGCTCAGTCTTTTTGCCAGCTCCGCCACCCTTCGGCCAAGCTTGGCGCCATTTTCTTCTGTCTTGCCATCGGGAGAGCCAACGCAGGCTACCCCATAATGTCCTGTGGCTGACATAGGATCTCCCACGACAACCATTCCATATATCAAAAAGGCCTGAATAATGGACATCATGGTGGTTTCTTTGCCACCCGTCAAATCTCCGGAGGTAGCAAACGCTGCGCCGATCTTACCCTCCGTCTGCTTGCGGATACCAACAAATTCGTCGAAGACCTTCTTCAATTCGGCCGCCATAGCTCCAAAATAAACAGGAGAACCGGCAATGATCCCGCCAGAAGCCAAAAAGTCATCCTTGGTGACCTCGCTCGTTTCTCTTAGAACTACACTCACACCTTCTACCTCTTCAACACCCCTTGCGATTGCCTCAGCCAATTTCCTGGTATTACCGCCCTTTGAAAAATAAAGAATCAGTATCTGCATCTAAATGTCCCCCTATAACATAAGATTTAAGTATAATAATTCAATATTGTTAGCAGATCAAGCAATTACATCCGGGGATTAGGCGAATGCCATCTTAGCGGAATACTCAAAGCATCCCCCGTTCCCTTAAGAAAGACATCGAGTCATGACTAATGCCTGTGACCCTGCTTAGGGCCAAGGTGAGATGGGCAACAGACTCAGAGGCCACACCGGAATTGATCATAATCATCCCTTGATCAACAGCCCTTTCGACCCCCTTCCATGAAGCATTGGCAGCGACTCTACTGGAGAGCCGAATTTCATTAGCTATCATATCGACTATCGCCTTTATTGTCCTTTCTGAACCCCTTCTCTCCGAATCCGGCAAACCCCTATGCAGTTCAAGCAACTGTGAGGCCCAAATAAGCCCTGTCTTGATCTTTTCACTTTGCGAAAACGCCAAAATGGCCTCTTTGATTTCCATATGAATACCACCTCTGAAAAATCGTAAAAAATGAATATCGTATGCATTAGCATACTTCGCCTCTGCTTCTTGATAATTGCGCTGGCCCTAATGCGCCTCTTTCTCCCACAAAATCCACCTCCATGCAACAGATTTTCCCTTGACCTGAGGCCGTTTTATTTATATGAAGTCCATAAATCTCGGGGCAATAGCCGAATAAAGAGGATGGTAAACATGTACAACGCCAGTGATTTGAGGAGAGGCCTTAAAATACAGATCGAAAACGATCCCTATGTCATTATTGATTTTCAGTTCTCCAAGCCTGGGAAAGGGCAGTCCCTTTATCGCTGCAAACTGAAAAATATGATCACAGGGGCCATTATCGACCGCACCTACAGGTCCGTAGACACCTTTCAGCAGGCTGCCCTGGAAAACCGTAAGATGCAGTTCCTCTACGGGCAAGAAAATGAATTCTGCTTCATGGATATTGAAAATTATGAACAGGCATATCTTTCTGATGACCAGGTGGGCGAGGCCAAAAACTATCTCACCGATAATCTGGAAGTAGAAATCCTCTTCTTTGAAGACAAACCAATAGGCATTTCTCTGCCCAACTTTGTAAACCTGAAGGTCACCAAGTCAGATCCATGGCTCAAAGGTGATTCCGCTGCAGGTGATAGCAAGCCCGTCACCCTGGAAAGCGGCTATGTGCTCAGGGTTCCTCCCTTCATCGAAGAAGGTGGCAAGATAACCGTTGACACGCGAACGGGCGAGTATGTCACCCGGGTCAAAGAATAACCCCTTTTTGCATGAGAAAAGGAGACTAACAAACCGAAGCCAGCACCTGTGGCGGCGAGCAAAGATGATTCAGGCACTCAGGCTGTTTTTCATCAATCATGGGTACCTGGAGTTAGAAACCCCCCACCTCATTCCCTCCCCTGCCCCAGAGGCCCACATCGACGCCATAGGAGTTGGAGATATGTTCCTCCACACCTCCCCCGAACTGTGCATGAAGCGCTTGCTCGCGGCAGGTTATTCCCGTATATTTCAGATTACCAAATGCTTCCGCCATGGAGAACGTGGAGACCGCCACCTCCCCGAATTCACTATCCTTGAGTGGTACAGGACAGGAATAGATTACAATGCCCTTATGGAGGAGTCTCAAGCCCTGATATTATTTGTTTCCAAAGAAATGGGTTCAGGGGGGAAAATTTACTATCAGGGCAGGGAAATTGATCTTGCGTGCCCCTGGGAAAAAATTACGGTGAAAGAGGCATTCGATTCCTATGCCTCTTTATCACTGGAAAAGGCCATTGAGATGGGACGCTTTGATGACGCCATGGCCAAGGAGATCGAACCAAACTTAGGTACAAAAAGACCGACCTTTATATATGATTACCCGGCCTTATTGAGTTCATTGGCCCGTTTGAGTCCTGATAACAAGAAGATTGCCGAGAGATTCGAGATTTACCTTGCAGGCATAGAATTGGCAAACGGATTTTCTGAATTGAATGACGCACAGGAGCAGAGAGTTAGATTCGAAAAAGAATTGATCCGTAGACGTCGTCTTGGAAAGCGGTTATATAAGATGGATGAAAAATTTCTGAAATCGCTTGAGCATATGCCAGAAGCCGCAGGCATCGCCTTAGGGGTAGATAGGCTTGCAATGATATTCACCGACAGGGACAAAATCGATGGCGTGATTTCATTTACACCAGAAGAGGTCTAGATTTGCTTGATTTTTCAGATATTTTAAGATAAATAATAACTTACGCTTGCTTTATAGATGCACCAGTGCTGTTGTTATTGGATGGATGAATCTTATGGCGACCCCAAGAAATCAAATCTCCCGCAAGAAGTCCTCTAAAGGCATTAAGCCCGATAGGCCCAAAAGGTGCCTCTCATGCGGGACGGATCTGATAAAACCCAGCAGGCGTTATTGCTCAAAGGAATGCCGTCAACAAATCAATTGGGTCCTTTCACTTTCAAAGGGCCTGCTCAGGACATTTAACGCCAGATATGCCTCCTTTTCTTTTACCCATGACCATGTGATCCTGGATTTAATCCCCGTATGGTCAAAAGGAATTTCAAGGTTCATCTGCAAGAGGACTCCAGGCAAAAAGCCGGCGGAGGACCTCAAGAATCTTATCCTCAAATCTGGCAGGGAATGGTATCACATGGTTGATAACAATAATTCAAAGAGCTATGCCTCGCTTTTTCTGCTCAAAAAAAATCACAGAAGAGATATCGATCCTTGTGATATCAAACCAAATAATAAGTCGCGTCCCAGGCTATCTGGATATGAGAATAAGTGTCTAAAGGTCCTCAAACTTGACAGGAAAGATCTGTCCTCCAATGAGAAAACAATCAGAATAAAGTCTGCATACAAGAAGATGGCCAAGATCCACCACCCGGACATGGGTGGAAATTCTGAAAAATTCAGACAATTGAATGAAGCACACAAACAGATGCTCCTGTGGGCAGAGAATCCCCAATACACTTCTAGAAAGGCACTCCCTTACTGCTGGTCCTACGATGGCTCCACCAATCGATGGGCACCCCCTTTGTAAACTTGGGGATGTCCCCCATATGACAACTTCTGTAATCGCCAAAGACTCCGAACATTTTTGTGGGTAAGGATTCTCTCATTTTTTGGGCGGAATGCGGAGTTGTTTCGTAGGTGACGAGCCGTCAGGAATTCAGTCCCATAAGGCGAGGAGACAATCGGGGTCAACTACGTCCCATAGTTCCAACGGGTTTATTCCGGTGTCATTATTAGGCAGAAGGATTGTGAGGGTGGAAACCGCGGCCCTCACCATAACTGCCATTGTCCAATATGAATGGGGCGATCTGGGCCTGGCGGGTTGATCAAATAAAAAAAGCATTCCATGATAATTCCATGGAATGCCCTTTTTAGCGCAAAATTACTAAACTAAACCACGTTGACATTTCCAGCAGCGGGGCCTTTTTGGCCCTGCTCTATGTCAAAAGTAACGCGGTCACCCTCATTAAGGGACTTAAAACCGGTCGCATTGATTGCAGAATGATGGACAAATACATCCGGCCCATCTTCCTGCTCAATAAAACCAAAGCCCTTTTGGTCGCTGAACCACTTTACAGTTCCATTAGCCATTGTGATACCCTCCTTTCAAAAATTATCATAGTTCCAGCCTTCAGGTAGCCACTTTGACAAATGGATCTTTCCTTTAGAACGAAACCTGCCCGCCAATTAAGGACGGGATTCATATGATTATTTATATAATAACCTGATTTCAATAAAAGTCAAGTGGTCATCTCCTCAATTCTTATCCAATTAACGGGCAGCCTCCATTAAAAGGGGACAGGCGAATTATTCCTTTATCTCGAATAAGTTGCCGTCCGGATCCCGAACAAAGGTGAGATGCCCTTCGCCCCGCGCAATCCGCTTCACATCCATTCCCGCATCACGGCAGGCGGTCTCGAAGCCGGCGAGGTCGGGGACCACCAGGCAGATATGCCGGAAACTCGCACGCCTTTCGACGGGCCCGGCCGGCACGAATACCTCTACGGCGAAACGTTCGTTTGCGTAAAAAATGATCCGGCAGTCGCAGGCCATCCCGAAGATCTCCTCCGACAGGTTTCTGTCAATGACCTGGTCCTTGACGGGCTTCAGCCCCAGGAGGTCCCGGTAAAAAAGGTCCGCGTTTTCCCGGGACCCACAGACAACAGCCACATGATGCAACCTCATGTTTCACCTCACTTTTGAACAGTGCTCAAGGACCTTCCTTTTTCCTAGCCAGTCGATTTGAGGCTAGCCCATATATTATCCCTTTTGCCCTTCTCAAATCCACAATCTCTTTTTGTGACCTCTGAACAATTTTTAGTTCTTTCTGCCCTTACATACCATATCTTGCATGCCTCGCCTATATCTTTCCATTCGAGAACCTCGTTTTCCTTGAACATCTAGCGCCTTACATGGGGAAGGCTTTCGTATGTTCCCTAAAACATCAAACTCTGGGAGTCTCCACGGCATTGCCGTGGGCTTACCAGGCGTTCGGCACTAACTGGTTGTGGAAAAAATACTGGAAACATACCTCCTACTCTATGCCGGTTCTAACCGGCGCTTTCAGGACGTCTCCATTTGCACCTGATTTTGGGTCTTGACAGGTTGGATGCAGAACAGGAAAATAGTGGAAAAGGCGGAGGGTTATCTAAAGGGGTCAAATCTGCTGTTGACTGTTGGTAATTTTTTCAGCTAAATTTTGTACCCGTTTTTAAGTTCCTCTGCGCCTCAAGAAGATCAACAAAAAACCAATAGTCTTCGTCTCCTGCGAAGATCTTTTCCCCGCGTCTGGCGGGGTTCACCATGTGATAACAAGCATCCGAATATAGAACCCTTAAGGTCTAGACATGGAACCAGCATATCAAAATAAAGCAAGAGTCAAAGGCAGACCCCTTTTTTGACACAAAAGGCAAAATTACCTATAGTCCTATCTCAAAAAGCAACTTCTTATCGCATTTTATTTGACCACACCGGTCGAAGATCCCGTTATTCGGGGAATGACTCGACCTAATCATCGAACAGTTAAAAAGCCTTTATCTAAAAAGTTGATATTTTTCAATTAATATACTATGGAGCATTTGAAACCCCTGGTATTGAAAGGATAATGGCCCCCTTTTAGCGCGCCGCCTTAGAGATACCGGTTTTTTTAATGGCTTGAAGACTCTGTTTATAAGGATAAGCATTATGGGAAAAGTATTGAAAGACCTGAAAACTGTGAAAAAAGATCTTAAAAATCTCTTAGAATCCCAACCGCTGGCTGTGCTGGCAACGCAAAACAATGGAAATCCCTATGCGAACCTTGTGGCGTTCGCCTTTAGTGATGATCTCAAAAGCCTTTTTTTCGCCACAACCCGCGCAACTCGAAAATATGCCAACCTCACTGCCGACCACAGGGTGGCGATGCTTGTGGACAACCGCTCGAATCAGGCCACGGATTTCAGACAGGCCAAGGCCGTCACCGTTTCTGGTCGTGCTGAAGAAATTGACAAAAAACGCGAAAAAAAATTTTTAGATATCTATCTCACCAGGCATCCCCAACTTAAAGAGTTCGTGACCGCTCCAAGTTGTGCCTTTTTGAGAATTAGTGTGGACACCTATTATCTGGTTACACGCTTCCAAAATGTTATAGAAATCCACCTAACAACATCATGAATCTTGTTTTACTCCTCGACAAAATCAAAGCGCAGGACCGTTCATTTGTGGGAGGGAAAGGTTTTGCCTTGGCCGTAATGGCAAAGAGGGGGATGAATGTTCCCCAAGCCGTCTGTATTCCCACTGAGGCCTATGATCGATATGTGAAATTAACGGGTCTTCGCAATCGAATCATGATGGAGGTCTATAGAAAACGGTTTGAAGAGATGCGATGGGAGGAGATATGGGACACCGCCCTCAGAGTTCGTAATGCATTTTTGAAGACGCCCATTCCATATGATCTACAACAGGAAATCTTGCCACCCATTGATTCACTCTTTTCAGGCAAACCCGTGTCAGTGAGATCATCTGCACCTGGAGAAGATTCATCAAAAACCTCTTTTGCGGGCCTTCATGAATCATTTGTCAACATCATAGGCGTAGAAGCCATTTTGGAACATATCCGCCTTGTTTGGGCCTCTCTTTGGTCTGACCGGGCATTGCTTTACCGGCGGGAATTGGGTCTTGATATTGAAAAAAGTGCCATGGCTGTGGTTATCCAAGAGATGATCAATGGCGAGCGTTCAGGAGTGGTTTTTGGAAAAAGTCCTGTTGAAGAATCTCAAGCCGTTATCGAGGCAGTATATGGTTTGAATCAGGGCTTAGTTGATGGGACGGTTCATCCGGATCGATGGATCCTGAACCGAAAGACGGGGAGAATTCTTTCCCATAGCCCTGCTCTGAGGGAAAATGCCCTCCGGCCCTCAGATAAAGGTGTCAAGCTTGAAACGCTGACAACTGACTTGAAAGACCTCCCCCCGCTAACAAAAGAGGAGATCTCTGAGGCCTTTCAACTTGCAATAGAGGCTGAATCCGCATTCGGCGGGCCACAGGATGTAGAGTGGACTTATAAAGGCAATACCCTTTATGCACTGCAGGCCCGGCCCATAACAACACCACCGGATTCGAAGCATGACCAAAGACCATGGTATCTCAGTCTCCACAGGAACTTTGACAACCTAAAGCAATTGAGGAGGATGATAGAGGAGGAGCATATCCCTGCTATGGAAGAAGAGGCTGCTAAATGGGCAAGCCTAGACTTAAACGAACTTACAGATGAAAAACTTGCTGACGAAATTGAGATCAGGGCCCATCACTATGATGACTGGTTGGAGGTATACAGACAGGATTGCATTCCCTTTGCCCATGGAATGCGTTTGTTTGGTCAGGTCTACAATGATGTCATGAAGCCAAATGACCCCTTTGAGTTTACGAAGATTCTTATCGGGACAGGAATGGTTAGCATCCAAAGAAATAGGGCTTTGGAAGATTTGGCGAAAAGAATTAGAAAAGATTCTCAGCTTGCCAAGTGCCTAAGATCAAAAGAGATTCAAAACTGTGATCCCGAATTCTTAAAGGAATTTGATTCCCTTTATGATCAATTCGGTGGGCTCGGTTGGGGAAAAGCCAGATTATTTCAGGATCCTAGGCAGTTCCTGGATTTACTCCTCGCGATGGCATTCCAAGAAAAGGAAGCTTTCAAGTCTGAAGAAACCAAGGGTCTTGAGAAAGATTTTCTGTCGCGGTTCGAAGATGATCAAAGAAACTTTGCCATTGAGTTGATTGATTTGGCTCGTTCGAGCTACCGTCTGAGGGATGATGATAATATATATCTGGGCAAGATCGAAGGACAGATGGTCGCTTCTCTGGATGAAGGAAAAAGGCGCCTTAATGATAGATTAAAACGGGATATGAGACACCTCGATAAAAATGAAGTGATAAACGCCTTAAGGAAACCAAATTTCATTCCCCGGAAAAGGCCCTATTCCGCCAAAGGACCAGAGAAAAAAGATCCTAAACTGAGGGCGAGACAGATTGTGGGTCAACCGGCCGGCCCCGGTATCGCCTTTGGAAAGGCGCGAATGATTCTTAAACCTGAAGAGCTTTTTCGGTTCAAATCCGGCGAAATACTGGTCTGTGACGCTGTGGATCCTGCCATGACACTTGTGGTTCCCCTTGCTGCTGGTGTTGTAGAAAGAAGAGGAGGGATGCTCATTCATGGAGCGATCATCGCCCGTGAATACGGACTCCCCTGCGTCACGGGTGTAACAGATGCTGCCCGGTGGATACACACGGGAGATAGCATTACAGTGGATGGATATCTAGGTATTGTTATTGTTGGAGAAGCAACCCTTGAAAGCTCGGACCATATGAATGGTAAATCACAACCCTAGAAAATCACATCATCCTCCCGAGAAAGCGGAGCGATTTGATCTGATAGCTGATCGCAGAGAACAAAGAGCCAGCGGCGGTTATGGGGGCATGGCTGAAGCCTTTTAAGCTCTTGAATAAATACGCTCATGGGGAATATCTCTTTATATACTCTTTGACGCTTACCTTTCTTGCCGTGTTTTCAGAACTCATATACCGGATTTTTCCAAATAGGGGCCTTTCAGGACCCCAGGGCCTATCATAGCGCCCCAATACCCAAAAAATACCGCTATAGGAATTTGGATCTCTTCCATCCAGGGCATATTTGTTGTTGAGTTCAATCATGATCTTCAATGCCTTTTTTGGCGTATTGGACCACTGAAGAATCTTCTTTCCCCAAAGCATTCTGAGATAATTGTGAATCCTGCCCTCCCTCAAGAGTTGCGTTTGTGCGGCATTCCAAAGGGGATCGTGGGTAATCCCCTCTTCAAATTCTTTCAATGTGTAAGTGAATTTTCTTTTATCCTTCTCATGGACCTTTAGGGTTTCACGGGCCCATGGAGGCAATGACCCATATTGATCATAATCACCTCGCTGCCAGCACATGTTAAACCCCAGTTCACGCCAGGTGATCAGTTGATCCAGAAAGGCCTCCGCAAACATACGGATTCCCCACCAACCGCTTTTACTCCCCGTAGCCTTGCCTGATAGTCGATCAAAAAACCAGCCCTCCCCTTCCACAACTTCGTGAAAAACCTGGTGTGCAGAGATGTGGCCGAAATGGAGGTAGGGGGACAGCCCGCTTGCGATTTCTTCCTCGGGCTGATTTCGCTTCTCCTGATAAGAGTTGAGGCGATTCAGTAAAAACTCACTTAATACCTTTTGTGCCGCTACGGGTCCCCCTCGCTGCTCAACGATTCCCACTTCGTGGTCAAGAGGGAGAGTGTTTAGCATTTTCGAATCACGCCCGAGTAAAGGAGGAGTGGCGATAGGCCAACGTTTCCGGATGGCTGAAGGCATACCCTTCAGCTTTGGCAGCCTTGTGCCTTTGAGAGGATGGGCCTTGGGAAGATCAAGGAGGTGGTCGGGAAGGGTCTTTTGTAAAAAGTGTCTAAAACTATAGGCGGTTGTAAAAACCCTGTCTGCGACTCGAATGGGAAGCAGACCATTTGAGTCCACCTTCTCGAAGAGAATAGGTATTTTTCTGGATGCGGCCGCCACCATTCGAGGGATAAAAAAGGCCGGAAAGTCATCGGTAATCACCACACAGGCCTTTGCAGAGAGTGCTTCAAGGAGGCCCCTTCCTTCACCATATTTAGACTCCACATAAGGGTAATAATAGGCATTGTGTTTCTTGAGTTGATGCATGTTATCAACCATACCATCCAATATGAATCGATGGAGCCGATCACTCGCCCATTTGTACCCGCAGCGCAAAGCCTCAAGAATAACCAAGGGCTTCCTTAGCGCTTTTGCCCAGTCGACCGCCCTTTGAAGACTAAAGTTCCAGTGTGAGCGCCTAAAGGCAATCATCCAGTAGAGAACGAATTCACCTTCTGGATTGATCCCATTATCGTCGGCCTTCCAGATGCGAATGGGAGGAACTTCACTTTCGATTTTCAAGATACTTTACCTCATTTGCCGTTTTCTGGATTCCCAAAAAAGGTGACTTTAGCGGAATTGTTAATGGACATTTAATTAGCATATTGATAGCGAACCAACCACCTTTTTTTGTTGCCTCGTATATATGCTATTGATATGCTTTCAATGGTTTTTTTAACAGGAGGCTATAAGGAATTAATCATGGAAGGGCGCATTAAACTGGGTATCAGTGCATGTTTGCTGGGGGAAAATGTGCGTTATAACGGCGGGCATCAACTGGATCGGTTTCTGACATATACGTTGGGGCAGTATGTGAACTACGTGTCGGTCTGTCCAGAGTTGGAGTGTGGTCTTGGGGTCCCCCGCGAAAGCATGCGGCTGGTAGGAGACCCAGCCTCACCCCGTCTGCTGACCCGAAATACCCGCGTGGATCATACACACCGTATGGTCAGATGGGCAAAAAAAAGAATAAAGGAGCTTGAAAAGGAAAATCTATGCGGTTTTATTTTTAAGAGCAACTCTCCCAGCAGCGGTATGGAAAGGGTAAAGGTCTATGATGAAAAAGGGATGCCCATAAAAAAGGGGAGCGGCATATTTGCCAAGATATTTATGGAGCACTTTTCCTTATTCCCCGTTGAAGAAGATGGACGACTCCATGATCCAAAGCTGAGGGAGAACTTTATTGAACGCATCTTTGCGATGAAACACTGGCGGGAAGTTCTCAACGAAAGATGGAATGTTGGGCACCTGGTTAAGTTCCATACTCGGAATAAGCTTCTGATTCTCTCCCATAGTGAAAAGCATTACCGAATGATGGGCAGAATGATCGCAAGGGGGAAGGAAATTCCTGTCAAGAAGCTTTATAAGGACTATGAGACCCTTCTGATGGAGGCATTGAAACTGAAATCCACAATTAGGAAAAATACCAATGTCCTCCAGCATATGATGGGCTATTTCAAGAAACAGTTATCAGCAGATGAAAAACAGGAAATCCTTGAAATCATAAAACAATATCGCTCCGGACATATCCCTGTCATCGTTCCTGTTACCCTGATAAATCATTATGTGCGGAAATACAAACAACCTTACCTCACACAACAGACCTTTCTCAATCCTTATCCAATCGACCTACAATTGAGAAATCACGTGTAAACCATGGAAAAGCTGATTCGCTGGACACTTCCACTGCCCCTAAGCTGTTAATAAAATTTGGTACTCCCCTATCACATTTAATTTTGGTATCTCAGCATTTGCCCATGTCCTAACTGTTTCTCTCATTATGAGGCCATCGTGGTTTAGCAATCCGTTTACAGTGGCGAAAAACAAAAGAGATGCACAATGCTTAAGAATCAGGTATACTTTGAAAGTGTTAAACTTTTTTCAAACGGAATTGGATGCTACAACACTTGCGAAACAGTTGTTGGTTCTTATAAATAGTGATATCACATCTTCATTCAAAAAGGATTCCATCAGCTATGCATTCAAAGCCTGTTTTAATAACTGGACCCACGGGATATGTGGGGGGGAGATTGGTTCCCAAACTTCTGAAATCCAACTACAGGGTACGCGTTGTGGGTCGATCAATAGAAAAACTGAAATCCAGGCCATGGGCCAAAGATCCCGGATTGGAAATGGCCCAAGCGGACATGTTGGACTATAAATCCTTGCTCAAAGCAACTGATGGATGCTGGGCTGCATTCTATCTCGTGCACTCCATGAATGCTCGTCATAGAGATTTTGCACAGGCGGATAGAAAGGCCGCTCAGAATATGGCCAAAGCAGCAGCGAAAACGGGTTTGGAAAGGATCATTTACCTGGGTGGACTTGGTGCTGAGGGCCCTTCACTGAGTAAACACCTGCAATCCAGGGCTGAAGTGGCTAGAATTCTGCAGGCAGGAGATGTCCCCACGACCTACCTCCGAGCAGCCTTGATTTTGGGTTCAGGGAGTGCGTCCTTTGAGATCCTGCGCTATCTGGTGGAGCGACTGCCGGTTATGACGACACCGCGCTGGGTACGTACTCCGGTTCAGCCCATTGCAATCAGAAATGTACTTAATTATCTGGAAGGATGCCTTGATCACGATGGCATCATGGACCAGACCTTTGACATAGGTGGCCCTGATATCCTGACCTATAGCCGCCTCATGGATATTTATGCTGAGGAGGCGGGCCTTGCTAAGCGGTGGATTATCCCTGTGCCCTTTCTCACCCCCCGTTTAAGTTCTTACTGGATCCATCTTGTGACACCTGTGCCTTCCACTATCGCCAGACCCCTGGCAGAAGGCCTGAGCAATCCTGTCGTATGCCAGGAAAACCGAATCCGATCCATAATCCCTCAAGAATTGATTAGCTGCCCACGGGCCATTCGTCTTGCACTGGGACGAGTCCGTGAGGAGTGTGTTGAGACATGCTGGACCGATGCAGGCACCTTAGACGCTCCTGAATGGGTCCATTGTGGAGATGCTTCCTATTCAGGGGGAAATATAATGGAATCCGGCTACCGTATGGTGTTAGATGCAACGGCTGAAGAAGTGTGGAAACCCATTGTAAGAATTGGCGGATACACGGGATGGTATTTCGCTGATTTTGTATGGAGGCTTAGGGGAGCGATAGATCGTCTAATGGGCGGTATCGGTTTAAGGAGAGGTCGCCGACACCCATCTAATCTCCATTCGGGTGATGCCCTCGATTTCTTTCGGGTCTTGGAAGTGGAACCACCTCTTCACTTACACTTATTCTCCGAAATGAAACTGCCAGGTGAAGCGACTCTTGAATTCCGGATTCACCGCTTGGAAGATGGCCGAGCGGAACTGCAGCAACTTTCAAGATATGTGCCTAGGGGGATTCTAGGTCTGATTTACTGGTACTCTCTTTATCCTATCCATCAGTGGATCTTCAGCGGAATGTTGAGAGGAATTGCCAAAGCAGCTGGAAGCCCTGTTGTTCAGGGGCCTGATCGTTTAACCAAAAAGCGCCCAGATTCATGCCACACTGATCCATACAGCCACTCGAATGAATAAACCGCTTGGAATTTGATTCAATCATTCTGCGCGCCCTAAAGGACATATCAGAAGATTTGTTTGTTTTCTTCATATTCTTTTAAAAAAGATTTGACTTCAGGAATATAAAATTTAAAGTAGAAATAAGATATCTTATTTAAGGTCTGAACTGTGGGGAGGTCGAAAGAGATTTTCATAAAATCAATCCCGTAGATTTCGGCAATGGAACTCAATTCAAAAGTGAGCAATGTGTGTGAAGTTTAACCCCAATTATAGAGAGGAGGACTAAAATGGCAGATGAAACTTATACACCCACCAAAAGGACACAGTTTGTTTGGGTAAAAGACAAAGCCGGCAATGAATACGTCTGTTCAGCAGATGAGCTAAAGGATCCCAAAAATATCAGCGATGATGACCTGAAAAACTGCGTCGACGATGCGTCTGTTCTTCAGCCTCATGCCGGAGGGTAGAGCTAATCGTCAACATGCCTTGGTTCCTCAATTAATTTTTTAAGGAACCAGGGCTTCTGGTTATTTGAGAAGGTGTCGGCTCGGAGTTTAAGAAGATATTATGGCCGACTAATCTATCCGAGAAGTCTAAAGAATCGTGACTGATTGTCAGTTGATTGTCTGAAAAATATCAGACAAAGATACCTAGCTTATACGCACTCAAAGAAGAGGGTTCCTTTGGCTCCCGGTATGGTCACTTTGACGAATCCGAAATAGACAAAATGCAAGAATTTTCAAGTACTCTCCCATTCCAGTCCTAACCATTCCTACCAAGATAGCGCGATAAAAAACTTAACAATACAATCTAGCGTTTTAATTCCCAGCGCCGGCCAAAGGAAATCAATGATTATTTATTTAACTAATTGTGGTTAATCTGTGCCTGTGATATATATAATCAGCCGTCCCAATTCAACCCGATCAAGAAAGAAGGCTTAGGGAATTTTGTCTTGAGGGGTCAAATCTGCTGTTGACTGTTATTCAATGTTTTTTCTATGTTTTTTACGCGCACCCTTAGCTTCCGTTCCGTCGACATGCCTCTTTTCAATTTTTCAATAACGCTGCTCACAGAGCTGTACTTGGATATGCCAAACTGCCCGCCAATCTCTTCAAGTTTTTCTCCTCTAAGATGTCTTGCAAGATAGATGGCAACATTCCTCGGTTCGTTCAAAACTCCTCTCCTTGATGACAAAAGTGAACTTTCTTCTATTCCGTAGGCATTACATATTGCCCTCTTTATCTTCTCTGCATCTGGCAGGGTCTCCACCTGGAGTCTGAATCAAGAGGTGATAATGATTGGGCATGAGACAATAAGCGGCAACCCTCACCTTGTACATATCAACCACTTCTTTAAGAAGCTCGATAAACATGGAGTAGCCCTGTTTGTCCAGGAAAACAGATTCCGCCCTTCGTCCTCTGTTCATCACATGGTACCATGCGTCTGGATATTGTATTCTTAATGGCCTGCTCATAAAATCCAATTAACATCGATCACAACAACAGTCAACAGCAGATTTGACCCTTACACTGAAATGGATTGAAACTCTATACAGCTAAATGAAAGGGTGAATTCGCTCTGCTGGATTCACCCTCACAACTGCGATTTAAATCGAATATCACAAAAATTGTCGAAACTGATATTTACCTGATAGTTGGAGATATCGCAGGATTTAGGATTTTGAATAAACCTGTAGTAGATGGCAGGTATCGCAGTATTTGCGTATGTTGTAGGATGGCATGGATATCTTTAGATTTGATTGATTCAATTCATTGCATGTAATACAGAATATACCAATCCCAACGACGAAAAACTAATGCAGAAATTTGGTCTCTTCAGAGTATAAGATTGTAATACAAGTCATAACCTTTCCGGGTATGCTTTGGCTAATGACTAATAGCAGCCACACTGATATTGCAACCATTTTCACAAGATACAATATCTTGATTTGCCTCTAAGATAGAAAGATCTAGCAGAAAAAAAATCCCAAGGCATTGCCTGCTACCTAATTCCATTTTATTAGAAAAAGGGACAATAGAGCAGATGAGTGCAATATGTCCCAATAATTAACTCGGGAAGATGTTAGGGATGATTATTGTAAACGAAGATTTGATTTTTTTGTGCACTCTCTTTTATCGGGGAGGTGGTAGCGTGCTCACTGCTTTTTTGAGAAAGAGACCATGGAAGTCAATTAGCGGCCTTGCTAATCTTTAAATGCCTGCCCATTTGTCTCTTATCTCACGTAAAACATCTTAGGCTCAACGTCTTTCGTCTTTGCAGTCCTGTGGCGTTTCTTCACGCGAGGTAGTTCTATGGGCATTTTCTGACTGTAGGTCAATTCTTTTCTTCCGGAAAGCAAGGCCAGGAGTAAACCTTCTTCTCTACAACGACCCTCGTGACCGCAGGCGCTTCTGCTCTTTTCATAATAATAAAGAGGAGCCGCGCAGTTAAAGGAGCTGGCATGGACACTCCCATCATCATGGTCTTTCGTATTGTAAACAAGCCTTTTCTCACCTCTCAATATCGCCTTGCCCAACCTCAGGTCATTGCAATTTTTGCCAAACCGGGGACAAGAGGCGCAGTGCTCATAGAATTTCAATGGTGCTTGACATCCAAATTCAAATGCATGAATCATACCCTGCGGCCCATTTTTCATAATGTACTCCTCTCGTTTTTCCTATATTCAAGTCAATCACAAAGACATTTAAAGCCATCCTTATTACCAAGACTTACAAAATATATTGTATCTTTAGTATTACTAATTGTCAAGGATAAAAATGCCCATCGATCATTTAAGTTAAGTCTTTGAATTTACTTGATCTTAATCCAAAGAAGTTTAGCGACACTGGGGCCAAGATTCTTCCACTGAGAGGGCATTTCTGAAGTCAGGTAAATCACATCGCCTGATTTCACAGTGTAGACCGCTTCTCCCAATTTCACCCACAATTTACCGGACAATATATAGCCCACTTCATCCCCTTTATGAATGAAAAAATGGGAAGGCAGTGTTTGGTTGGGCAGGATTTCAATTACGTAAGGTTCTCCTTTAGGCTCCAAATCTACAGGAGTCAGCAGTTTGGCTCGAATGCTCCCTTGCGGAAAATCGGGGAATTTTATTTCTACCGCCTCCTCAGAAGGAAAAATTATCCGATTTTTTAATTCAATTGATTGCTGGAAAAAAGAATTCACCTCTACGAAGAGAACTTCAGCCATCTTAAGGAGTGCAGGCAAGGAAGGATATATAAGGTTACTCTCAATTTGGGAGATAGAGCTTGGTGTAACCCCTACCAATTTGGCTAATTCTGTCTGGGAAATACCTCGCTTTTTACGCAGCTCCTTGACGCGAATACCTATGTCAATCCGGCCAGGGGTCCGTCTTTCATCATCGAAAGTGACGTGAAGATCCTTTCGCCAGTAATTGAAAGGCTTGTTCAGGGTATCCTGAATTCGGCCTCCAGCTTTGTGGATCGTTAAAGATGTCACACCCCTCTTGATGGATAGGTCAATAACTACCTGGGCAATTTGATTTATTTGGGCTCTGAGACGCTGAGAGTGAGCTCGCTTTTCAAGGATCCAATAAGCTATGGTATTCAAGTCGTACAGCCTGGGACAGGAGCGGGAGTAGAAGTCAAGAACATGCTCTTCACCTGCCCATAGACTTTGCATTCCCGTAATGCTTTCAAAAACGAAGCGAACATCGCCTTCCAGGCTGCCATGGATACCATATAAGGCATCGATGACTTGCTTTGTTTCCCTGGGCTCATCCACTTTAACGATTTTGCAGCGTAATTCAGACTCTCTCTCACGATAAAAATTAAGGAACACCTCGGAACTTGACCCTTTGCCGTGAGTAAAACAGTCAAGGATGGTTAGCAATGGAGTATTAGCCAAAGGCCCAAGTACCTCTAGAAGATTCTTGAGTGAGCGATCGAAGCTTGCGTAGATGATGGGTTTGTTCTGCGCCTGAGAGGCTTGAATGAAATTTAGGCAGAATGGGTAGGCCAAGCTACCAGTGTAATCATGCCACACCACATTGTCACCAATAAAAATTCCTCCCAAAAGGTGGTCCAGTTGGCTAACTCCAGAAGTTACTCTTAATCTCTCCGGCACCATTGACTCCTCAATTTTCCTTCAAGCCTTTTGTTGAAATCCCCATAAGATCCTATTCTTAGACTAAAGAGATTAGCATTGAAAGTCAAGTCTCAAGACCTGCCTCTAGAATCCACTCGCAATTTGAAAGATGTCCACGTCTATAAAACTGCAGCTTGATCAAGAGCCTCTTTTTTTGGGGTATTGAAGACAAAACAGACGAGAGAAAATTATGGTAGATGTTAGATCAGGAGAAAAGCAAAACTAGAGGCCTGGTCTTAACATGAAAAACGTTGGTTCCAAAACGACTAAGGTTTTAAAAGACTCGCAGACCTAAAAGCTGAACCTGCGATATCTTAAAGGGGTCAAATCTGCTTTTGACTCTTTGAAGCCAAGGGGGACATCCTATAATGCTCCTGTCAAGAAAAAAATGTGCGGTGATAAATCGT
>CAYYPQ010000026.1:0-43553 GCA_964473615.1 uncultured Desulfobacteraceae bacterium
ATAGAAAGGGTTGCTATAATAAGAAACAGGCAGATCAAGACATCATGCCGCGTGCAGTGAATAGGCCTTTTATGGGTATTATCAGAGGTCATGGCTGCCAAATTGGAAATTTCACCTCAGTGGTCTTCTAATAGGTCTTTATAATATGAAGATCGCCTAAAATTTTCCAGATCCTTATCTGTTTTTATGATGTTCCAGTCTAAATAGCCCCTGGTAATGGCCCTTTTGAGCCAATCAAACGATTGCTTGACCTTGTCTTGTTTTGAATATATCCGTACGATATTATAGTATGCACTCGCAATATCCGGTCGAAGCTCCAGCAGTCTTTTAAATGTAGAAACGGCCTTTTTGTATTCTTTTTTCCTGGTATAGACAACGCCCAGATTATTTAAGGCTTGAATGAACGAAGGATCAATAGCCAGGGCCTTCTGATACTGGTCTATTGCATCATCTAGCCTTCCCTGGCCAACCAAGGCGTTACCCAGGTTGATATGAATTTCAGCGGAATCGGGCCTTATTTGCAACGCCTTTAGATATTGTCTGATCGCCTCAGTCAACCTTCCCTGTTGTGCCAGGCATAGGCCCAAATTGCCTCGTGCCTCGACAGAACCGGGGTCTATTCGTAAGACCTCCCGATACTGTCCGATGGCGTCGGCTATTTTTCCCTGTTTTCTTAAGGCCAGGCCGAGGTTGTTGTGGACCCCTATGGAATCGGGATTTATCCGCAATGCCTCATGAAAATGGCGTATCGCATCATCTAGCCTGCCAATTTTGACCAGGGCAAGGCCCAGGTTGTTGTGGGCCTCTTCAAAATTCGGGTTTATTCGCAGGGCCATATAATAATGGCTGATGGCCAGGTTGACCTTTCCTTGTCTTTCTAAGGCGAGGCCTAGGTTGTTGTGCGCGGCCTCGAAAGTTGGCCTCACCCGTAATGCCTCCCGATACTGCCCGATGGCCTCGGCTATGTGCCCCTGCCTTTCCAGGGAAAGCCCCAGGTTGTAATGTGCCTCTTCATAGTTCGGCCTTATCCGTAAGGCCTCCTGATAATGGCTGATGGCCTCGGCCCTCTCCCCCTGATCTTCTAGGACAAGGCCAAGATTATTATGTGCCATCCAGCAGCCGGGGTTCTTGGAGATAGTATCACGCCAGAGGGTTTCTAGATCCTTGTATTTATGGCCCCCCTGCCAGACAAGCACCCCAAGGATGACAAGGATGACAATATTTATAACGGAGCCGATGGTTTTGCTGGGAAGGCCTGCAAAAAGGGCGATCAGGCCTATGCTTGCCAGATACTGAAAATGGTCCGCCACAAACGAAAATCGCATGGGATAGAAGTTGATAAACCCTAGTGCCGGCAGCAGGACGCCTGAAAAGGCCAAGACTGCTACAAGCGGCGCCTTTCCTATGCGTTTTCGCAGCAACCATAGTAAGACGATCACGGCCATGGCAGACGCGGGAAAAAGGTATTGCCACCAACATCCTGAATCGATCTGCCATCGGGGGTATATGAAACTAAGCCTGTAAGGAAACACAAGCTTGCCGGCGTAAAACCACAGGGCCCTCCCTGCTATGAGACAGCGGTCTATAATGGAGAATGCCCATTCCTGGCCTTGAGCGCCCACATGGTGCTTCTCCATCCAGGTAGTTGTTGTCGCAAGCACTGCCCCCAGAATGAATAACGGGACCAGCGGCCATATGTCATGCCAACTGATGCGGTCGCGTTTCCACCATAAAAGGAGCAAGATGATCGCGGGCAGTGTGCAAGTGACTGATTTGCTCAAAAGTGCACACAAAAACAGGAACATTGCGAGAAGGTATAATCCTATATGACGGCTATCCATGGCAGGTGTGGCGGTCTTGCCGTTGGGGGATGATGAATCGTTTACAAGGTTGCTGCCGGATAGGGAAAAACGAAGATACACCAAGAGGGCGGATAGAAAGAAAAACCCGGAAAGGACGTTTTTTCGTTCGGTGATCCACGCAACCGATTCGAGGTGTACAGGATGCAACGCAAAGATGGCCGCGGCCATCCATGCGCCGGGCACTCGGAGACGCAGCAAGATCAGCCAAACGAGGAGTGCATTTAGGGTGTGGAGCAAGACGTTTACAAAATGATAGGCGAAGGGTTGCAGTGCCCAGATATGGTATTGTATCCAGAAGCTGGTGAATACTAGGGGATAGTACTGAGGAGCAGACTGTGGCTCGATCCAGATCCTTCGCAGGCCAGCAAGGCTTGTAAGTGTGGGATTGTTGGTAACGTAATAATTGTCATCCCAGACAAAACCGCCGCGCATTGCAGGGACATAGGCCACCAGTACCATGGCGAACAGGAGACCACCCAAGAGCCACTTCGAAAATTTTGTTGATCGCAGGTTTCCAGGGATTCTCATGGTATCTAGTAGCCGGAGAAAATATGTCTCAGATTGCCCATTATCGTCTGGTAGCCATCACATCCGGTCCAACATTGAGGACACTTGAAGTCCCAGATTTTATTTTGTAAATCCCTGGTGGTTTCCAGGTTCCATATCTTCCCCAGGTCGTATCCGTAGTCTCTGAGGTTTCCCAAGGGGCGATTAAAGGTTATACAGGGATAGACAGTTCCTGTTGGATCAATGAAACAAGAAGATTTTAACGCATGGCATGGAAGGGGAGTCCTGCCGGTTGTTAGATATTTTTCCGTTCGTTTGAGAAAAATGTGTTCCAAGAGCATTCTTGGGTTTTTTGGAACGCCAATCATCTTCTTGTATAGTTTGGCGGACTGAATCATCCCATCCAGTACCTTTTGCCCCTTTTGTGTCCCCAGCGTCTCCTGTTTCTGCTGGATGTTGTCATAAAAATTTTCTGAATAGTTCATGAGGCTTATGTGGAAATCTTTGGCTGTGAACCATGGGAGGACCTTTTTAATGGCTTTGAATGTGCTTTCGAATTTATCATAGTTAAATGGTGACAGGGTCATACCCAGCACAACGTCCACGCCCCTTATCTCATGTAGTCTTGTAAAAGTTTCAAGTTGTCTTTTCCAGGCCCCTTTAATGCCCCTGATTTCGTCGTTTAGCTTCTCGTCCCCATCCGTGCTGACCGTTATGACCAGCCTGAAGGAAGAACCCATTTTGCGGATTTTTCTGACGTCATTCACGATCTTGTCGGTCAAATAACCATTGGTAGGAAAGTGCAAGAGGATTAACTGCCTGTTGTAATGGTGGAGGGCCTCGCATATATCCACCAGATCTTTTCTTAAGGATGGTTCCCCGCCAGTCAGGTCAACCCACAAAAAGTCCTTTGAATTCCTAAAGAAAAGCTTGATTTCCTCACTCGAGAGTTCATTTGGGCTCTTTTTCTTCCATATATTGCATGTCTTACACCTTGAATTGCAGCGATAGGTTATTGCAAACGTCAATTTGTAAGGGGAAGGCAGGCGTCTGAAATTGGAAAGGGCTACGCGTCTGGTTAGGTGGAGTAATTGATGAGACATGGGCATATTTTTCAGTCGGTAAAGCGGTATCTTATCAGGGTATATATGGCCTCTATTCCGTCTTTCCAATTAATCTTTTTACCTTCTTGAAAGGACCTTCCTCGATATGAGATAGGGACCTCATGTATCTTGTATCCCCTTTTGGCCAGCTTGGCCGTCACTTCCGGGCAAAATTCGAACCTTTCGCATTTCAGTTCGATATCTTTTATTACATCGGCCTTGAAGACCTTGTAACACGTAGCCTCATCGGTAAGCCGCGTCCCGTACAGGAGGAAAGTCAGTAAATTCAGAAATCTCACCCCCATATAGAAGGGGTAGTAAAAGTGGTAGGTCACCTTTCTGTGCGCTGGGAGGCCCAGAAAACGTGATCCATATACTACCTGGGCCTTTCCTTCAATTATTGGCCGGATCAATTGGGGATATTCTTGGGGGTCATATTCCAGGTCGGCGTCTTGAATTATTATGATATCACCCGTGACATTGGCTAGACCCGTCCTTATGGCCGCCCCCTTCCCTCTGTTTTTTTTGTGGAAAAACTTTTTAACGCCCCTGGTATTAAGATCAAGCAATATTTCTCTGGTGCCATCGCTTGATCCATCATCAACAATAATGATTTCCTTGTTGATATCTACCTTATTGACTATATCTATGACCTTTCTAATAGTGCGCTTTTCGTTATAAACCGGTATAATTACGGATAGTTTCATTGTCATAAAGCGGCTTTCCTGCCCGACTCCTTCTAAATGGTGATGTTTGAAAAATGCCAGGGTGAGGGAAATTTTTTTCCACGCCAAAAAACATCGCTCACCCCTTCCGGGAAAGACCCGTCTTAAAGTGCCAACTGACCACTGACAACCGGCAACTATCAATTGCGGTATTACCTAAATTTTAGGTTTATGTATTCCTTTAATACCCTGGGTAGCATCCTCGGGTTGAATAAGATATTGTTGGTAATAAAGCACTCATGGGTGCAAAAACATTTGGTTTCTTTAATCTGTGTTCGAATTCGCCGCGCCTGTTCGGATTGCCATAGCCCCTTCAGATTGTAATCATGCTCGCGCAGATTGCCTATTTTGGTGTCAAGGAGTTCACATGGATAGACATCGCCATTGCTTCTTATAACGCCCGTAAGGTTCCCCGCATAGCAAGGTATCAGGAATTTCTTTTCCTTGACCATTTGAATGGTCATGCGCCTGCCGATGATATCCCTCGCGGTTATGAATTCACTAAAGGGGTATACCGAATGACCATAAAAGACGCCATTTCTCAAGTCGTTTTCGACCCTCATTGAAAATTTTTCAAACTTTTCAATATCCACTTCTTTGGCAGAAGGGTCACGGGGATCTCCCCTCACCAGTCTTACAAACACGTTGTCGACCTTCAGGTTGTTTATGAAATAGTCGTATGTCTCAAAAAGGCTGTCTTGATTGAAGTGGGAAACGGTTATCTCCACGCAGGTCCTGAAATTCTTGTGCCTCTTTTCAAGGTCTTTTAGCGCCCAATAGGTTGCGACCGCCCTGTCAAAGAGGCCGGGGAACCCCCTGATTTCGTCGTGAGAGCCATGTAATGAATCGATGGAGATGTCCACACCCAGTTGTAATCCCTCGCATAACGACAGGGTTCGGGTCACAGATTTTACCACTCTGTCGGTCAATGATCCGTTTGTGGGAATTCCGACATTTCTCAAGTGGTTGTTTTTATAGAATACATTGATAATATCCGGGAGGTCTTCCCTCAAAAAAGGCTCTCCACCCGTGGGCAAGAGATACAAGAGGTTCCCTGTATTCTTCGCGATCTTCTCTATTTCTTCTAACGTCAGGTCTGTTTTGAGGGCTTCCTCGGCGCTTGTAAAGCTTCCGAAACAGTGCTTGCATCTCGCATTGCATCTTTCGGTCACGAAAAAGATAACGTATATTGGACTTAGGGGTCGTTTTATGAATATCTTTTTTGCGTAGTCTAAGGTGTTAAGATAATTAGCTGTTTTCATGTTGACCCTTTTCTTTAATGTAGCTTACCAGCCCCGTTATGATTCCAAGGGCAGAAATGTTCTGGACCATGAGATTCAGAAATATGGCATGAAACAATGCCCTGGGTTTTTCGCGCAAGATAAAGCCATAGAAATCAATATTTGTCGCGAGAAATATTAGAGAAGCGACAAAAAACAGGATAATAAACCATTGAGAAAAAAGCGACAAAATAAGGGAGGGAATGACCAAGATCCCCGCGATTAAAGAGATGAGGTTCTTGCGGTTGGTCCATCCCTCATCATTCAAGGTGGTCTTGCCTTTGCCGAACATGAATTTGGAGAGGTCCAGACTCTTGTAAAAGTAATTCTTAATAAAGCGGTGCATGTTAAAATTGGGATAATGTACCACTTCGATATTCTTATTGAGGTATATCTGATGGCCACTTTCAGTCAGTCTCAACCCAAGCTCTACATCTTCAAACGTAGGCCGGACCCAGGTCTGATCAAATCCTCCCAATTCATTGAAGACCTTTCTGTTAATGGCCACACAGTATGAGTAAAGCATGGAGGTAAGCTCCTTGGTCTCTTTAATACTCTTATGGGCATAGAAATTCTGATAAAGGGATAAAAGGTTGGGTGTCCCGGGCCTTTGTGTATAGATCCCGAACACGGCGGGATAAGTCTTAAGCGAATCCACAAATAGGCTCAGGGTATCTCTTTGAATCACCACATCTGAGTCGATAAAAAGAATGACCTCTCCCCTGGCGTCTTTTGCACCCCTGTTTCTTGCAACAGAGGGCCCCTGGTTATAATTTAACCTCATGATTTTACAAGGAAACGACTCCGCGATGCTTAAAGAGTTGTCCGTGGAACAGTCGTCGACCACCAGGACCTCAAAGTCATGAAAGCTGGAGCTGAATATGGCGTTAAGGCATTTGGCCAGCGTCATTTCCGCGTTGTGTAACGGAATCACAATTGAAAGGTAAGGGTTGTCAGGCCGAGTTTTATCGGAATTTTTTTTCATTAGCTTAACCTCTCTCAAATTTGCAAGAAGCATGCTAGATTCCTGATGCGAGGCATTGGTTTAGAATTCAAATAGTTACCCTGCCAAAATGAGCGGTTATCCACCCTAAATGTGCAAAAAAATGCCAACTTGTGGGAAATTAAATCCCACTTCAATTTTCCTCTCGATGGCACTTTATAAGTTGCTGATAATACGAGGAACCCCTGATATTTTTCAGGTCTTTGTCGTTTTTTAGAAGCTCCCAGTTGTTATAACCCTTGCTGATGGCCTTCTTTAGCCATTCAACCGCATATCCTGCCTTGTTCTGTCTGGCATATATACATGCGATATTGTAGTAGGCACCGACATTATCGGGCTGAAGTCCTACGACTTTGCTAAACAGAGAAATTGCCTCGGCATACTTACCCTTTATGGTGTATGCCATGGCAAGATTGCTTAGGGCCGGAACAAAGGATGGTTGAATTGCGAGAGTCTTTTGATACTGCTCTATTGCCTTATCCCATTGCCCAAGCCTTTTATGTAGATTACCCAATCTATAATGAAGGGCTGGGTTTTTGGGGTTTAGTCTTAGCGCCTTTTTGGTCCTGTAGATGGCCTGTTTCATTTCCCTCTGGGTTGCCAGGGCCTTTTTTAGGTTGTTATGTGCCACCACGGAGTCGGGCCTTATGCGCAGTGCCTGGGTATAATGGCGGATGGCCTCGTCGACCCTGCCCTGCCCAAAAAGGGCATTCCCCAGGTTATTGTGCGCCTCCACGGAATCGGGCCTTATGCGCAATGCCTGGGTATAATGGCGGATGGCCTCATCGACCGCGCCCTGTTTGGCCAGGGCAAGACCCAGGTTATTGTGGGCCTTCGCAAAATCGGGCCTTATGCGCAATGCCTGGGTATAATGGTGGATGGCCTCATTGATCTCGCCCTGCGCCATCAGGAGGTTGGCAAGCTCGGTATGCGTTTCAGGAGAGTCAGGCTTTAGGCGCAGTGCCTGGGTATAATGGCGGATGGCCTCACCGACCTTGCCCTGTTTGGCCAAAGCAACACCCAGGTTATTATGGGCCGTTGCGTAATCGCGCCTTATGTAAAGTGCCTGGGAATAACGGTCAATTGCTTCATCAATCTTGCCAAGGGCGAAGAGATCATTTCCCAATTCGATATATGCCTTTGCAAAATCAGGATTTAGCCTGATTGCCTCGCGGCACTCCTTGATTGCCATATCAAGGCGCTTTGCGCAACGAAAGGCGCAGGCCCTTGAAAAATGCCATCGAGGAAGGTCCGGCCTGTAAGAGGCAATAGGCATTCCAGCCAATATGTAAAGCAAGATACAGATAATAACCCAAAACCCAAAACCATATAGATTACGGGAAGTTAAAAGGTGGAATATACGATATAGGCCATAGGCACCAAAGAGGAAGAGGAAGGGTATTATTGGTACTCGATAACGCGCAGTGGCAACGAATGGTAAGTAAGATATGAAATACGTGACTATAAAGAGGAGGATCAAAATGACCACGTCCTCTTTCCGGCCCTCCTTATTGCCCAGAAACAGCAGCATTATTCCAACAATACCCAATGATAAGGCCATGGGGAATCCAGGGATGTGTCTGAGCGTTGGGGAATTCAGCCTTTCGTAAGAAATCTCCTCATTGCATGAGACTTCCACCGGCCCCCAGAAAAGGGCGGCCTTTGTTGCCAGGAGTCTCAGGGTCCTTCCAGGATGTTTTATGGTGTAATCTATTGCCTTTTTGGTGAAGTATGAGGATACCTCAGAAGGCCTCATTTTTTTCCCCTGCAATAGGCCTACCTTGCGAACGATGTCTGAGTAATCAAAGTTGGTCCAATTGTCCATATTTACTGCTTTTTTAAGGACCGGAATCTTTGGTGAGACCCCATCAGATTGCTCGTTGTTGGCTATATACAGATTAAGTCCTGCATTGGAAGTTATGATCACAAGGTCATGTGCCACGATGTAATTTCGAATAGTTGCCGGGGCAATAGCCATTAACGCTCCGACCAGAAATGCCGACAATGTCATTCCAATATGCCTGACATTGTGTCTTCGATGGGCCACCCACCATGACCATCCCAGGGCCGCCGGAAGAAAGATGAGGATATTGGGACGAACCAGCGCGGATACCCCTAAGAGCACGCCCCCAGAAAGGGCTCGCCAGAGTGTGGGTCTTCTATACCAGAGGTGAAGGACATGAATGAGCAATAACGCCAAGGTAACAAGCAATACGGGAGCGAGCAATTCACCCTCAAAATAGATGAATACCCAATAAAATGACATGAAGGCGGCAGAGATTAGACCTGTGGCGCGGCCGAAAAGGGCCTTCCCCAAAAAATAGGCCAGCACACAATTCAGTAATCCCAGTCCCATTTGCACAAGCCTTGGTGCCAGGTAGCTCGAACCGCACAGGTAATATACAAGGGCCAGAAAAAATGGATAGCCGGGGGGTCGAATATAAGGGTTTGTTCTGATCTCGGGGTCGTTATTTATATACTCTGGGATCTCCCAATCACCGGTGACAAGGGCCCGTGCCCAGTAGTCATGGTATCCGGCATCGATTTGTGGGAAGGAAAAGGCGGGGTTGTGCATAATCTCCCGCAGGTATGACACCCTGAGTGTCAATCCAAACAAGAGAATGCCCGCAAGGGCCATCCCGGCCAACAGGCGCTTTCTGTCAAATATGTTGTGCTGCAATAGTTCTCCCATGAAGAACAGCTTTAGACAGGATTACAGGATGATCAAGATATTTTACACTACCAAACATTGACATTCGTTTCGCATTTTCAAATAGCTAAACTCTTACAAATAATCCAGTTCATCGGGTTAATCCTGTCAGAAAACAGACTGCCGAAGTGTTATGGGTTATTGTAACTGTCTATTGCCTTTCCTCTGGCCTGCCAACGCCTTTTTGAGGTTATCGCGGGCGGCGGTGGAGTTCGGCCGTACGCGTAACGCCTTTCTAAAGAGGGCAATGGCCTCCCTGAACTTCCCTTGACGCGCAAAAATAACGCCAAGATTATTGAGGGCCTTGTCATAATTCGGGCGGACGCGTAATGCCTCTGAATAATGATTGATGGCCTCCTCTGCCTTACCTTGTTTCCACATCAAATTACCAAGATTGACGTGTGCCAGCACAGAATCGGGTTTTGTCCTCAATGCCTCTGAATATTGACTGCTTGCCGCTGCTATTCTCCCCTGCTCTTCGAGTGAAAGCCCAAGGTTGTTGTGGGCCACATAGTTGCCGGAAGTCACATCAAGTGCGTGTTCACAGAGTGTGGTATTGTTGGACCAGTATCCTACTTGGAGCCATGTGCATGACATGAGGATCAAAAAAAACACTGCCGTCAGTGTTGCAAGCCCTAACTCTTTGTGGCGCCATCTACTTACGATGTCTGGAATGCCCCAGCCTATGATGAGCAACAGCCCAATGAATGGTACGTAACCCCAGCGGTCGGCCATGGCCGGCCAAAGGCCGCCCTGCATTATTCCACTGACTGGTAAGAGAGAGCCAATGTACCACAGCCACCCTATCGCAATATAGGGCCTTTTGCCAAAGGCCAGAACAGCCAGAATGGACACACATACCACGAACAATCCAGAGCCCACTATCTGCCATGCGGGCAGCATAGTGGTTGGATAGGGATAAAAGAAGGCCAGGTTAAACGGCCAAATAATTTTTCCGATGTATGCCACATAGGAGACCAAGGCGTTTGCCAAGCGCAGGTCCATGGGTATTGCCTCGGTGGGAATTAATATGCCCGCCCTTTGAAGTGACAAGGAAGAGAAATATATGCAAACCATGGAGAGGGCTAGGAAGGGTAGCTTTTCCAAGACCAGATAAAGGGCCTGGGATTCTTGACGTTTAAGGGGCCAGTAATCCAGCAAGAGAAAAACGAAGGGCAGGGTCACGAGCATGGGCTTGGCCAGGAGACCAAGTGCAAAAACAAGAACTACCAAAAGATATCTGCCATACCCCGGTTTCTTCACATAGGATGTGTAGAGCAACATCGTGAGCATCCAGAAAAAGGTGCTGAGCACGTTCTTTCGTTCCGCTATCCAGGCGACCGATTCTACACTGAGGGGATGTAATGCAAAGAGGCCGGCGACAAATGCGCTTTTCCACAGAGAGCCGGTCATCCGCTTAAACACAAGAAACAATAACAGGCTGCTTGCCATGTGAAAAAGAAGGTTCATGAGGTGGTGCATGCCAGGTCTTAGCCCGAATAACTGGCAGTCCAGCATGTGAGAGAGCCAGGTCAATGGGTGCCAATATGTGCGATCTTTGGGATGGAAGCTGAATGACCACGCAAGGCCCCTCACGGTCAGGCCGGGAAGGACATGGTTGTTCTCGGAGACATATACGGTGTCGTCGTATTTGACAAAGGCGTAATCGTTTACCTGCCAATAGCCAGCAAGGGTGGCGATAACAAGGAAGAGGCAGATGAGGATATCGTTGCGTACCTTAAGAAATGTCAACTTATTTGAGGGTTTTTTCATCATAGGTGCATCATGCATTGTGAGCGGTCAGGGTTCGGCTTCATCCAGTTTCTCTGGGGTTTTCCTCGCTTGATCCAGAAAAGGTCCTTCCTTTTGGAATAAAAACACGAGAAAGTCGGTTAAGGCAGCCATAATGCTTCTCAATCCCTTTCCCTTTTCGGACATCAGGGACTTCATCATGCCTCGTATTTCATTCCATAGTTCAGGTATCCATTGCCATGATAGTGTGATGATTCTTGCTGTCTTTGCAGGGTCAATACCAAAGGGTTTAAGTGGGGCCAAAATCTTCTTGAGGCCCAGTGTGATCTCCTCCGTTGTTGTAGTCTGTACTAATACTGTGGCAGTCATTACCAGAATTATTATCCTTGATGCAAACACGATCCCTTTGATCAAGGCCTCTCCTGTAACTCCGAGAGGCCCCAGGTGAAAAACATACTCCCCGCCACTATTAAGAAATACTGGCAGGAAAAATGACACAAGAATAAGAAAGGACAGCTTTTTTATTTTTGTAAATAAACCAATCAAAGAGGCCCTGCATACTAATACGACTATTACTATTGTTACCACTATCAGGGAGTAAAATATTAGATCCTCGATGAAAAGCACTGCAAGGGCAAGCGCGATCACACACAAAATCTTTGTTTCGGGCCTCAATTTGTGAATCAATGAATTTCCCGGAACATAGGTCTTCTCTTCAAAAGGATGTCCTGTTTCATGGAGGGGCTCCACATGGAGGCGCTCTATAGAGGGGCTTATAAGCCTTTTGGTAATATTCGACGCGATTGTCCCTGCAATAATACCCATGGCAACTGCTCCAATTGCAAGCCATGGCAGCAATAGAAAAATGCCTGTATGTCTTATTAACAGCAAATAGGCCAATACAAGCTGTGTCATATTATGGGTAAGGGCTCCAAGCACGCTTATGCCTATAAGGCTAAAGTAAAATTTGCGATGCCTGATTGAAAATTGATAAAGCATGCCCATGACAAGGGTGCTTGTCATGGCCCCGAAAAAACTGAGGATAAATGAAGGGCCCATAAAGGTTCCGATCATGAAGGAGCTGACGACGGTTCTTAAGAGCGCTACCTTTAACGCTACACCGAAAGAGTAATTCGCCAATATGACCAGAGTAACCATATTCGCAAACCCAAACCTTATGCCCGGGATGGGGTGAGGGATAAGGGACTCTGATATCTGCAGGATTGACGCAATGGCGACCCAGAGTGCTATCTTTTTTGTGCCTTCTTCCAGAGCAGCTACGTCGTTATTGAGCAATTGCGTCATATTGGGAATCAATTCCCTTGATTTCCATAAGAATTTTGTTGGGCACACAGACTATCGGCATCTTGTTATCCTTAATCCACCCCATATGTACACATAACTTGCGGGGGCAGGATGACTCGATGACCCTAATGCGCCCCTTGCTGACCTCCAATTTCATTTTACCTTCCGGGACAGAGATCACCTTAATCCCATCATGGCGCAGGTCAATCTCTTCAACCAATTTTCCATCATGGTAAACAATGGCCATTTTTCGCTCTGGTGTGGGATTCTTGAGGCCAAGGAGCGAAAGAAGAGAAACGAGTAATATCAGGACGATAAGAAGCTTATCGTACAGGGAAATCCTGCAGAGTCTGTAAACTGGCTTGGATTCCATAAGCTAACCCGGACAAGCCGGAAGCAAAAAAGGATTTTACCACGAAGTGCACGAAGGGCACTAAAAATGACCTATTTAATGCTTTTATGATGTCCTTGCGTACTTAGTGATCTTCGTGGTGAACAATTTTCTGCCCGTTTTGAACACAAATTTACTCATGAGGAACTAAATATCCGCTCCCAGGTTAGCCGGTTCCCCGGTACCTGATCCCCGTGAACTGTTTATGTTTTTTGTCTGTTTTATAGTAAGGCCGTTCTTTGTTTTACAGACCATAATGGCTTCTACCCCGGGCAGGCTGTTAATTAAGTCCAGACCCTTTTTTGGGCCCAGGACAAAGGTTCCGGTTGCGAGGGCATCGGCATCGACAGGGTCATCACACACAATGGTAACACTGATACAAGATGAATCCGCAGGAAAGCCTGTTGAAGGGTCTATTATGTGGTGATATCTCTTGTTATTGACCATGAAATACTTCTCATAATCGCCGGATGTAAAAACACACTTCTCGCCCTTGAATTTGAACGCAGTAATGATTTCCCCGGGTTCTCGGGGATGCTTTACCCCGATTCCCCAGGGGTTGCCGTATTTGTCGCCGATAACTTCGATGTCGCCCCCAGCATTCACGATGGCGTTTCTTATCCCTTCTCTCTGCAGGACAGCTATTGCCCTTCCGACGGCATAGCCCTTGGCAATGCCCCCCAAACTGATCTTCATTCCCCTTCTCTTAAACCATACAGTGGTTTTCTTGCCATCCAGGACGATATCTCTATAATTCACCAGGCTCAGGGCCTTGGAAAGGGCCCCTGATTCCGGGATTGAGAAATCGGTCTCGTCACCGAGAAAGCCCCAAAGTCTCGAAACCGGGGCTACCGTGATGTCAAAGGCACCGTGAGTAAGCCTGCTGAATTTTATCGCTTTTGCGATTATTTCAAAAAATTCTCTGGACACAACTACCGGGCCGTCTGAGGCATGATTATTGATTTTCGTTATTTCAGACCCCTTTAAAGGGTCAGTGAATGCTTCGATCCTCTCCATTTCGCTGAAGGCCTCTCTTATGGCCCTTTTGGCCCTGTCCTTATTGTGGTCTGTTACGATTATCTCTACTAGCGTGTCCATCATGAATTTGCGCCTGATAATCACACCATTGCTATCTGTGCATGATATGTTAGTCAGCAAGAAGATAGCGACCACAAATCTAGTAAGTTTCCACCCATTTTTTGGATTGTAAACGCGCCAGTGCCCAGTTTTGATTGGTGGCTGGGCGCTGGTTAAGGATTTGCACATGTCCCTTCTCCGGCAAAAGACAAAAAATTCCCTTGACCCTCTATCTAGAGCTCTCTTGTGACTGAACGAACGCATCTTCCTGATTGGCTCCTTTTTGTATATAGACGTGCGCCTGTAACAGCTCAATAATAAGGGGTTAATCACCAGAGGGTGAATAGGACAGGTCTGGCAGTGGGGCCTTTTTGAGGCCAAAAATAAAGACAGACGTTTCATTATTGCTACCTGTCACCCAATCATCGCGCGGCGATAAGCGCTAAGAATTCTCTTAAAACAAAGGCTACATGGGAACCACGCTGCGGGCCTAAGATCTGATACCCAGACGCCGCCCCTGTAAATGCCTCAGACAGAATAGAAGGCCGAAAAAAGGTTGTACTGCCAGCCCTGTCCTTCTCTTGCCATAGTTACCCGCAATTATTGAGCTTTTACGTGCCCTTAAGTCGGATGAACCCTACTTTTTCTCCATGGCCTTTTCAGCCACAGCCCTTTTAAGTTTGTAATAGGCCGGCGAGAAGCCCGGCCTTATGCGTAATGCCTCCCGAAAATGGAAAATGGCTTGATCGATTTTACCGATGCGGATCAGGGCAGATCCCAGATTGGTGTGGATTTTGGCATTATCAGGGTCCAAACGCAAGGCCTCGGAGTAATGCCGGATAGCCTCATCTATTTTGCCTGTACCAAGCAGGGTACTGCCCAGGTTATTGTGGGCCTTGGCATCCAAGGGATTTATGCGTAATACCTCATGATACTGGTCAATAGCATCATTGATCCTTCCCTGTGAAGCGAAGACATTGCCTAGGTTGTTGTGTGCGTTGATATAATTGGGGCGTATCCGCAAGGCCGCCATATAATGAGAGATAGCAGCCTTTGTTTTCCCGTGCTTTGCGAGAGCGAGGCCCAGGTTGTTTTGGGCAACATAGTTGTTGGTCGTAACATCAAGGGCATGTCTAAAGAGGGTGATGTTGTTGGCCCAAAATCCTGCCTGTAACCATGAGCTGCTCATAAGGACTAAGACAGAGGCCCCCGCCATTGAGGCAAGGCCTATCTTTTTGTAACGCCATCTTGCCGTAAGCTCGGGGGCGGCCCAGGCGATAATGATAAAGATACCTATGAGAGGCACATAAGTGAACCGGTCGGCCATGGCATGTGCCCCGAATTTCACCAGGCCGATTACCGGTACAAGTGTGCCGATATACCAAAGCCAGCCTACTATAAGGTAGGGCCGGGATTTCGCGAGCATAATTACCAGTAAGGATATAGAAACGAGTATTAGGCAGGAACCAGCGACCATCCAACCCGCCAATATGGTGGGAAAGGGGTAGAAGACCGCGAGGTGGTGAGGCCATATAGTCTTGGTGATGTAATCTACATAAGAGATCAGGGCATTTGAGATTCTCATGCCAAGTGGCACCATATTCAAGGAGGAGAGCGCCCCCCTGCTTTTTTGAACATGGAACGTCAATACACTGGCGGCCACGGAGAGGGCGAATAGGGGCAATTTCTCCCAAATCAGATGGAGATGAACCCATCGCCGTCGTGGTTTGCCGTTTTTTGAACGTGAAAATGAAAAACGGGCAAGGGGCCAGTAGTCCAGCAAGAGCAATACAAAAGGCAAGGTCACCAGCATGGGCTTGGCCATGAGGCCCAGAACGAAGAAAAGGAGAACCAGGGAATAGCTATGAAGTCTAGGCCTTTCAGTAAAGCGGATGTAGGCCCACATAGTTAGAAGCCAGAAGAATGTGCTGAGTACGTCCTTCCTTTCTGCAATCCATGCTACCGATTCCACATGAAGGGGATGCAGCCCGAACATGGCCGCAACGAAGGCGCTCCTCCATAGGGCCCCGGTCATACGTCTACATACCAGAAACAGTAGCAGGGAGTTTACTATGTGGAAAATCAGGCTGGTGAAATGATGCATACCTGGGCTCAAGCCGTAAAGCTGGCAGTCCAACATGTGAGAGAGCCAGGTCAATGGGTGCCAGAACTCCGCGTAGGTCGTGGTGAATGCCCACTCAATGCCTTCTGCGGTGAGGCCTGCCTGGACATGAAAATTTTTGGTAACGTAAACGGGGTCATCAATGTAGACAAAATCATGGTTTGTCAATTGGAAGAAAGTCGCAAATATTGCCAGGGCCAAAAAGAAGGAAATCAAAAGATTCGGCCGCTCGAAACATCTGTTTGTTTTGTTAAAAAGGTCCATATATTGTTCGCCCGCCATAGTCGCCTGGATTCTTTTCCCTTACTCTTCTAATACGTTAATTCGATGACGTATTTTTTGGTAACACTTTAGTCCGATGTATCCTCTCACCTTTATATTCCCATCCGCAAAGAAGCATTAGCTGTGATTGTAAAACTTGCGCTTTACCAGATCTTTCAAAACTGGCCCGCCGAAGGCGAACCACAACTTTAGGCACTTCAAATTTTAGGCAATTTAGGCACTTAGGCGTTGTACTTAGTGCCTTTGCTCTTTGGCCTTTTCTGCTAACGCCTTCTTGAGACTATAATAGGCCTCCGGGAACACGGGCCTTATCCGTAATGCCTCCCGAAAATGGAAAATGGCCTCATTGATTTTACCGCTGCGAAGCAAGGCAGTCCCCAGATTGGTGTGGATTTTGGCATTATGGGGCGCCAGCCGTAATGCCTCCGAATAATGGAAGATGGCTTGATCTATCTTGCCCTGTGAAAGCAAAACGTTTGCCAGGTTGTTGTGTGCCTTGGCATAGCGGGGATTTAGGCGCAACGCCTCAGAGTATTGAGCAATGGCCTCATCTTCCTTACCCATGGAAACCAACCCGTTTGCCAGGTTGTTGTGTGCCTCTGCGTAATGGGGATCCAGGCGCAATGCCTCATAGTAGTGAGTAATCGCATCGGCGGTCCTCCCTTGTTTTGCAAGGGCAAGGCCAAGGTTATTGTGTGCCTTGGCATAATAGGGATTTAGGCGCAATGCCTCATAATAGTGGGTGATGGCATCGGCGGTCCTCCCCTGTTTTGAAAGAGCAGCCCCCAGGCCGAATTGTGCTATCTGATTATCAGATGTAACATCAAGTGTATGTCCATAGAGGATAATGCTATTGGCCCAATATCGTGCTTGAAGCCATGTGGTGAGCATGAAGATAAAAAGAAGGGAGACCCCCATTGTCGCCAGTCCAATCTGTTTATGGCGCCATCGAGAAAAAAGGTCAGGCACACCCCAGGCGATGATGATGAACAAACCGATCAATGGGATATATGTAAACCTATCGGCCATGGCCTGATTACCCGCCTGGGAGATTCCACTGACAGGGACAAGGGTCCCGACATACCACAGCCATCCTACCAAAAAATATGGGGATTTGTGGATTCTGCGAACGGCCAGAATGGAAACGCACAAAAGAAGCAGGCATGCCAGCACCGGTTGCCAGGATGGCAGACTGTTGCCGGGGTGTGGGTACAGGACGGCAAGCCTATGGGGCCAAAACATTTTTCCTATGTAAGTTACGTAGGAGACAAGGGCATTTGATATTCGTAGCCCCAGGGAGATATCCTCCACAGGGGCTATGGCGCCTGCTGATCGTTGGACACAAAATGTTACGACGCTTGCGGCCGCCGAAAGGAATAGGAGGGGCAGTTTTTCTATTACTAAATAAGCGATCGCGGGCCGTGAATCCTCATGCCCTCTGGCGTTGGCGGTGGGATTAAACCGAAAACGACCAAGAGGCCAGTAATCCAGAAGCAGCAAGACGAATGGCAGGGTCACAAGCATAGGCTTTGCCATGAGCCCAAGGGCAAAGAGAAAAAAAACGAGGACATAGCTCTTGATGTCGGGACGTTTGACATATCGTGTGTAAGCAAGCAGGGTTAGCATAAAAAATAGGGTGCAAAGGACGTCCTTACGTTCTGTAACCCATGCAACAGACTCGACATGAATTGGATGAAGGGCAAAGAGGGCGGCGACAAAGGCGGTCTTCCACAAGGCGTTTGTCATCCTTTTGAGGAGCACAAAAAGCAGTATAATGTTTACTATATGGAAAAGCAGGTTGGTAAGGTGGTAGCCTCCAGGGCTCAGACCAAAGAGCCCATGATCTACCATTAATGACAGCCATGTCATCGGGATCCAGAGACCGCCCGGGGATCTCGTAAATGCGCATCTGATGCCCTGAGGTGTGAGGCCTGATCGCACGCAGGGATTATTGGTGACATAGACTGGATCGTCACAACTGACAAAACCGTGATTTCTGACCTGCCAGTATACGGCGAGTGTGGCTATGGCCAGAAGCAAACAGACTATGGCATCGAAGCGTATTCGATAAAGGGCTTCCTTTTTGGTGTTTTCGTTTGGCATTATTAGGCAGCTAAAATGTTACGAATAGGTCCTATTGCTTTTTGCCGTTTCGTAGTGGCCCTGCCTTCCCCTGCTGTGTTGCCAATGCCTTTTTGAGGTTATGATATGCCCCTGCATAGTCGGGTCTCATTTTCAAGGCCTCTCGAAAATGTATTATGGCCTCTTTGGTCTTTCCCTCACGGATCAGGGCAACCCCGAGGCAGTTATGCGCTCTTGCATATCCTGGGTCTGTACGCAAGGCAGCGGAATAATGAGAAATGGCCTCGGTTATCCTTCCCTGCCTTGCCAACGCAAGTCCAAGATTGGTGTGAACCTGAGCGCTATCGGGATTTAGGCGCAGTGCCTGAGAATAATGGAGAATGGCTTGATCTACCCTGCCCACGGCAAGCAAGGCATTTGCAAGGTTGTTTTGTGCGTGTGCATCGCTAGGATTTAAGCTCAATGCCTGGGAATAATGGGAAATGGCATCATCAAACCTGCCCAGGGAGGCCAGAGCATTACCAAGATTGTTGTGGAGATCCGCGTCGTTGGGATTTAGGCGTAGGGCCTCGGCATAATGTTTCACCGCCTCTGCAGCCCTGCCGCGGGAGGCTAGGGCAAGTCCCAGGTTGTTTTGTGCCTCAACATAATCAGGCCTTAGGCGTAAGGCCTCAGAATAATGAGAGATGGCTTCATTTGTCCTGCCAGCCCCCGCAAGGCTGAGTCCCAGATTGTTTTGGCCCCTGTAACTTCGGGGGTTCTTGGATACAACATCGGACCAAAGTGTTACCGGATCCTGCCAGACCCTGTTCCTCAGATATGTGGCAGTTCCAAGGGATATAACGGCAATCGAGGAGACAATGACCGGCAAGTATACCTTTTTTGTTAGGCACTGAAACACAACATAGATTATAGCAACTGAAAAGCCAAACATGGGCAGATATAGCCTGTGTTCGAACAATGCATCCCTTATGGGAATTATGCTGGACTCCACTGATAGGGTGATAAAAAACCAGAAAATGCCAAGGCCGATAACAGGTCGCTTTTTTATATTCCACATCCCGACGCCTATGATGCCCATCAAAAACAGAAAGGCGAGAGGGGTGTAACCGTCAAAGAAGCCTCTTTTAAATGGATAAAGGTAGTCGAGATTCTGGTGGATGGGCAGGAGGAGCAATCTAATATAGATGACCAAGACATTGAACTGTGTGCACAGGTAACTCCATCTGCTCACCGTTTTGGTTTCAAATGTAAGGCGCGAGGCGTCCTCAAGCAGCCCCCTGCCTTGCCCCGCTACGGCGAAAAAACCGAAGACATATAGGATGAAAAGCGTCCAAAACAGGCAGGCAAGGGCAAAATAGGGCATCTTCATTTTCCATCCCTGCCACGTTCTATCAATGAAGAGATATTCTACGAGCAATATGACCCCAGGCAGACTCGCCGTATTCTGTTTGCTCAAAAATGCAAGTATCCCGCACGCGATACATAGGGCGTATAAGGCCAAGACGCGGCTTTTTCCTTTTGAGCTATGAGCTATGATTCTTGCCTTTAGATAGAAAAGGACCGACGCCATGTAAAACATGGCGGCCATAGCAGTAGATCTCTGTATGGTGTATGTGACAGCCTGGGTCTGAATGGGGTGGGCTATAAAGATTAAGGCAGTGAATAAGGCCATGATTCTGATTAAAGAGTCGGGAATTTGAGGAACCACGGAATTTGAGCGCTGCTGATAATACCCAGGCTTGTAGTTTGAACGGGTGTCGCGTAAAAGCGTCAAATTGAATATGGTCAAGGCAAGGAAGTAGACGACAAACCCGTTAATGATGTGAATCGTTACATTGACCAAGTGGTAACCAAACACATTGAGTTCGCCAAGCCCGAAATTGATGGCAAATGTTAAATAGACAATAGCCCTGGGTTTTAGGATCTGACCGAGAGAAAGATAATTGGCGAGGTCTCTGAGTTTTGGATTCTTCGCAATGGCGATAATGTCGTCAAAAACAAAAGGCGAGTGGTAGATGTTGCTGTAGATGACAGTAACAATAAGAGCGATTAGGATCAGTGCAGGCCCCGGCCACAAGCTCCGGCTTTTCAGGTTTGAAAGGCGCATTTTTTGATAATACTCGGGTTTCGTTTCCACCAAAAAACCTCTTGCCGTAGCTCAGAACAATGGGATAATCTCAGAGGGACTCATAACACGGATTTATAACCTTGCTCTATTTTTTTTACAACGCTTTGCAAGCTGAAATTTTTTAAGACAAACAGTCTGCCATTATCAGATATATCTTGCCATTTGCTGGGATCTTGCAGGAGAAGAAGCACCTTCTCCACGAAAATTCCTGGATCGTCGGCCACAAAAATGTCTCTGTCCGGCACCGCCTCTATGCCTTCATTCCCTATGGAGGTTGTTACAACAGGCAAGCCGGAGGCCATGGCTTGAAGATTCTTTACTATAATCCCGCCTCCAATAAACAGGGGGGAAACAAAAACAGATGCTTTGAGATAGTAATTTTCTAGATTTTCTACAAAACCAGTTACCACGACATTTTTATCCTCAGCGGAAAGTTTCTTAACCCTTTCATTAGGGCTATTCCCGACTATGTAAAATTTGGCATCTGGAATTTTCTTGCGTATATGGGGCAATATCTTTTTGTAAAAGTATAGCACCGACTCGACATTAACATCTCTATGCATAGCACCGGCAAAAAGGAGAGTTTTTGGCTCACGTTTATGTCCTAAGGCGGGCCTATTATCATATATGGGGTGGGGAACTACATCAATTGTTAAGTTTCTATTCCCCTTCAATAGTATTTCCTTATCCTGCCGTGACCTCGTGAATATCAAATCAAACTTCCGCGTGATATACTTTTCAACTCTTGCAGAAAGCCTCCATCCCAAATAATCAAGGGCTTTTCTGAGGATACCTTTGGAAGCCAGATACCTTCTCCTTGCAGGCTTCGTAATAACATCATGTGCATCCAAGATCATGGGAAGCTTCCTGTTATTCTTAACTAATAATGCAGTCTCCACGTGCTCAACCTGGACAAGATCAAATTTCTTCGTCTTTACAAGCTTATTCGCCCTTAGTCCTAAACACAAGTAAGATGCTGTGATTGAAATCATCGATCTAATGTTTTTCTTCTTCGGAGTCTCAAAAGGCAAGATTTCGATGTGTGAGCAGAATTCTTTCATATCATCTATAAACACAACCTGATGTGGTTCTATTCTGGACAGAAGGTGGATTTCATATCTCTGAGAGAGAGCCTTTATGATCTCGTAAGTGAACTGGCCCCCTGCATGACAGACCTTGGAAAAAGGGAAGAAAGGAGAGATTATTAATACTTTCATTTAATAATGTCCTTTACAGCGCCAAAAACCTGTTGCGGAGTAATCATTTCCATACATGAAGGACTTATATCGCAAGTTGGGCGATAGCAGCAAAGGCAATCAATATCGGCGTATACCTTATTGCCTCTGTCATATAGGTCTATTTCCTCATAAGATGTGGGGCCGAAAAGTGCAATTACCTTCTTTTTCAAAGCTACTCCAATATGGAGGGCTAAAGTATCTCCGGTAACCAAGATATCGCAAAGGTCAAGGAGTGCCCCAAACTCCCTTAATGTATTGTGGCAGCCGGTATCTATGAGAGAACTTTCTTTTTCCACCAGGTATCTGTTTCGGCCTATTTCCTCAGGTCCACCATATAATAGGATTTTCGAGTCCTTGAATTCTTATCTAATCATTCTTATAAGACCAAGATATCCTTGAAGGGGCCACTTTTTGTTCTGCCACCTGGCGCCTGTCCCGGTATTTAAACCGATTAAGAGATTTTTCCTGGAAACGCCATGGGTTTCCGCAAAAGCCTTGGCAAAGGCCCTCCCACCCTCATCAAGTTTAAAGATTATATCGTAACTTGACGGTCTGATGCCGACCATATAATTCATGATTTCTTGATATGTGTTCTTATTAGCCTTTTTTATGTCATCAAAAAGGCCCATTTCAAACCACTTTTCTGCTTCTTTGTTAAAAGGATAAACATAGCCTCTTTCATTATAGCCGAAGCCCTTTTTTACTTTAGCTTTTGTCAGACTGGCAAGGATAGCGCTATTTGCTGAAGCGTCAGGGTTGAATACTAGGTCATACGTTTCGGACTGTATACGAAGAAAAGACTCTTTTGAAAAGTCGAGGACAGTATCAACAAGTCTGTTATTCCGGAAAAGAGGAAGCGCATCGTCTCTTGTTAGCCAGGTTATATGTGTGTTTGTATATTTTTCTTTTAGGCCATGAAGAACAGATGTTGTTCTTAATACGTCGCCAACTGCATCAAGCTTTATGATAAGTATTTTGAAATCAATTTTATCATAATATTTACATCCCTCGCTGTGAACGCCTTCTGCCTTATGCGGTTTGCAGGGAACGTAGGCTCCAAAATGTCGGCAGTCAACATTCACTTTCTTCATGATATTTACCTCGCTTTTGCCTTTGCCATATGATGATTGTGCCATAAGGAGTCAAAATCGCTTTGGACATCATCCAAATTCAGGGCTCCTCATGCGTAACCCCTTTTTTGTCTAACTATGTGGATGATTTAAGAATACCTATTATGCTATCTCACAGCAATAACAAGGGCTTTAAGGGAAAGACTCTCCGCTGTGTAATCATACCTTGACGGTACTCGGATATCCCCGGGCCCGACATTTCATTGTTTGAGGAATCATTACGCACATCGGAAAAAATGAACGTTATGCATATGGGGCATTGAGTTTTCAGAATATATACTGTCTAGGCCGAATAGATTCAATATCTCAATTGCCCTCTTTATCTGTCTACTAGTGATATTTTTTCTCCACCCGTCAACTAGACTATTTCCAGCTATTATTGCGCTGTCCTTCTGAATCGTAGCTGAGACATTTCTTAACTTACAAAAGATCGATTCATCGTAGTGCTTACCAAGAAAGGAGAATAGATCATCAAGTTCTTGTTTGGGACTTTGGCAAAGATTTTCGTAGAAAATCAAATGGAGTTCACCCTCAGAGAATTGCTTCAAAGGAACGTAGTTCTCAATGCACCACAGAAATATGTGCTTGTCGAATGTACCTCTTGCTTCTTCGATTGGTTTTCTAAACGGATCTAAAAAGTCATTCATTAATGCATCTTGGGAAAGAAATTCTTCGAGGTGAGTGCCCCAGTTGAGTTTTAGTTTAGAGTTTGCCACAGCGCAGGGATGTCTTAATATGAGGATGATTGGAAAACCGGGAAAATTTGTATGTATCCATTTAAGCAAGAGATTGGCACGAATGTCTTTTATCAATCTCTTATTAGAAATAAAGGCTTTATTCTGTGCGTCTATCCAGGCACTTTTAACGTTGCCTGATAAAATAGCCTTGGCAGGAGTAATGAAATGTAAGTCTTGATTATCAGGCCTAAGATACTGCCTATATCTAAATTTTCTGCAAATCGTAACTTTGTTCGGCTCAAAAGGCTCGAACATGAAGCGATATTCATTTCTATAATTGATTATATCTGAAATCCAGGTAGTTCCGCTTCTTCCCGTTCCCGCAACGAAAATGCTATTTCTATAATCTGTATTTTGATGGATGAAAAATCGGCTGAAGGTTTCCCTCTTAATTTTGTCAACTAAAATTTTCCAAATCTGGGCACCAGCCATTTTATGAGTTTTCAAAAGGTACTTGTAAAGCCAACTTCGGGATGGTTGAGGATGTAAATTTTTCATGAAGTCTAAGCCTATCCCAATTGCCTAAGAAAAAGTAAGGATTGTATTTGATTCATTCACACTGGGGTCTAGCACGGATTCATTTTCCTTTCTTCCAAGGAGGAATAGAGGCGGCCAATGTCGTAAAAGCCAAAGGACCATAATGACCTTGTGTAAGCCTCTCTAACAGTCTGCTAGTCATTGAGGTAGACTTCCTCATAGCTGCTTATTTTCGAAAAGCCACACCTCCGTGGAACCACGAAACGGCGTATCAAATTGCTTGTGTTCAACTAAGCTTAATCTTCCATTTAAGAAAGAGACAAAGTTTGTATCGGGTATTCTATAAGCACTTATGTACCATATATATTTTGGTCTTTGTTGACTAAGAAGTTCACTAACCTTTGGTATATCTTCTTGTTGACCTGCAGTCAGCGTAATTCTCCTTGGAGATCTTTTTCTCTCATAATAATAGTTAAAGTAGTCTGGGCGCCAAGAGTACCCAATAATTAATGAATTAACATAAAGGTGGTCACGATTGAGAACAAACTCGACTGCTTGCCGGAATTGGGTCTTATGCGGTTTAGAGTAGTAATTCATGATAAAAACAAGATGGGAAAGCAATAAGCCAGATATTATAAATGATAGAACAGACGGGTTTTTAACACGAAGGGGCAATTGTGTTATTGATCTAGAGAGTAAAATATAAGCAGCAGGAAGAGAAATGATGAGATTTTTGTACGTCAAGATAGGGGCCGATAATATAGATTTTATATACGCCCCGATAAATGGAACAAAAAGCCATAATATGAGGAGCAAGCCAGGAGATAAAAGGGAGACCTTTATATTATTATACTCTTTGGTTTTTAAAATATTACACAGGCTGCGAAGGATGAAAAATAAATATAGCACTAAGACTACTAATAATATTATTATTGACCTATTAAATAAAAAGCCAAGGTAATAGATAAAGAAGGTAGCTCTGGGAGGTTTGATCCAAATAGATCCACGGTTTAATTGCGAAAACATACTCGGCAACCAAGGCAGGTATGCAAGTACAATGGGACAGTAAATTAAGAGGGCATAGGTCATGGCTTTACGCTTTCGAATAGAACACAAAACTGCTGCCAAGCCTTGTAGTGCAATTAGGTAGAGACCGAAGTAGTGTAAATAACAAGACATAATAGCGGTTATTACATAACCAAATATTGTATAATAGGAAAGCCTGGCTTTCCCAGTTAGGCCCTCCAGGATTGAAATCCAAAAGTAAGTTGCCAATAAGGTAAATAGAAGCAAGATGGCGTAAGAACGTGCTTCTTGACTGTAATAGACAGGACACCACAAAACGGCCATTAATGTAGATGCTATAAGGCCTTCTTTATATGAGTAAAGTCGAGCCCCGACAAGAAATATAATAAAGATTGATAGGACTCCACTAATAGCAGAGGGCAATCTTAATATTGATTCAGAGTTTCCTATATATTTCTCTATAAAATATAGCAATATTTGATATCTGGGGGGATGCACATCAGGAATGACGCCCTTTTGGATAACTGTATCTAAATCGGCATAGCTACTTTGTTTCCAGCTCGATAGTTCATCGTTCCAAAGGGACTGATTCTCAAGACCATAAAATCTTAATAGAGATCCAAGTATTAAGATTAAAATCAACGTTATTAAAACGTTTTTATCGGTAAGGGTATTCTGTAATAATTGCATTGTATTTCTTAAGTCGGGCAGCAATTGCCCCATAAAGAGGCTTTTTAGCTAAGTGGAATTAAAGACACAAAAGATATTTTTTATTGTATTTTGTCAGTAAACCCCAGGCGGAAAAGAATGCCGGGGTCTGCGGACAAAGAGTGTAGCGTTTGGTACTCAATCAGTGTTCTGCTCTGTAAAGGCTAAAAAAAGAGGCGCGGGGAGATATTGGCAAAAAGGATCTCGTGTCGGGCTAACACTCTATTTTCTTTAATAGGTCATAGACCTTTTTCCCGCCCTGAAAGATTTTCTCCACGATCGGAGGAAGTTCAGCTTTTATCTCATTCCTTATTCTGGCTCGGTTGTGCCATAAGGAATCAAATTTATCTCGAAGATCAGCCAAATTCGAAGATTTTACTGCGCACAAGTGCTTTTCTTGCCCAACTAAGCGAAGAACTTCAGGATACTTATCATGCCATCCCACTGCAAGCACAGGAATTGCTTGTGACAGAGCAGCAACAATGGAATGATACCTCGATGCCACTATAACATCACACTGTCCGATAATCCCTTTTATCTGCCAGGCGTTATACTCATGGGACATAAAGATGATTCCCTCTTTTTTTGATATTCTTCTAAAAATTTCATGAACAACAAAGCCATCATCTCGGAAATGGTTATCTGATAATTCATTGGGAATGAGAATAACTTTTGCCTTAAGGTGGCCCATAATATGGTCAGCAAGGCCTGCGATATTTTCTAGATACGCATCAGCATTTCCGCTTTGCTGAGCTGTTTGGTAGCTTACGGAGAATCCCACGATGGGATGGCTGGCCTTTTCGAGGGAAATGCGTTTAGCAAAAGGGGGATTATGCGCTTCTAAAAGAAAGGCGGTATCCGGATGAACCACAATAGGGGTTGAAACGCCTATAGCAAGAAGTCGTTTTTTTGTGATGTCATTTCTTGCCAGTATCAGGTCGACGAAATGTTGCATATATAATTTTGCAAAAAATCTGTTCCACTTTGATTCAAAAGGTCCAATATCTGCTGTATATTTGACAACTGGCTTACAGAAAAGTTTTCCAAGGAATAGATGGAGGCCTTCCAAGGCCCTGGTTGTGAATCTGTTGTTCCGAAGGGAGTCACAAAAAAGTATCCCCCAAATATCAATTATGATATCTGCCTTTACAAATGTATTGACCAGATCCCTTTTGTTTTTCGACCCAATAGCTGCACCTAAAAAGCGCTTGGACAAGAAGGCATGTAGTGAGCGAATGAAAGATCCTGGAACTATTTTAACATGATATGTCTTGGCAAGGGCCAGATCCTCTGCGGTTGGCGAAATAAGTGTATAGTGTGCATCTATTAGAAATTTGCCAAGTACTCGTTTTGTTGTAAGCAAAAGGGAAGGCCCCCCCAGATTTTTTGATAACTTTGCCCCTACTAATACTATTTTAACAGGCATTCCTCTATGGTCCTTTCTTGTTATCTATTTCTGAATCTAGAAAAAAAGGGTAAAATGTCAAGACCTATTTTAGGGTCTGTTGATGCAACCATTGCTTCATAAAGGAATACCAATAATGTGCTTAAAGCAAGCCACATGACAGATGAAACAAAAAGTGGTTTGAGAAAAAGGACCGCAATTATTCCTAAAACGCCATATAAGCAATGCCGCAGTAAAAAACCAAGACCATTGATCCAGGAGGTTCCTGATAGATGTAAGATGACAAAAGAATAGCATCCATATATCAGTATTCCAGAGACAGAAAACAAGAATAGGGCAATTGCTGGGCTGCCCACATACCCTCCAATGAGCAAAGAGCATAGCCGAGAAGCGAAGAGAACAATGTTAAAATAGAGTGCCAGCCGTTGTCTTTCCAAAACTTGAGCAAGGGAACTTAACGGTGATGCTATAAAAACAAAAAACATCCATGGGCTCAAAATTTGGACATAAAATCCTGCCTCGCCCCATCTTGCGCCGAATACAAACTGAAACAGATCTTGGCCGATCACAGTGAGTATTAACAAAGGGAATAGGCCATAACGGACCAGCCTCTGAAACACGTTTTCCACCACATAGCCGAGGTCGCCGCTGATCCTGGCCTCCGATGCCTTTTGGAAGAAGACTTGAAAAATAGCTGTACCTATAAGGGTGATTGGCAAACTGATTAAATTAGTCCCTAGTGCATAATAGCCGACAATTATCGGAGAGAAAAAAAAAGCGAGGAGCACTGTTGGAATATGTCTGGACACCGTGTTCAAGAAGGCTGACCAAGTGTCGAAGATCGGAAATTTCTTGTGCCTCTTCAGCCCGACCATCATATTCTTCCATCGGATGTTTTCCTTGAACAAGATGCTGTCATCGCGCAATATTTGGGTGGCCAGAACCGCAGTAGAGACAAGGTTGCCCAGAATAGTTGAACCGATTAAGACGCCACCGCTTACATAACCGGCAAACCCTCCCAGTAATTTTGTTGGGTGGGCAACAACGGAAGAAATAACCTGGATAATAGAAAGGCGGCCAAAGTGCTTTGTCCTGGAATTCCAGTAATTCAAGGCGAGAAAAATGCCACTGATAAAGATCGATATCGGCATGAGCCAGAGATATCTTTTGAGATTTTGTGAATTGAGTAATCTAACAATGATATCCCCTGCAAAGAATATGAGCAGGGCAGTTGCGGCCGTGATGACCAGCACAAAAAAAAGGCTTAGCCCAAGAAGATTTGCCGCCTCTTCATGGGATTCTGGAAGCATGATGGAGTGTTCATATCGAAGGCAGGCCACGACACCAATAATACCGGCAATGGAAAAAAAGAGTGCAGCCACACCAAAGGCCTCAGGCGCAAAAAGTCTGGTGAGGATGGGCATTAAAAGTATCCCAAGGCCCTGGGCGACAGCGCTGCCCGTGGTAAGTTTTAGGACATTAGAGGCAAAACTGGATGATGGTTTTGACAATTTATCTAATACTCTAATAATGCTTTGACTACCTTTTTGGCCGCATCCCCTTGGCCATATAGTGGGGGAAAGGTTCGGACGTGATTATCATATAAAAAATCATCAACACCAGATAAAATGAGCCGGGGATCGTTGCCGGCAATCAGATTTGTCCCAGAAGTGACCGTCTCAACCCATTCGGTCTGGTCCCGCAAAGTGATGCAGCATTTCTCTGCAAAATAGGCCTCCTTTTGTAAACCGCCGGAGTCTGTAATTACCAAGATACACCGGTCCAGTAGGGCTATCATTTGATCATAGGAAAGCGGGGGCAACGCCGACATGCCTTCGGGGATATTGATGCCGTATTCTTCTATCCGTCTCTTCGCCCTGGGATGGAGAGGCATAATCACAGGCAACAATCTTTTTCCAATATCCCCTAGAGTTTGAATTAGAAGCCGTAATTTTTTACTATCATCAGTATTCTCCTGTCTGTGAATAGTGGCGAGGATAAATGATGGAGGTAGAGAAAATCCCCGAAGAACATCCTGCTTAGCTACCATTTTTTGCCACATGAGGAATGAATCATACATGACATCTCCCACCATGGTAACTTTTGGCGGTTTATCAAAACTTGTTTCGGGATTTACTGACGCCTTATCTTCTTTGCCCAGTCCCTCTGATAGAAGGTTTTCGACCGCTTTTTTGCTTGGACACAAAAGCAAATTTGAAATCCGATCTGTCAATACCCGATTTATTTCTTCCGGCATTCTTTTATTGAAGCTGCGTAACCCGGCCTCAACATGAGCTACTGGTATGTGCAGTTTAACTGCAGCCAGGGACCCAGCCAGCGTAGAGTTGGTGTCGCCATAGACCATCACCCAATCGGGGTCTTGCTTCTTGAAGATTTTCTCTAGGGCAGCGATCATTTTCCCGGTCATCTCGCCATGATCACATAAGTTAATGTTCAGGTTCATACTTGGACGGGGGATCTGCATCTTTTCAAAAAACACCTCGCTCATATCATAGTCATAGTGCTGTCCTGTATGTATAATGTCTTCCTTGATCTTTTCGGCATTAACCGTGTCGTTGTGACACTGAATAGCCTTGCTGACAACTGCGGCCTTAATAAATTGAGGCCGGGCTCCGACAACAGTTATAATTCGGAGTGTTTTCTTAATTGCGTTATTCATTTTATGCCCATGCCACCATGTTACTATTGCAAAATATCAAGCATCTTAGAATATTGGTGAGGTCTGCTAAATTCCTTTAACCTTTCAATTTTATAACTGGTCAATGAAGCTGTCTGCCACTGCTCATATATTGCGTTCATTTTATTGACAATATCTTCTTGATCATAGAGGTTTATACAATATCCCAATCCATAATTTGTAACGATTCTGGCGGCCTCCATATCTTCTGGACCAACAACGAGAATGGGCCTCTGTATATACATGTATTCAAATAATTTTGAGGTAAGGACTTCATCGGCTCCTTCCCTTTCCGAGTGGAGTAACATTAAAACGTCCATTCTTTGCATTGAATCCAGGGCTTGTCTATGAGAAACATTGCCCCTTATTTCAATTATGCCTTTCAATCTATCTTGCCAGCTTTCACTAATGTGGACGGCACCATAAAAAACTATTTTGATCTTCCTGTTTAGATTTAATAAGGCCTCAAAGAACAATGCGGGATTTCTAAAATTCGTCGCATGTTCAACGATTGATCCAAAATGACCTATCGTCAGGCATTCATTCTTGGGAAGAATCTTTTGAGTGTTTAGCCCTATGGTGGGATCGAATCCGTTCATTACGAGCAGAGATTTATGGGTAATATCGAAGAATTTGCTATTAATTTTCCCAAGAATGGGTGGGGAACAATAGACAAAATGATCCGCTGCCTGTAATATTTTTTTTTCGAGGCTTTCACTCAACATTTTGAAAATGAAAGTGCTTTTTTGGAAAACCCTCGTTGTATTCCAGCTATCCCGATAATCGACTATTAGGTTTATTTTGGCAGAGAGCCTTCTTTTTAACATCAACCCGATGACCTGGGTACTATGTTGAGGCGATGAAACGATGACGTTCCTAATATGATGTTTATTTACAATTCCTATTGCTTGCCTGAAGTATTTCTTGACAAAATAAATTCCCACATCAGGTGTTGAGATTTCATCTATTAAATGCCTAATCTTTTTTACTAAGGCCTCTATATGTGATTGGGTCCGACCATTTCTTTTGCTCTTTAGGTGATAGTTTTTTGTATTATTATATTGGAGCAAGTCAGGTAGATAATGGACATTCAATTTCCTAACTTCTTCCTCATAGCCAAAATAACTTGTTTGCTGTCCCTTAGCGCTGAGTATAATCACTTCAATGCCCTTTCCGACAAAAAATTCGGCCATTTTCAAAACCCTTAGAGCAGTGCCAAGACTGTTGCAATACGGAAGAAATTCTCTAAGTATAATTAAGACCTTTTTGTCTTGCATATCTTCAAATCGTCTCCTTGTTCTCCCTCTTTACACAAACATTCATTGTTAATTGGGAGACTCCCGCTATGCGGGAGCCAGAGAAATTAGGCTATGGTGTGCCAGAAATCAAGGTCATGAAATCAGTCCCGCCCCAGGCGGGATTAATGTAGAGCTTCGCTCTTCTATTCAATAAAATGACATAAAATTCCTTAACTTTAGGCACTTTGGGCATTTTAGATCACTTTAGTCACTCTGGAGATACGCTAGTCTATAATCTGAACGACAGTCATTGCCTTAATGCGTTGACCGGTACAAACTTGATATTTCTCATGTGAGATGGATAATTCTGACAATTGTTGCGCCAACTCATAACAATTGCCGATGTCTCCAATTATGATAAAATCATAATCGATATCGTTTTTGAGGGAGCGTAGCCCCAGTACTGGAAATTTGAGCCAGGTCTGGCCGGCCTTTGAGTCATCAACGACTCCCACCACCCTGAGACCAGATTCAAGGGTTGCCAGATAAAGAATTTCAGCGGCATCGGAAATTCCACAAATGACTATGTCCAATTTGTTCCGGCTTTTCAATTCCTGACACAGGGCCATTACGCTGGATCTAATATTCCGGTAGTTCGCAAGCGACCATTTCATATATTCCAAGGTCATTGTGGCCTTTTCGGCAATTCCGGCTGGGGTCAGATTATACCAGAGGCGCCGTCCGGGCATGTTCCTGACCGAGACATACCCTTTTCGAATCAGCCCCTTTAGATAGACGTTCAGGTAGGAAAGCGTAAGACCTGAGCGGCGTGCTAGTTCGCGCTGGGTACACTCACCGTTAGTATCAATTTCACGTAGAATATTCAACTCTGCAAAATTTTGTTTTTCCATGATGGCTCAAATTGTATTGTTTAAATTTAAAACAACGATTTGATGTTGGGTTATAATACAATGTTTCAGTGTTTCAAATTGGAACATAGCATATAAATATAGGCGTGTCAAGAAAAACCATAACTACTCAGGTTGTCAGGTTCACCGTTCAGGGTTCACGGTTGATGAAAGGCCCTCATAATCTTTCGGAATTGGCAATGGATAATGCCGAGTTGAAGTGGCCTGGAGGCAAAATCAGGAATTTTGGTTCCTTGACACACGACCACGATTTTCCTAAGAATAGATTTGTGTGTAAAACGCGCGGAAAATTGCTCAATACGAAGAGATGTAACACTTTAAGTGGTTGAAAAATGATGGGGTGAGGGACATTTTTCTCCACGCCAAAAAATGATGGGATCGGCAGAAAGTGGGGCGCACAAATCGACGCAGTTATAGGGTATGGCATATCCACCCAGACATTTGTGAGTCTTGATGCGGGCGTATGGCGTGCGCTTGGGTTTTGGCGACCTGCCATTACAAATTTTAATAAGCGCAGTACGCGAAGGATTTTGGCGTGTCAAAAAACATCCCTCGCCCCATCATAGCAATACGTCTGTTTCAAAGTGCTAAACAATTACGAGAAGATTATAAAAAACTTAAACGATCTGTTTTTTCGTGCACTTCGTGGTAGAATTCTTTTTTGGCTTATCCGGGTTAGGGCTCTGATGAGAATTATTATGATGATAGGTAATGTGGATGACTGAACAAAAAGACAACATAGATTTTGTAAAAAAGTCAGGCCCCGAAGTAAAAAGGCATTATAGAGATTTCTTTGGGGAAAAGGTCGATTATTGGGATGAGGTGTACCAGGATGAGGATTATCAAAAGGACGATTTGCATGGGAGAATGCTGAATGAAAGAATGGAGCATGCAATACGGATGTGCGTGGCAGGGATTGAAAGGCCCCTTTATGTAATGGATATAGGCTGCGGTGGCGGCGTTTTAGCAAAAAGGCTATCACATCTGGGGCATATCGTATATGCGGTAGATCATTCCCATGAAATGGTTGTCAAGACTAGGCAGGTATCGGAGGGCGCTTCTAAGCAACTCCATATTTATCCTGGTGTAACTGATATTGAAGACTTGGCATTCCCGGGTGAATGTTTTGACCGAGTTACGTGTTTGGGTGTGCTGATGTATCTGAAGAGCTATGACAAAGCCATAACGGAAATAAGGAGGGTACTGAAGACGGGAGGTATTGCAGTGATAGCAGTTTCTAATAGAATAAGAATAGACGAATTATTGGATGTTCCTCTTCTGTTGAAAAAAGCAATAGTCCATGTTTTTAAGAAGGTTAGGCATCTGAACAAATGTATTCCATACAAGTTTAACAATACCCTCAAAGAAAACGGGTTTGAAATCCTAGAGGGCGTCTCCCATGGCTTTGGTCCGTTTACCTTGAATGGCAAAGTTATATTTAACAATAGGGTCAATTTTTTTGTTGATAGGCAATTTGAAAAGCTGCGCTTTTTGCCTGTTATTTCCAGGTTGGGTTACACATATATTGTGAAGGCAAGAAAACAGGGACCATAAAGAAGGAGACCAAATTTACCTTTGAGGGGACCCTTTCTTTAGCCCAATAATTTCTTTTATGGGCAAATGAAACCTCCAGATCAGTTTAAACATGTTAGCATTGCTGATAAGATGCCTTTGTCTAAACTGCCATCGTTTCTTAAGCATGGATGGCATTTTTTTAATCACGTCGATATAGGCCCGGATATATGTTGAAGCTAATGTCCCCAAACCACTACCTTCTGTAAATCTGTTGAGTTCACCAATGCCCTTCAAGATAAAATATGCCTGCACCATATAACGCCACACGGTCACGATCGGGACAATCGGCAGAAGGAACCCGGGGAAATTCTTTATGGCCACCCAAAAATGGTTTCTTTCGACCCAGTAGACCTTTTGCAAAGAGAACTTACCGCCGGTCATGGAATAAAAATGGTGTACATAGGCCCCTGGTGCAGCAGCCATTTTCCATCCTGCCCTCTGCAAACGGAGCCCAAGGTCAGTGTCTTCGCAATAGGCAAAGAAATCCTCGTCAAAAAGGCCGACTTCCCTTAATGCCTTCATTCTCAACAGGCAGGCACATCCACTAAACAAAAGGACCTGTTTTGGGTTGGGGAGGATGGGTACAGGCGCTTGTCGCATTGCCTGTCGGGACATCCCGTCAAGCCCTATGCCCACACCACATGAATCCAAGACCTCCGGCTGGTTGCCGTCAATGATAATAGAGGCTACTGCCCCCAGCTTGGTGTCAGACTCCGCCGCAAGAATCAAAGACCTTATCCATTGAGTTGACGCAATGGCATCGTTGTTAATCAGGGCCACATATTTCCCTCGCGCTATTTCAATTCCCCGATTATTTCCTCCGGCAAAGCCGTGGTTTTTCTCTAACCAGACTGTTTTGACCCCTGGGAATTCTCTTGCCAAAATGTCCTGTATGTCTTCATCAGAGCCGTTATCAACAACGACGATCTCGATTGCCTCATAATCCTGGCCCAAAAGGCTGGTCAAACATTTTCTGAGCAGCTCCATATTGTTTATGGTGACTACTATTATTGTTACTAATGGGGGATTGGGTTTCATGTTTTTCGTTAAACACGGTTCTTCTCCCAATTAAGTGGGAGAAAGTGGTCAAGGATTCGAGGATTCAAGGGTTCAAGGCAGCGGATCTGATCCGGGACGTCAAACCGAATCTGTCTTCTCTAGGAAATCTCGCGGTTATTTTTTTAATCTCCAACCAAGCTGATATGGCTTTTGAAAGAATTTCAGTTACTTGTAATTCCCCAAGCACTTCACTCGAATCCTTGAATCCTTGGCTTCTTGGCCCCTTGGGGTATCACAAACTCTTTTGGACAGCACCCAAAATACCTTGTTTTAGCCTGAACAGCATTCTTTATTCTTGCCAGGTTTTAAATCAGATGCTTTTTCCAAACGCAGCCTTCAAGAACCCCCAGCCGGCCCTGAACATGTTAAATACGTTTAGGGGATTACTCAAAAGCCGGCCTATGTAGTTTCCGATGATACGGGGCCGGAGGTAGAATTTTCTCATAAAGCGCCTCTGATAATACAGGAGCTTTTCCTTGGATAGATTGTCAGGCACATAAACTACCTCCAGGAGGTTCATCTTTTCGTAGTCTTTTTCTATTGTTCCAAAGTGTTCCGCAATGGCATACATCTCCGAACCCGGAAAGGGGGTCAATATGAAGACGCTCATGTCATTCAAGGGGATGTGAGTGGCAAGGCGAATGGTCTTTTTCATGGTCTCTTCTGTTTCATAAGGTAGCCCGAATATGAAGTATCCCTTACTCAAGATGCCTGCCTTGTGCGTCAGGTCCACCGCCTTTTTGATCTGGTCGACCTTGATCCCCTTCTTGGCAAAATCCAATATCTCCTGGTTCCCGGATTCAATCCCGTAACTGATCTGCCAGCACCCGGATCTTTTCATGAGTCTCAGTAGTGAAACATCTTTAACAGAATTGACCCTGCCACTGCAACACCAGGATATGTCCCATCTCTTTTTCAACAGCCCTTCACAGATCTCTGCAACCCGGTCATTTTTTATGAGAAATTGATCGTCCTCAAATATGATCTCCTTGATCCCGAATTTCCTTACCAGATAGCCTATCATATCCAGGACGTATTCCGGACTGTGAAATCTGATCTGACGGCTGAAAACAGATGTGTCGCAGAAAATACATCTGTTTGGACAGCCCCTGGCAGATACGATGTGCGTCGAGGGGAGGCGCTTGTACTTGAACAGGGCCGGATGGTATCGCGATGGGAATCCGTCCAGCAGATCCCATGCAGGGATAGGAAGGTAGTCGAGGTCTTGGATCGGCGGCCGGGGAGGTGAAAAGAAGACACTATCGTTTTCACGAAAGGCCACTCCTGGCACATCTGAAGGCCTTTTATCATCGGCCAGGGCTTCGACCAGATCGACCAATGTCTTTTCTCCCTCACCGACCACTCCATAATCAAAGTCTGTATAATGAGTTAAAGTCTCTTCGGGGACAGCAGTGAAGTGTGGCCCCCCTATGATTATTGGGGTCGCTGCAAGGGCCTGCTTGAGCATGGAGGCCAGTCTCACGGTCTTTATAATGGAAGGTGTTACAGCTGTAAGGGCGATTATGTCAGGTTGGAATCTTTTTGTTTCTTCGACAGTCTCTTCATAACCCAGGCCCTGCGCGGAGGCATCCAAAATGCGGACGCGGTGTCCTTTATCACGTAATACCGCCCCAAGCATGAGAAGGCCCAGGTGGGGAAGAGTGGCCCCGACTGAAGCCAGGTTTCCATACCGTTCCTCCAGGAAATATGGGGCATTTATAAGACATATTGAAGTCATTTTGGGTGTTCAGGGTCAAAAGAATGACAATTTTCGCCTTCGCCCATCTCTTCCAGCCGCTGCCTGAGCAAGGCATTTTCTTGGACAAGATTTTTCACCTGGTTGGTCAATGTGGATATCCTCACCGAAAACTGGACGGAAAGAATCATGAGGAATATCAAGGCCCCAAGGAAAATGGTGCTTGTGGGAAGAACGGCCCCTATGATCTTGGTGATGGTCACAAGCCAACTATATCTTATCACCAAGACGAACAATGATAGACTGGTAAGGAGCCATAACCAGGAATATTCCTCCCTCAATCTCCTCCGTCTCACCAGGTCTAGGACAAAGAGGAAGATGAAGGCACAGACCAACATCATGGCCACTTTTTGTCTGGGTAGCATGGGCTTTGTCCTCCAATCGCTTAATTCAACTGCCTGTGTATCTACGCAGGTTGACAGGTTCACGGTTCACGGTTGATGAAAAACCTTGCCTTGAACCCTGAACCTTGAACCCTGAACCCTAAAAAAGAACCGGCTTCTTTCTGAGGAGGGTCATAAACATGGAGAGAAACATCTTAAAGACATAATAAATAGGCTTAAGGCCGCTGTGCATAGATTTTCCGCTGTCGCGTTCATACATAACTACCGGGACCTCTTTTATTCCAAACCCTGCCCTATGGACCATCAAGATTACGTCTGCGTCAGGGAAGTCGCAGGGAAAGAAATCACGGGCAAGGAACGATACTACATGCCGGTTGAGGGCCTGGTAGCCTGAAGTAGGGTCGGTAACCCTTAGTCCAACAAGCCTTGTGGTCAGAAACGCAAAGATCCTTATGCCCAGTTTTCTGGCAGTGCCGGCCCTGTAATTGCGCGGGGCCTTTTCGAGAAATCTTGAGCCCAGGACCAGGTCAGCTTCGCCGGTCATGACTGCCCTTAAGAGTTCTGGAATATACGATGGATCATGCTGTCCATCTCCATCCAACTGCAAAATATACTCGTAGCCGTTTTCAAAGGCATACTTGTAACCCGTTTGTAATGCCACTCCATAGCCCATATTGGAGGAAAGCCTTATTACCCTCACACCTGCCTTTTTTGCATCAGTAGCTGTATCGTCCGTTGAACCGTCATCAATAACCAGGATATCTATTTCCCGATCTACTTCTCTTATTTTTCCAATGACATTTCCGATCCTCTCCTGCTCATTGTGTGCTGGAATAATAGCCAAGCTGCTTTTTTTGGATCTAATTTTCATAAAAGACATCGCCACACGTCTGATTAATACGGTGCGCATTATAGATTGATATTATATATTGCATCTTTCTTGTCCAAAAACGATTTTGCAAGGTTGAAAATTTCACCGCAGAGACGCTGAGCACGCCGAGAAGTTTGTTCTTTTAAATTGTCGTGAGAGGCGACAATTTAAAGACTACTCCGTCTTATGTAACCGCACTATATCTTCGACTGATAATCATAGTGCGTTTCTTTTTGTTTTCCGTCCTCTCAACGGAAAACAAAAACATACCTTAATCTTTGCGTTCTCTGCGCCTTGAGTGAGCGGAGCGAACGGGCGGTGAATAAAGATGACAACCTGGTTTTTGGAATCGGCAACAATTGCCAGCACTTAACGCCCGATGCTGGATTTCGAAGGAATTTTTTTATCCAGCATCCTGCAACTAGCATCGCGAATCCTCGTCGGTTTGAGCCGACGCTTCGCTAGATTATCATGGAGGCGCCCTTGTGTCAAAAGAGCGCGTATGCCAGGCTCTGGCATAGGGCTACTTTTTTTGTTCCAGCCATGTCCGCCATTTGGCGGGCTCTTCGCCAAAATTCTCTCCAGTTATATTGGCCAGGGCCTCGGCCGCCATTTGCCGAACAACGTCTCTCTTGTCTTCAAGAAGGGGAATCAGTGGTTTAGTAGCACGGGGATCCTTTATCTTCCCCAGTGAGGAGGCCGCGTACTGTCGCACGTCCGAGTCTGTACTCTTGAGTGCTGCAATCAATGGTTCTACGGCACGGGGATCACCTATCATGCCCAATGACTTTGCCGCGCTCCATCCCAGTGACGGGTCATGCTTCAAGGCGTTTATCAAGGGCTTAACAGCACGCCGGTCTTTTATTTCCCCAAGGGCCACTGCCGCCCCTAATTTGACCGTCCAAATGTTGTTTTTTAGTGTTTTGATAAGGGGACGCACAGCGCGGGGATCCCCTATCTTTCCCAGTGCCTCTGCCGCGGTCTTTCGCAGATAGGGGGCGAGAAAAGGCTGTTTGAGAACCTTGATCAGTGGTACCACTGCCCGGCGGTCCCCGATATTGCCCAGGGCTTCTGCGGCATATTGCTGCGTGTCCAAGTCCGGGTTTTTCAAGGCAGCGATCAAAGGCTCAACCGCCCGCGTGTCCTTGACCTTTCCAAGGGCCTCTATGGCCCGTTGCCGGACAACGGTCTCGTCATCATTAAGTGCGGTAATCAGGGGTTCAACCGCCCGCTTATCTTCAATCTCGCCCAAGGCCTCGGCGGCCCTCCAGCGGACACCAGACTCTTTATCTCTCAATGCCGTGATCAGGGGTTCGACCGTGCTGGGGTCCTTTATGCTGACAAGGACCCTTGCAGCCTTCATTCGGATCCCTGGATCTTTATCTTTGAGAGATGAAATGGCCTTTTCAACATTTTTCTCTTCTTCCTGTTGCTCGTTCACCTCTTTGGTTTGGGTGAGACAGCCAAAAAGAAGAAGGCATCCCAGGATAACAGCCACCAGCCTTGCTACCATAATTGCGTGTTTCATCTTTTTTCTCCTTTTCGTAGCCGCTTGAAGGATTCAGTGCCCATGTGCCCTCATAATTTTCTTGTAATACTGGGAACCCCTTATGTTTTCCAGGTCCCTATCGGTTTTGATAAGCCCCCAGTTGTTATATCCCATGACAATGGCCTGTCTGAGCCAATAGATAGAGTCTTCTATCTTGTTTTGTTTTGCATATATACAGGCAATATTATAGTAAGCGCCAGCACGCTCTGGCTGAAGCCCTATCAGCTTTTTAAATGTAGACACTGCCTTATCATATTGCTTTTTGATAGTATACACTAACGCTAGATTGTTCAAGGCCCCAGTCAGCGTTGGTTTAATAGATAGCGCCTTATTGAATTCCCTTATTGCCTTATCCCATTCCCCTTTTCTCTGATACAAAGCCCCTAATGTATAATGAAGTGTGGGGTCCATTGGCTTGATTCCCAGTTTTTCCTTAACGCCCGCGATCTCATTGTCGATTTTCCGCTTTTCCCCTAACACCCTTTTAAGGTTAATCTGGGCGTCGGCAAATCCGGGTCGTATGCGTAAGGCCTCGCGGAATTGTTGTATTGCCTGCTCGATTTTTCCCTTGCCAAACAGGGCAACTCCTAGGTTGTTGTGTGCCTTGATAGATCTTGGATTCAAACGCAGTGCCTTATCGTAATGTTCGATCGCCTTATCTGTTTTTCCCTCATTGGCCAGCGCAATGGCGAGCGAGATGTGTGCGTTTGCGAAATCAGGCCTTAGCCTGACGGCCTCTTTTAGCTCCCTTACGGCATTGTCGTATTTATGGGCATAATTATAAACAATTCCACGTGAAAGGTGCCACTCTGACGGATTTGGTTTGTAGGGTACAATCGGTTTGCTAGTAACAAAATAAAGGACAATACAAATTGTCCCCCAGATTGCGGCCGTGCCAAATCCATGAGAGGCCCATTTTTGGCCTATCAAATACAGGCCATAGGCGCCAAATAAGAAGAGAAAAGGTATAATTGGAATGCGGAATCGCTCAGCAACAAAGAAGGGAAGGAATGATACAAAGTAGGTAACAATGAAAAGAAGGATCAGGACGGCCATTTCGTATTCTCTGTTGGTCACTAATGGTACGGCCCCATTTTGTCCCTGACGCCTTCTATAGAAGAATAATTGCATAACGCCGACCAAGGCAAATGATATTGCGATTGGGAATCCAGGGATATGCCGAAGGGTTGGGGAGTTGAGCCTTTCATAGTGGATCTCTTTATTGTTGGATACCTCCATGGGTCCCCAGAAAAGGGCCGTCTTTATTGCCATAAGCTTTAGGATCCTTGCGGGATGATTTAGCATGTAATGAAGGGCCTTCCTGGCAAAGTAGGTGGATACTTCAGAGAATTTCATCCTCTTGCCCTGTAAGGCCCCCACACCGCGGACTATTTTTGGATAGTCAAAGTTGTTCCATCTCTCTTGGCCCGTAATTCTTTCCAGGGCGGGTACGCCGGAATAAATACCATTGGCCTCTTCATTATTGCCGATATACAGGTTCATCCCCGCGTTCGGAGACGTTATCATTACAAAATCATGGGCAACAAGGTAATTGCGGATAGTTGCTGGCGCGATAACCATTACCGCTCCAACACAAAAAGCCAAACAGGTCATGCCGATACGCCTGCCATCATTTTTTCGGTAGGCCACCCACCATGCCCATGCAAGAACCACGGGGGCGAACAAGAGGATATTTGGCCGAACCAGTGCAAGTACACCAAGAGTAATGCCCCCAGCGATGGCACGCCAGGGCGTGGGGCGGTCATACCAGAGTCTGAGAACGTGAATAAGCAATAAGGCAAGTGTAACAAGCAGTACCGGGGCGACCAGTTCCCCTTCAAAATAGATAAAGGCCCAGTACATGGACATAAAGGCGGCAGATATCAATCCGGTCCCACGCCCGAAAATCTTTTTTCCAAGAAGATATGCCAGCACACAGTTCACCAATCCCAGCCCCATTTGGACGATCCTTGGGGCCATATAGTTCAAACCACACAAAAGGTATATCAGAGCAAGAAAAAAAGGATACCCTGGTGGGCGAATATAGGGGCTAACACGGATTTCAGGGTCACTAAAATATCCAGGGACCGTCCAGTCCCCGGTGACCATGCCGCGCGCCCAATAGTCATGGAACCCGGCATCGAGTTGGGGAATGGAGAAGTCTGGGGCATGTACTAGCTCGTGGAGGTAGGATATCCTGAGAAGCAGGCCAAATAATAGGATACCTACAAGGGCAAGCCTTATCAACAAGGTCTTTTTGTCGGAACTCTTTTGTCTTCGGCCTTTTCTTTGCTTTGCCATTCGTGACTACTCAGGTTGTCATCTTTATTCACCGCCCGTTCGCTGCGCTCACTCAAGGCGCAAAGAACGCAAAGCTTAAGGTGTTTTCTTGTTTTCCGTTGAGAGGACGGAAAACAAAAAGAAATGCGCTATGATTATTAGTCGGAGATGTAATGCATTTACATAAAACGGAGTAGTCTCTAAATTGTCGCCTCTCACGACAATTTAAAAGAACAAACTTCTCTGCGTGCTTAGCGTCTCTGCGGTGAAAGCAGACCTGCAAAAACCCTTTTTGGATAAGACGGAGTTATTGTCATTCTTCAGTCCAGTTCAAGAATAGTATGCCGGAATCCTGCCTGGAAAGGGCATGGGGTAAGAGCGGAACAGACTAATCAAAGAAACGGTACCGGAAAATGGTAAAGATGGCAGCAATTCCGTCTTTCCATGTAATCTTTTTGCCCTCGGAGTAGTCACGGCCGCTGTAACTTATAGGGACTTCATAGATCCGAAATCCTTTCTTGGCCACCTTTGCTGTAAACTCAGGTTCAAATCCGAAGCGGTTTGAACGAAAAGTGATTTCTTTAAGCACCTGTCTTTTGAAGACCTTATAGCAGGTCTCCATATCTGTAAGATTCAAATTAGTAAGTGCGTTGGACATTAACGTGAGGAGCTTGTTTCCCAGGTAGTGCCAGAAGAATAACACCCTGTGTGGGCCGCTGAGGAACCTCGATCCGTACACCACATCAGCCCTTCCATCGATTATTGGCTGGAGAAGGTTATGATACTCGTTCGGGTCGTATTCCAGATCGGCGTCTTGTATGATTACAATGTCGCCGGTCGCAGAATCAAAGCCCTTTCTCAGTGCAGCACCCTTGCCCAGGTTTTGGCCATGGTAGAGGACCTTTATGTTTTCTTGATCCTGGGCGATGTTATTTAATAGGTCACGCGTCCCGTCAGTTGAATAATCGTCCACGATAATGATCTCTTTTTCAGCCTCGGGTATATGGACGCGGGAGACCCGAGAGATAATTTCTTGAATCGTCTTAAATTCATTATAGACAGGTATGATAACAGAAATCTTCATACAATTACCCCCAGCCACTGAGAATATGCGGTCTTACTGCAATAATCGATTAGCAAGGAGTCTGGTGAAAATCAAGAGATATTTTTCACGGCTGGCCTGTTGGACCCCCATACAAGGAATGTCCTCATGAATGTCCGCCTCAGATTCTTTCAAAGCAAGGTGACTACCCAGGGATTCAGGTTGAAGACTGAAGTATTTTTAATGAGTAAACCTAGACTGCTTCCCTTTCAGCCTTCTACCTTCAGTCTATTCACCTGAGTAATTACAAGGTAAGGAGGTAACCGTTCGCGGGTTGGGAGAGACTAAGAGGATTGCTGTTGGACAGGTATTATCAATTCCTATTATGTTGATTGAATACAGTGCCCTGTGATTCTGAGGGGCCACCGTCTCCATCGCCATAACAGATATTCAGTATGTGCAAATCAAAACTCACATCGTATATAAAGATTGAAACGCCATGACTCGCCGACACATCGCGATTGTTATAGCCGGTTGAAAGGCTCGAATTCGCTTGATCGGCTTCGGGGAAATCTGGCACGGTATTCACAGCCGCACTGTCGAAATAGCCTGTTGCATTGTCTCTATTCAATTGTGTTGTCTCAGAGGAGCCTTCAGCCTGTGCGGTAAAGGAGTCCATCTCTTCATCCGTCATTGCACTCATTGAAAGGGCCGTAAGAGGAGTCATCAGCAAGAAGGCTGCTGCTATGGCAAATATCATTATCTTCATGATGCTGCCCATTACCCCTGTGGCGCTACTGGTTTAGGATGCTTTCCCAGCGCCTCAAGTGTCCTAAATGCGTTGCGATATTACACCATATAACATCATATACCATCTCCTCACCCATGTCAAAACAATTTATTAAGAACTTAACAATGATGGCGTCTCAAAAAGTCGCCTGACCCGTGACCCTCTGCCACTTGACCCTTTACCCTCTATTTTCATAAAACTCTGCGTTCTTGCCCCTTAACGGTGAGATAAGTTTTTGGTCATAAAAGGCTTTGCAATTGAAAATAGATATGCGCTGTGATAATTCTCTTAGGACAATATGTGGAATAGGTCTCTGCCCGTTAGAATCTATTGTATTTATAGGGAATTTCAGTAAGAGCTCAATAATCG
>CAYYPQ010000027.1:0-42865 GCA_964473615.1 uncultured Desulfobacteraceae bacterium
TTTTCTATGCTATACGGGGAACTAGAACCTCTTGATATTCTAATATATAACGTCCTTCAATTGTCAAATAACTTTGCTACGATGAATTCTTATTTTAGTATTTAAGGACGTCCCCATGTCCCCCTTTTATTCTGCATTCAGATTCTTTAAAATCTTCTTTGCTAATGGCTCTTTAATTTCGCTGTGGCGGGGCACTGCCTCGATAACGCCGTTTTTCGGATTGATCCAAAGTGAATGTGAGGCTTCTTCTCTCTTCAGGTAGCAACCCGCGATTCTCAACCTGCGCTCTAAGTCTCGTCGTTTCATCCTATCAGGACCTTATCCTGGATAGCGTCATCTGGTAACCCCCGAAGAATATCAGCCTTGCGATCCTCCAAGATCAACTCAATGGCCTGTCGCAGATTAGCCTTGGTTTCCTCTATCGTCTCGCCCTGTCCGTTGGCGCCAGGAATCTCCGGACAGATAGCCCAGAAGCCACCCTCAGGAGCAGCCTCTATGATTGCTGTGAATTCTGCCTTCATTATCATCTCCTATCGTTTGTTGTTGACCGAACATATTAGTATATTGCTTGTTGGCTAATACCACATCATAAAATGGTTAACAAGCAATATTCTATTTTTCTATAATGGATATAGGTAGTTAACATATATTTTGTGATATTAGACATAAACCGTATAATCGAATGAAAAGGATTCCCCCTGAAATCACTGAAATCAGAAGGAACTTTGATAGTCGATTGGCCAAGAAGAAACTTCCCGCAAGACTACGTTCCGAGTGCACAAAGTGGTTACGATATTACCTTGATTTTTGTGAAAAGTATCAGTTTGATCCGTCAGACAGGAAAAGCCTTCCTCATTTTCTGAAAAAATTGCAGGACAAGAATCAAACTGAACGACAGCGAAAACAGGCATCTTATGCCATATCGGCCCACTATGAAACGGTGATATCTCATTCCGGCAACATGAAAAGAAAGGAGAAAAGCGATATATCATTAGCAAGAAAAGGAGATTTGAAAAGAACGCACGCTAACTGGAAGTCAGTATACAATGACTTACATGCTGAAATCAAGTTAAGAGATTATTCCCCTAAGTTAAGGGGTCACCCATTATGACCCCATTTTTTTCTCACGCATCTACTTTAGACACTTCAAACTTTAGATCAATTTAGACACTTTTTTGCCTTATATAAGGCCGCAGGTCTTCGTGTTGAAAGGCCGCATCTATTTCTCGCAGGGTGTCGGCCTTTCTGCGCCTTCGATGCCGTACAAGATATCCGATATCTTGCAGGATGGCATAGTAGGCGGGCACCATGGTGAGAATAAGGGCCGAGGCAAAACCCAGCCCCCACATGATCGCGGTTGCCAGAGGTGCCCAAAAAATTGACTTGCCTCCCAGGCCAAGGGCCATTGGCGCCAACCCGAAGATGGTGGTGAGCGTGGTGAGTATGATGGGGCGCATGCGAACATGGCATCCCCGAACTATGGCCAGATAGAGTTCCTTTGGGTGTTCCTTCACGTACCGGTTTATAAAATCAATAAGGACCAGGGAATCATTAACTACTATACCCATAAGGGTCAAGAGCCCTATCAGGGTAACAAAGGTCAAGGGGTTATTGCTGACAAGCAGGCCCACTATGACACCAAGGGTGGCAAAGGGTATCGTAATCATAATAATGAAGGGCTGTGTAAAGGAGTTGAATTGCAGAGAAAGGATGAAAAATATGAGAAAAACTGCCATGGCCGCAGCCTTACCCAGCTCTCTGAGGGATGTATTGGTCTCTTCTTGAAGGCCTCCGGCGATTAATCTGGCACCGGGAAAGTTATCTTTGATTTTGTTAAAGTAGTCCCTGGCGATCTTATTGGCCCTCACCGCCGTCATCTTCTCACCGCTCAGGTGGGAGAAAAATCCCTTCAGGCCCTTTTGATCTTTCTGTATCTCTCTGATATTCGCAGTTAGACGGACGCTCTGTTTCCCATTATAATGATAAATATTATAGAATCCAGGCGCCAGGGCTATCTTGGCCAATTCCTTCAAAGGGACTTCCCCCTGACCCGGTATCAGGACCTTCAGGTTTACCAGGTCACCAAAGTCCCGTCTATATTGGGGCAGATATTTTAGCCTGACATCCTCTGCCTCATCTCCCTGATTATACGTGGCCACGAGCAACCCATGGAATGCTGCCTGAACCGCCATAATCAGGTAGTTCTGGTCAACACCAAACTTCTTTGCCTTGGCCTCATCCACGGTTATTTCCATAAACTTTTTTTCTCTGGAATAGTCGTCTCGAATGTCCACGATTCCTCTGTGCCGAGCCAGTTCTGCCCGAAGCAGGCGAGAGATCTCAGCGGATGTCTCCCAATCATCTGCCTGAATCTTCAGATCGACATCGGCGCCTACCGGCGGCCCTTCAATCAATCTCTCAAGGACAAAGGATGTGACACCATGCGATTTCAGGAGATGACCCACGTCTTCCCTGACGCCCTCCATCAGCTCTGCGACACTATGTTTCCTCTCCTCCTTCGGTTTCAAAATAACATCCAGTATCCCATAATGTATGCCGTATACCGGCTCATAGTTGACCTCCTTCATACCTGCAATGGCAATAGGGGCATCCAGATCCGGGCCAATACGCCTCTTGATCAGGTCGGTAAGATCCATAAGTGTTTCTTTGGTCCGCGCCAGCGAGGAGCCCACCGGGAGGTCAAAGTGGATGTTGAACCGGGGGAAGGTATCGGTCTTCGGGAACATCACAAAATCGGTCTGAAAATAGAGGAAAAAGGCAAGGGCCATTGATAAGACAATAACCAGCACCGAGAAATACCTGTGTCTAAGGATTATCCTCAGATACGGGTAGTAGATTCTTCGCAATGGACGAAAGATGTCAAGTCGCCGGCCATAGGGCTTGCCTACCCGATTCTTGGGTGTCAGTTCGACAAAATGGGACGGGAGCATAAAAAATACCTCAAAAAGAGACGCCATCAGCGCAAAAATGACCACCTTGGGCAGAATGGCCAGGTATCGGCCTATGACCCCGCTGACCAGAATGAGGATGGGGAAAAAGGCCGCCATGGTGGTTGAAACAGATGCCAGGACCGGCGCAACTACCTCTCGGCTCCCATCAATGGTGGCCTTCAAGATAGTGCTCCCTCCCTCTAAATGACGGAAGATATTTTCAAGGACTACGATGGCATCATCGACAATCACGCCAAGGACAAGGATAAGACCGAACAGAGACACGGCATCGATAGACATATTGCAACTTCGCATGAGAATAAAGGTGAGCAGGAAGGAGACCGGTATGCCTACACAGGCAAACACGGCATTTCGTATGCCCATGGAGATACATAGAATGAGAAACACGAAGATAATACCGAAAAGGGCGTTGGTCTCTAGCTCCTTGATCCGTTTTTTTATCTCATGCGACTGATCAAAATAGAGGGTGGTTTTGAGACCTACATATTGGGCAGGGATCTCTCTTAAGGCCGACTTTACGTCATCCACAATCTGGATAACATTTGAGTGCTTTTTCCTCATAACGGAGAGGACCAACGCCTGCCTTTTATCTATGGAGGTCAGGGTCCAGGGCTTCTCGAGTGACGGGGTGATCCTGGCAATATCGCGGAGGAATACGCTGCCGCCGTTTACGCTTTTGAGCGCTATATCTCCCAGTTCTTTGGGATCGCTCGGTTCCCCGACCATGCGTATGGCAGTCTCCTGGTCCCCCATTTCCATGGTTCCACCGGGCAGGTTATGCATACGGTTGGCAATGGACTTGGCCACTTCAGGTACTGAAATGCCGTAGGCGGACAGGCGACGGGGATCCAATTCCACCCATATCTCCTTTTCCCTTTTACCCATGATTCTTACCTCTGAAACGCCCTCGATGTCTTTTAGGCTATCCGCTATGTCTTGGGCATTATCCTGCAGTTGCATCATGGGGAGATCTCCTGCCAGCCCCACCATACAAACGGGGAAAACCGCCGTGTCGATCTCGATGACCCTGGGGACCTTTGCCTGTTCAGGAAGGTCATCCACCCTGTCTACGGCATTTCTGACCTCCTGCATGGCCTGGTCAAGCTCATATTCTGAAAGACGGGTATTGAAATAGATATGGATGCTGGAGGTGCTTTCAAAAGACCTTGACTCGTATCGCCTGATCTCGGAGATGCCATCTAGCTCATCCTCGATCTTCTTTGTTACGAGTTTTTCCATCTCTTCGGGCGAAAAGCCCTCACAGATGGTAATAATAATTGCCTCACCGATTGGGAGGTCTGGATCCAGAAAACGCGGCATGGCCTTGTAACAGTAAAGGCCAAATATTACAATAAGGATAAAGGCCATTCGAACAACAACCGGTCTTGATACACCAAATCTGGTCAGAAACATGTCAAATCAGCCCGTATCTCCAATTCGTTCACATCAATATTTCACAGGGTCTCCGCTGTTCAGGCCAGCAGGAGTAGTGATTACCAATTCATCATCATTCAGGCCAAAGAGCACTTCCACCCGCTGATCATAGTAGGCCCCGAGGGTAACCTGCCTAAATATGGCCTTCCCATCCCTTACAACATACACACCTATCTTGCCATTTTCCTCTGAAAGCCATGCAGAGGGGACCTTGATGCTCTTTTTCTCTTTCGACACCGGGAGCTTTACCCTGGCGGTCATGCCATCAGCCATGTGTTGATCATAAGATCGAACAAGAAACTCCACTGGAAAGGATCTAGTCACGGGATCGGCCGTAGGTGAAAGGAAAGATAGTTGACATGAGAATGTTTCATCGGGAATGGCATCAACAGTAAATGCAAATTCCCTGTTTTTCTTCAAGAGGCGGATATCTTTTTCATTCACTGAGGCCTTTATTTTTAACCGCCTGAGGTCTATTACCTGAGTGATGGTAGTTCCGGGTGGGATTACCTCCCCTTCTTCCACCTCTCGAAATGCTATAATCCCGCTACATGGTGAACGAAGCCGTGACTTTCTAAGCCTGTCCTCTGCCAGGGCCAGGGCCGCCTCGGCCTTTTGCACATTGGCCCGGGACATCTCCGCCGATCTCTTGGCAGAATCGAATTTGCTATCGGAAACCGCACGAATTTTGTAGAGATCCTTTATCCTTTTATAATTATTTTCGGCCTCAGGGGAGGCCGCCTTTGCCTCCTCCAAGGCCGCATTGCCCATACGGACTTCAAGCTGGATGCTGCTGGTGCTGATCTCTGCAAGAACCTGGCCTTGCTTGACGTTGTCTCCTTTGTCAAAAAATAGCTGCTCGATTGTTCCCCCATTTTCACTCGCTACTCTGACCTTCCGGTTGGCCGTCAGCACCCCGACATATTCTATGTTCCCCCTGGGAGGGGAGGCATTAATCTTACTTACCTTTACCAATCTGGCCTTTTTCGACACCTCTCCCGTGTCAGGACCTGCGTCGGCATTGCCCGCATACCCGCAAAGGCCTAAAAAAAGCAGGACAATTATCCCCAAAAAGGTCTTACCTGAAAAGGTGCGTCTCATGGTGCTCATTACAGTACTATCCAAACCTCCTGAACCCTGAACCCTTGATTTAAAGTATAATAGTCTATCAAATGAGTGTATTTAGTCAAAGTCTTTTGACAGTATTGTCCAAAGCAGGTCTGCGCTTTACTCAACCGCCTACAAAATATTGAGATACAGATCTTGGGGTCGTTCACTGATTAATGAGAACCGCAGAATTTCGAACAAGAAATGTCGAGTGTCGAAGTATTTTAACTTCTGCGGTTCGAAATTTGTTGTTCGGTGTTCGATATTCAACTGTCTTTGCGTGAGTTGGCCTCACAAATGATATGAGGTTGAGCTAACTGCATACGCAGTTTGGCCAAAAACTAACAGCGTTTAGCCTACAGCTAACTAACCTGAATAGTTACGTTTGAAAAATGCTGGGGGGAGGGGCATTTAAAAAAGGGGGGTTTTGATAGGTCGGAAATCAGGCAGTCCGCTTCAAATGGACCTGAAGGGCCATAATGGCGGCAGGTGTCACACCCGAAATCCGGGAGGCCTGCCCCAGGGACAAGGGTCTGATGTTTCCCAGCTTTTCTCTCACCTCTGTGGAAAGCCCGTGGATGGCCTGGTAATCGATCCTATGAGGAAGCATTACGTCCTCCATATGCCGCATCTTTTCCACCTGGCGCTCCTGACGGTCGATATACCCTTCGTATTTTATCCTGGTTTCCACCTCAGCCGCAACCTGTTCCTCAGTTTCCGAGAGCCCCTCATCAAAAAGTCGCAGATGCTCAAAAAATATATCAGTCCTCTTAAGAAGCTGCCCCAAAGAGGTGACGTTCTTTATGGGTCCAGAACCCAACTCCCTTAACTTGTCCGAGACCCAGGGCTCCGGTCTAAGCCTAAATTCTCTCAAGCGAGCAAGGAGCTTTTCTGTCTTGTCTCTTTTCCTGCAAAACCTGTGATATACTTCATCCGTCACCAGGCCAAGGCGGTGCCCCACATCCCTAAGCCTGAAATCTGCGTTATCTTCCCTGAGCAAGAGGCGATACTCTGCCCTGGAGGTAAACATACGGTAAGGCTCACCGGTTCCCTTGGTGACCAGGTCATCGATCAGGACACCTGCATAGGCCTGAGACCTGCGCAGGATAAGGGGGCCCTCCGTTCTGACCTTCAAGACCGCATTGACCCCTGCAATAAGGCCCTGCGCGGCCGCCTCTTCGTAACCTGAGGTCCCGTTAATCTGACCGGCGTGAAAAAGACCCTCTATAAGCTTGTGCTCCAGGGAGGGCTTGAGCTGCTGGGGATTGACGTAATCGTATTCAATGGCATAACCGGGCCTGACAATCTCCGCCATTTCAAGCCCGGGGATGGATCTTATCATCTTGATCTGGATATCAATGGGGAGACTTGTGGCCAGTCCATTGGGATAAACCTCGACCGTATCCAGGCCCTCGGGCTCGAGAAATATCTGGTGTCTCTCTTTTTCCGCAAAACGGACCACCTTGTCCTCAATGGAGGGGCAATATCTTGCACCCACACCTTTAATGACCCCGCTGAAAAGGGGGGAGCGGTCCAGACCCTGGCGGATAAAATCGTGGGTCTTATTGTTGGTATAGGTAATGAAGCAGGGTAACTGGGGTAGGGAAATTTTGTCGGTGGAGAAAGAGAAGGGTCGCGGCCTTTCATCCCCCAGCTGTGGCGTGAGCCCTTCATAGTCGATGGTCCTCCCGTTTAGCCGGGGAGTAGTGCCCGTCTTGAGCCTGCCCAATTCAAAACCGAGCGCCTTTAGCTGCCCGGAAAGCCCAACAGATGGGGGATCTCCCATTCGCCCGGCAGGAAAATGGTCGAGCCCGATATGGATTAGTCCTCTGAGGAAGGTGCCTGTGGTCAGAATGACCGTCCTGGACAAGAACCTCTCATGGATCTGGGTTTCTACCCCATGAACCTTTCCGTCCTTGACCAGCAGGCCATCTACCATGGCCTGCCTTATATCCAGATCGGGTTGAGACTCCAGGACAGACTTCATGCGTCTTCTATAAAGATCCCGGTCATTCTGTGACCTCGATCCCTGTACCGCAAGACCCTTTCTGGTATTTAGGCGCCTGAACTGGATTCCGGTATTGTCGGCATTCTTGGCCATTTCTCCGCCAAGCGCATCGATCTCCTTTACCAGGTGCCCCTTTGCCAGGCCACCAATGGCCGGATTACAGCTCATTAAAGCGATATGGTCAAGATTGATGGTAAGCAGCAGGGTTGGGTGGCCCATCCTCGCTGCGGCCAGTGCGGCTTCACAGCCGGCGTGGCCCGCACCGACCACGATCACATCATATTGTTTGTCATAGGTTGACACACACACCTTTTCACGAAAAGGGGTCCTGGAGCATAATAGTCTCCTCCCTGTCTGGCCCGACCGAGATGATCGAGACAGGGATCCCTGTTATCTTCTCGATAGTCTCTACGTATGTCCTTGCCTGGGACGGCAGTTCGTCTATACTCCTTGCCCGAGAGATGTCTTCTTTCCAGCCGGGCAGGTCCTGGTACACTGGTGTGCACTGGGCCAATTTTTTCAGGCTCGCAGGCCTTTGAGTTATACGGTCGCCATCAAGTTTATATCCCACACATATCCTTAATTTTTCCAGGCCCCCAAGCACATCCAGTTTTGTAATTGCGAGGCTGTTAAGACCGTTCAGGCGCGCTGAATCTCCAACCACAACCAAATCAAGCCACCCACAACGCCGACGGCGCCCTGTTGTAGCGCCGAATTCCTTGCCGTGCTCCTGGATGTAGTCGCCTGTCTCGTCATTGAGTTCAGTCAAAAATGGGCCTGCGCCAACACGAGTGGTGTAGGCCTTCACAACACCAAGAATATGGTGCAACAGGTTGGGACCAATACCGGCGCCGGCGGATGCCTGTCCTGCAACTGGATTGGATGAGGTGACAAAAGGATAGGTCCCGTGATCCACATCAAGATGAGTGCCCTGGGCACCCTCAAACAGGATCTTTTTACCCTCCTTCAGGGCCTGGTCCAATTTCAATGAAACGTCGGTGATATAAGGCTCGAGTATGTCCGCCATCTGGAGGTATCTGTCCAAAATCGGCTGTGGCTCCAATGGCTCGGCATCCAGGAACTTTGTGAGATAGAAGTTTTTTTCCTTCAGATTGGTCCTGATCTTTTCTTCCAGGGTGTCCGGCTCTGTGAGATCAATCGCCCTCACACCCGTCCTCGCCACCTTGTCTTCGTAACAGGGACCGATCCCGCGGCCTGTCGTGCCCAGCTTGCCCTTGCCCTTGGCGCCTTCTCGGGCAAGATCAATGGCCGTGTGATAAGGCATAATAATATGGGCCTTGTCGCTCAAGAAGAGTCTATCCGGATCAAGCCCTATCCCTGCCATTTTGAGTTCTTCCATCTCTTCTAGGAGGACTTCTGGATTAACGACAACGCCGTTTCCGATCAGGCACCTCTTATCTTCATAGAGTATGCCGGAAGGAATCAGGTGGAAAATAAACTTCCTGCCTTCCACTACAAGGGTGTGGCCTGCATTGTTCCCACCCTGAAACCTAACGACCAGGTCGGCTTTGGCGGTCAGTAGATCGACGACCTTGCCTTTTCCCTCATCCCCCCACTGGGTTCCAACGATTACTGTGTTCGACATATTTTCACTCCAATCATTTGTATTTAATAGGTTTTATGCCTCTTCAAACGGTAATGCCTCGCAAAATGCGTTACAGGCTCAATGGCACATTCTCTTTCTTGTTATCCCAAAAACGTAATACATGTCAATTAGTTTCGCCTGACAAGAGCAAATTCGGTTCTTCTCCCAATTGGTTGGGAAAAAGTGGCCAAGTATTCAAGGGTCTGTTGGCCTTGTAATACTATAGTTAGCCGCAGTTATTGAGCTATCGCGACAAAATGGGGGGTGTCCCTAATATTCAAGTTCAAACGTGCCAGACAAAAGGGCATCCTCTTTATGAATGGTTTCGTTGCACATTAGATTTTTCTTGAAAAAGGAAACCATGAGCCTGAATTTGATGATACCCCCTGAAAAAATAGCAAGGTGTCTAAAAAAGTGGTTACGATCTCAAAATTTTTGCCTTGACTTACTTTGAATAAATTATATAATTCGTGAGTTTAAGATAAGTTTGACATAAACTCAAAATTTTTGCCTAAGGAAACGCCCATGAAATTTTGGCGGGTACCGCTTGACGCGGGGGAGATCCAAATCTCTCGGGGAAGGGTCACTATCCTCGAAGATCGATGTAAAGGATGCGGATATTGTATAGAATTTTGCCCTCGAGGGGTCCTCGATCTCTCTGCCAGGTTCAACCGGAAAGGCTATCACCCGCCGAGCGTAAAAAAACCAGATGAGTGCGTGAATTGTCACTATTGCGAGATAATATGCCCTGAATTCGCTATCTTTTCAGTGGAAATCCCTTTTGAGTAAAAGACTTATGGACCCTGCAATACGAACCGGCGAATATTTCATGACTGGTGATGTGGCCTGTGCCGAGGGTGCCCTGGCCGCAGGCTGTCGCTTTTTCGCGGGATATCCCATTACCCCTGCCACAGAAATTGCCGAGCACATGGCCTCACGCCTGCCTGAGGTAGGTGGTACATTCATCCAGATGGAGGACGAGATTGCCTCCATGGCGGCTATTATTGGTGCCTCTTGCGCGGGCGCAAAAAGCATGACAGCAACATCGGGTCCTGGCTTTAGTCTGATGATGGAAAACATCGGTCTTGCAATTTGCACGGAGACCCCTTGCGTCCTGGTCAATGTCCAACGGGCCGGCCCCTCTACAGGTCTTCCCACCCAGGGGGCCCAGGGTGATATGATGCAGGCCCGCTGGGGAACGCACGGCCACTATGAAATCATAGCATTGGCCCCCTCCTCGCCCCAGGATATATTTTACCAGACCATCGTGGCCTTCAACCTGAGTGAGGTCTACCGGTCACCGGTGCTAATCATGACCGATGAAATGATCGGCCATCTTAGCGAACGAGTCATCATACCCCCAAAAAAACAGATCAAAACAGTCTCCAGACCCAAGGCCAAGGGCAGGAAAGATCGATTCAGACCTTACGAACCCGGCCCCAAAGGGGTTGCACCCATGGCTATTGCCGGTGAGGGATATAATATACATGTAACCGGGTTGACACATGACAGGAGGGGCTATCCGGTCATGACGGTAGAGGCCCAGGAGGAGATGATGTCGGGTTTGACGGGAAAGATCCGTAAAAACCTGCGAGATATTATCAGGACCGAGGCCTATAGGCTTGATGACGCTGAAATCGTCATTATCTCTTACGGTGTGTCTGCAAGAACCAGCTTGGCGGCAGTGGATGAAGCCCGAGAACAGGGCATAAAGGCCGGCCTGCTGAGATTAATTACTGTCTGGCCCTTTCCTGAGGATCAGATCAGGGAGCTGGCCGGAAAAATAAAATGTTTCGTAACAGTAGAGATTAATCTTGGACAGGTCCATTTGGAGGTAGAGAGATGCACAGGCGGGAAGGTGCCAACTTTTCTGGTGGGTCATCCCGGGGGCACAATTATTCCACCCGAACGGGTCATCGATACGTTGAAACAGATCCTTTAGATCAAAAGGGGCGCGCATGAACAGATCCGACAAAGATTCGAGGCATCCGCTGGATGATTTACTGAGGACAGATCGCATTCCTCATATCTGGTGTCCGGGATGCGGCATAGGCACGGCATTTTCTTCATGTCTGACCGCCATTAAGGAAAGTGGCATTGACCTCAAAAAGACGGTAATGGTCTCTGGAATCGGCTGCTCCGGTCGAGGCGCTGGATACGTAAAGCTGGACTCTTACCATACTACCCACGGTCGGGCCATACCATTTGCCACCGGCATGAAATTGGCAAATCCAGAGCTAAATGTGGTTGTATTCAGCGGCGACGGAGACCTCTTTGCCATTGGCGGTAATCATTTCATACATGCCGCGCGACGTAATGTGGACCTGACCGTCGTGTGTGTCAATAATTTTAACTACGGCATGACCGGAGGCCAGGCCGCGCCCACCACCCCGCATGGCGTCAAAACCACGACCACACCGGTGGGGAATCCAGAGGCCCCCTTTAATCTCCCCCTGTTGGCATACGCATCAGGAGCAATTTATGTCGCCAGATGGACTGTCTTGCACACACGCGACCTGACAGAATCTATCGGGGAGGCACTTTTTAAGAGGGGCTTTTCCTTTGTTGAGGCACTTGCACCCTGTCCCGTTAATTATGGGCGACGAAACAGGGAGAAACCGCTTGATACCCTGAAGATATATCAGGATCGAACCATTATTAAGAACAACGCCCATCCCACAGAACTGGATGTTGACTTTGATAGGGGAGTAATCCTTGGTAAGTTTATAGACACAGAACGTCCATGCTGCACAGAAATGTATGACAAGACTTGCCGTCCCAGGGATCTCCTTGAGGAGGGCAAGGCCGCGTGAACAGACAGGAAATCATAATCACCGGTTTCGGCGGACAAGGAATTGTGCTTGCAGGGCGTATCCTCGGCAGGGCGGCGGTCCTGGGCGACCACAGACATGGCACACTCGTTCAATCTTATGGGCCAGAGGCCCGGGGTGGTGCCTGCAGCGCACAGGTAATAATATCTGACGGATCAATCCATTACCCCCATGTAAGGCATCCCGATATCCTTGTCTGCATGTCCCAGGCAGGTTTTGATAAGTTTATCGGCCAAATCAAAGACGACGCTATCCTCATAATTGATCAAGACCTGGTAGATTCTGGCCTGATAGATAGAGATTTCTTTTTTATCCCTTCCACTCGTATGGCCGAAGAACTCGGAAGAAAAATGATGGCGAATATCATTATGTTAGGTTTCCTTACCGCGGTAACAGAGGTGATCTCTGTTCAGGCGGCGCGTGACACTGTAATGGACTCGGTGCCAAAGGGCACAGAGGAAATGAATGCAGCTGCATTCACCAAGGGCTGCGATTATGGTCTGGCCATGTTTAAGGGTCGTCAGAAGAAGGCCACGGGAAAGGCAGAGGCATAACAATGGGTGGATCAAAAGACCGATTACATAGGGTTATTGTGATTGGTGCAACGCCTGCTGGAGTTGCCGCGACCAACAAGCTAGGGGAGCTGGGCATTCCCGTGGTTCTAGTGGACCCTGACGCCGACCTGGATCAAAAACTCTCCCGAGAACAATGGAGAATGCCCTCGGGTTTGTCCTTAAATTTTGCGCATCGCTCAGGACTAATAAGGATTTTGCGAAACCCTTTTGTGCGTCTGAGTATGCCCGCAGAGATCTCTTCACTCAGGCATTCGCCACAGGGCTTTCGTGCTCGAGTTAGGCCACTACAGACATTCATCGATCCGGATCGTTGTACGCTGTGTGGCCGATGTGCTGAAATCTGTCCGGTTGTCACCCCTGACGGAGGAAGGCCGATACACTTTAACGGTAGAAGGAGCCTTCCGGGAAGGGTGCTTATCGATAAAAGGCGTGAACCCCCGTGTCAGGCCAGTTGTCCCTTGGGGGTGAACGCACAGGCTTACATAGCCCTTGCCGGGGCGGGGAGATTCCAAGAGGCCCTTGATGTTGTCAGGCGCGATAATATCCTGCCGGGTATCTGTGGCCGCGTATGCACTCATCCTTGCGAGGAGGCCTGCCGTCGTGGTGAGCTGGACGACCCTATTGCCATAAGAGACATAAAACGCTTCGTGGCAGATTACGAGCTCGCCCATCCACACGATTCAATTCCCCCAGAAACCTCAGGAAGGGAAGAAAAGGTCTGTATCATCGGCTCCGGGCCGTCAGGTCTGGCCGCGGCAGCGGACCTGGCCCGTTTAGGTTATCAGGTGACGGTCTTTGAGAAAGAGGAGATGGCGGGTGGACTGCTTCGGTATGGTATCGGTCCATACCGTCTCCCGAGGGAAATTATTGATAATGAGTTGGGTTATATCAGGGGGCTTGGGATTGACCTTATAACGTCCCACCCGATAGAACTTCCCGACGGTGTCCAGAAATTAAAGGCGGATTTTGATGCCGTTATTCTGGCTACAGGGACCTGGACGGACCGCGAGTTGGGCATACCGGGCGAGGACTTGGATGGGGTAGAGGGATGTCTTTCATTCCTGAACCGACTGTATCGTAGCAGGGCCAATGAGCTGAACGAAAGGGTGGCTGTAATCGGTGACGGGAATGCCGCATTTGATCTTGCGCGCTCTCTTAGGCGTCTTGGGGCCAAAGTTACTATCCTTTCCTGGTTCCCTGAGGATATTATCCCCGCGGACCAGGAAGAGGTAAGGGGCGCAAAAGAAGAGGGGATCTCCATCATAGACCGGACCCGGGTCACATCATTTTCCGGGAACCATGGGAAGATAGATCACCTTGTCTGCAGGCCCACAAAACCAGGGAAACCAGATGCCCAGGGTATCCCATGGCCTGTCATAATTCCCGGGAGCGAACCCTTTAATCTCGCTTTTGAGCGCGCCATTGTGGCCATAGGCCAGGCAGGTCCCGTGTGGGCCAAGAACCCTGTGGGACTTGATCTTGCCGTGACACAGGGCGGCTTTGTCGATGTGGATAATTTATTCCATACCAGCATCCCAGGCGTCTATGCGGCAGGAGATGTCGTCGCTGGACCTTCTTCTGTAGTAGAGGCTATGGCCTCCGGAAGGGCCGTTGCCCTTTCGGTTCACCAAAGGCTCAGCGGCCAAGGGCTCAGGAGGGCGGCGGCATCAAGACCTGAAGGAGCGGACTTTTATGATATCCCGCCAGACATTCCCTCCCTGGCACGACCCATAATGCCCGAAAGGCAGCCGGCCGCGAGACTTGGCAGTTTCTCTGAAGTGGCGCTGGGTCTGAGCGAAGAGCAGGTCCTCTTTGAGGCCAAACGCTGTCTGCAATGTGGGGCCTGCTCTGAGTGCCTGCTTTGCAACGAGGCATGCCACCTTATAAGGGCCATAAACCACCAGGAACAACCAGAAGAGCGTATAGAGCAGGCCGGGACTGTAATTATTGCTGATCCAGAAATAGCGCCTCCTGTCAAAGGAGAGGATGTTATCAGGGCCTACGGCCCTAAGGCCGCGAAATCGAACGTCAATGACATGATTGTACGCGGTTTTGCCGCTGCCGCCAGGGCCATGACTCTGTTGGGAGGGGCTACCCAGCACCCCAAAGGACATGGCGTTTCATTTTCACCTCCAGACCCGGAGCTATCTCATGATATCCGTATCGGCGTCTTTGTGTGCCGGTGCAATAATGCCTTTGGATGGCTGGATTCTATGGACGAATACCTGGCCCGCTTGATAGCAACAGGGGAGGGTGTGGTTCACGCTGAAGCCATGCCATCCGCCTGCATGCCTGAAGGGGCCGCGGGCATCTTGAGGACCATCCGGGAAAAGGGTATCACCCGTGTAGTTCTTGCCTCCTGTGTATGCTGTCCCCTCGACTTTGTTTGCAGTGCATGTACGGATCAGCGTAGCCGTCTAAAAGATGCCCTGTTTAAAGGAACGGGCGTCAGCCGTTCTATGGTGGAGACGTGTAATTTGAGGGGTGAGGCACTCAGTTATCTTTCTCATAACCCATCCGGAGCCCTTATCCGGTTTACCGGTCTGATAGATAGATCCATCAGCAGGGCAAGAAGGCTGAGGCCACTTCCGTCTCCTGCAAGGACCTATAATTTCTCCACGGCGGTGATTGGTGATTCCGAAGCAGCCATAAACAGTGCGGAGATCCTTGCAAAGGCAGATCTTGAGGTATTCATGTTCGGAAGCCCGGACAAACCGCTGTCTGAAAAGGCAGGTCATCCTAATATTCATTGCTTCGATGGCTCCACAGTGGAGGCGATAAGTGGCACGTTAGGTGATTTTAGGGTCCATATGCAATTAGACGGCGTGTCCCAGATCTTACAGACAGGGGCCGTTATCCTCGGAGAAAAGTCCAGAAACCTCATACCATATATCCCCCAGGAAGGGCTTCCAAGCAGGGTGGTGACCTCGTCAACGCAAAAAAATGGTATCCCGGGCATCCCTTTTCACTACCCCGGTGCAACGTCGATAGCGGGGCTTTTCCTGGCAAATCCACCAGACATTCATGTCTCTGAACGGAAGTCTGGCTCCGCGGCCGCTGTCCTTGCGGCGGCGATAATGCCACGGGGTCCCCGGCAGAGCAAGGGATATACGGTGGTGATTGATGAAAGTCAATGCCGCGGCTGCGGTCGATGCATACAAGTCTGTCCCTACCAGGCGATTACATTCAACAGGAATCCTGTGGAGGGCTGGTGTGCGCTCGTGGACGAGGCCCTGTGCAAGGGCTGTGGTAATTGTATCTCCGTTTGCCCGTCAAATGCCGCTGATAGTCCGTATCGTGATCAGGCGTATCTTGAGCAATTGCTAGAAGAGGTATTGGTGCAATAAAAGATACGTGGCCGGGCAGATAGACTTTGTAATACTTTAGATGTTTGAAAAATGCCGGGGTGAGGGACATTTTTCCGCACGCCAAAAAATGATGGGATCGGCATAAATCGGGGCGCACAAAGGGCCGCAGTTATATTGCTGTCACATCCACCTGGACTTTTGTGTGTCTTAATGCGGGCGTATCGCGTGCGCTTGGCTTTTGGCGACGTATGCCTTCTAAATTATAATAAGCACAGTACGCGAAGAGTTTTGGCGTGCCGAAAAACATCCCCCACCCCATCTTAGCGATACCTTGTTTCAAGTGGCTAAAATGTTACTAGACTTTTTGTTTGGCCATGGGTCTTACTCTGAAAATTTTTTTATGAAAACCAGGCATGAACATATGACCGATTTTAATATTATCCTTTTCCTCTGCAGTTGGGGTCCACACGCCGCCTACCAGACCTTACAGGATAATTCAGCCCAGATTCCGGCAGAGCTAAAGATGGTGCGAATTCCCTGTACGGGAAGGATCAGCAAGGCCCTTCTGTTTAAAGCATTTGAAATGGGGGCCGATGGTGTGGTCCTGGCGGGCTGTGATCCGGGTGCCTGCCGTTACGGCAAAGGAATCGATATAGCCCAGAAAAATGTGGAAGATACCCGGGGCATCCTTGAACTAGTCGGCCTGGGAAAAGATCGCCTGCGTCTGGCTACCTTTATGCCTGAGGAGTGGGAGGCACTTCTTAAGTTTCTCAAGAAATTCTCTACCGAGATAAGGGCAATTGGCAAAAGCCCGGTAACCTCACTTCCAAAGGCCGAGCCAGCCGAAAACACAGATGAGCTTATAAGGCAAATCATCTCAGCCCATGATGTGTATGCCTGCCAGGACTGTGGAAAATGCTCTTCCGCCTGTTCCTTGACCCTGGCGGGAAAACCCTTCTCGCCTCGGGCCATAGCCAACGATATTATCACAGGCAACATCTCTTCTCCCATGGTACAGAAAGATATCTGGTCCTGCCTTACCTGCGGGCTCTGTTATGATCGGTGCCCGTCGGCAGTAAATTTTCCCGAATTTATTCGAGATATGCGCCATGTCCTGGCAACGAACGGCTCAGAGGGAAACCAGGCCCACGGTGGCTTTTTTCATTCCCTGATGCGAACCATGGTCGCAAGAGACCTCAAGCCGAGGCACTGGGACTGGTTGCCCGAAGATATTGAGCTAGACCCGGAAAGTAAGATCCTGTTTTTCGGTGGGTGTGCCCCATATTTTGACATCTTCTTCAGAAACCATCTGGGCCTTGAGACCAGCAACATCCTGGTGGACGGCCTTAGGCTCCTCAACTTCTTTGACATCAATCCCAGATTGCTTCAGGACGAACGATGCTGTGGCCATGACCTTCTCTGGTCCGGGGACAGGGAAAACTTCCTGGGGCTGGCAAAGCTGAATGTAGATGCCATACATGATGCAGGTATCCAGGAGGTCATCACCGCCTGCCCCGAATGTTACAGGACCCTGTCACACGACTACCCGGAGCACGGCCTTGAACTGAACTTCAGGGTCACACATATATTCGACCTGCTTGAAAAAGAGATCGATAAGGGTGCCGTGGGCTTTGAAGGCCTGAAGCATAGGCTTACCTTTCAGGACCCGTGCAGGTTGAGCCGCCTTGAAAAGCGGCCTGACCTACCCAGAAAGCTTATCAGGCGGATAAATCCAATTGCCTTCAATGAAATGCAGGACAGAGGTGCCAGTGCCATCTGCTGTGGCAACTGTGCATGGACCGGTTGCGATTCATTCAGCAAGGCAATGCAGGTAAAACGTATTAGACAGGCACACGATACCGGGAGTGATCTACTTGTTACGGCCTGCCCAAAGTGCCAGATCCATTTGCGCTGCGCCATGGAGGATCCTTTTATCGGAGAAGAAATCCGTATGGATATGATGGACCTTACAAGTATTGTGGCCAAGACTATTCACTGGGAATAAGGGTTCCAGGTCCAGGGGACATGGCCTTTAAAGGAGATAGAATGGAAAGGAATTTACTTGCTGACAGTCCTGACAACAAAGAAGCCCTGCCGCGTGTCGGCGTTTATGTCTGTCATTGCGGCCTGAATATAGCCCAAACGGTCGATTGTAAGAGAGTGGCGGAAACGGCCTCTCAGTTCGAGGGAGTCACCGTTTCAAAGGACATTGGCTACGCCTGTTCAGAGCCAGGACAGCAACAGATCAAAGACGACATCGCAGAGCATGGCCTTGATCGAGTTGTCATTGCCTCCTGTTCCCCAAGGCTCCACGAGCCGACATTCCGCCAGATGCTCCAGTCTGCTGGCCTAAATCCATATCTCCTCGAAATGGCAAACCTTCGCGAGCAATGTAGCTGGGTGCACATGAACGAGCCAGAGGCGGCCACTTTGAAGGCAACAGACCTTGTAAAAATGGCCGTTTCGCGTGCTCGTCTCCTCTCACCGCTCGTGGAAGAGATTCTTCCCCTTACAAAGCGGGCCCTGGTTATCGGGGGCGGTGTTGCCGGTATACAGGCATCACTGGACCTAGCAGACACTGGCTTTGACGTAGTACTGGTAGAAAAAAGGCCCTCTATCGGCGGGACCATGGCCCAGCTCGACAAGACCTTCCCAACCATGGATTGTTCCATCTGAATACTCGGCCCTAAGATGACGGATGTCGGTCGACATCCCAGGATCAGGCTTTACACCATGAGTGAGATAGTAGATGTCAAGGGCTATGTGGGCCAGTTTGACGTTAGTATCTTAAAAAGGGCCCGTTATGTGGATGAAAATGAATGTACAGCGTGCGGGGAGTGCTCAAAGGTATGCCCCGTGGTTTATCCCGACGAATTTAATCTTGGTCTATCCTCGCGCAAGGCCATCTTTTCACCATTCCCACAGGCCGTGCCCTCCGCCTATGTGATAAATATCAACGAATGCCTGGGCCACAATCCGGCCGTATGTGCAAAATGCGTGGATGCCTGCGATAAGGGTTGCATCAATTTTCATATGTCAGATGAAGAGATTGTGGAGCGAGTGGGATCTATCGTCGTAGCAACCGGTCTTGCTGTGTACGACCCCACAGAGCTAGACGAATATGGTTATACACGGTTTGAAAATGTCCTGACCAGCCTTGAATTAGAACGTATCGTTAATGCAGGTGGCCCTACCGAGGGCGAATTGATCCGTCCTACCGACCGAAAACGCCCGCGCTCAGTCGGCTTCATCCAATGCGTCGGGTCCCGTTCGGCCAGAAAAGGGGAGAGCTATTGTTCCAATGTCTGCTGCATGAATACGATAAAGAGCACCCTAATGTTGAAAGAACATTACCCTGATATAGCCATCAAGGTCTTCTACATCGATATCAGGGCCTTTGGGAAGGGTTTTGAAGAACTTTACATGCGTAGCCGGAGATTGGGTGTCCATTACCTCAGGGGACTACCCGGTACCGTAGAAGAAGGGCCGGATCGGGGCCTGCGCGTCGCGGTTGAAAACACCGTGACAGGCAAACTTGAGATCCACCACCTGGATATGCTTGTGCTTGCCTTGGGCATAAGGCCTGCACCCGGCACCCGGAGGCTCCAGGAGATGTTTGGATTACAGCTAAGCCCCGATGGCTTTTTCCTGGAGGCCCATCCCAAGCTCCAGCCGGTAGATGCGGCAACCAGAGGAATTTTTTATGCCGGCTGTGCCGAGGCGCCAAAGGATATCAAGGATAGCGTAACCCAGGCCTCTGCCGCAGCGGCCCGTGCCATTCGTTTGATGCACAAGGGGGTCATTTCCACAGAACCCATTACATCTGAGGTCCTGACCGAACACTGCAAATCGTGCGGCAGGTGTGCGGAGGTCTGTCCATATAACGCAATTACGGTGGACGTCAAGAAGAAGACGCCGGCCGTAATAAACACGGCGGCATGTGCGGGATGTGGAACCTGTGCCGCGGAGTGCCCTTTTGGCGCGATCACCATGAACCACTTCACGGACACCCAGATCCTTACCCAGATAGATGCCCTGCTCGAGGAGAGACCTGAGGAAAAGGTCCTCACCTTTGCCTGCAACTGGTGTTCCTATGCAGGTGCCGATTACGCCGGTGTCTCCCGTCTCCAGTATCCTGCAAATGCCCGTCTAATTCGCACCATGTGCTCGGGCCGTGTGGACGAGAAATTTATCTGGTATGCCTTTCAGAAGGGGGCGTCTGTAATCCTGGTCAGTGGGTGCCATATCGGCGATTGTCACTACATTGACGCAAATCACTGGACAGAAAGGCGCGTGAAAAAGGTCCACAAGAAGATGACCAAACTGGGGATTCGTCAGGAGCGGCTTCAACTCGAATGGATCAGCGCTGCCGAGGGTGTCCGCTTTGCCGAGGTCATGCGGAGCATGGAAACCCTCCGTCAGGGAGTGACCGGAGAAGAAATCGCTGAGACAATTAAGGCGATCGAGGACCAGGTTTCCCAATTAACAATGAATTCATAAAGGCCCCTCTCAGTGACATCTGACAACCGGACATCCCACCCTGGTCGTGCACATCACACGAGTCAGGGCTTCAGGAATATAGGCGTCTCCCCGGAACCAGGGCTGGTTGACTTCTTGAAATGGCAATGGAGCCGTTTATGGAAAGAAATTCCGGCTGCCAGGGACTATAATTTTTCCCTGGCCGGGAATGACCCCGCGTTTCTCAAATCCAATCATGATAAAACGACCCTGACCTGGATCGGACATGCTACAGTTTTACTCCAACTTGAAGGAAAGAATATCCTTACAGATCCGCATTTTACCAAACGTGCATCCCCAGTCAATCTTGTTGGGCCTAAGAGGGTGATACGTCCGGGGCTTTCTATCCATGACCTACCTCCTATCCACATGGTGATTATCTCCCATGACCACTATGATTCTTTGGACAGGCCGTCAATATTAAGACTTTATAAAAGTGAATGGGGCCAAGAGACAACCTTTTTCGTGCCACTTGGTCTTGCTAAGTGGTTTAATGGCCTCGGAATCACCCGGGTTGTTGAGTTAGACTGGTGGGCTCGACATAGTGAGGGTGATTTTAAGGTCACTGCTGTCCCTGCCCAGCACTGGAGCAAGAGGGGCCTGTTTTCAAAAAATAAGACCTTATGGGCAGGCTGGGTTGTCCAATCAGATCATTTTCGTTTCTTTTTTGCCGGGGACTCGGGCTATGAGCCTGTCTTTAAGGAGATTGGCTCCAGACTTGGACCTTTCGATCTGTCGGCCATTCCCATCGGCGCTTATGAACCCAGATGGTTCATGCGCCAGCATCATATGAGTCCGGAAGAGGCCATTCAGGTCCATCTGGATGTCCATTCCAAGAAATCTGTTGCCATACACTGGGGCACCTTTGTCCTCACAGATGAACCGCTTGATGAGCCTCCAAAAAGACTTGAAAAGGTTAGAAAAGAAAAAGGGCTTCCCGCAAAGGAATTCCTCGTTTTGAAACATGGAGAGAGTGTTGTGATAAGCTAGATAAGGAGGCCGGCCATCTATTTCTTCGAATCCAAAACACTCCTAAGCGTGGGCAACATTCGCTTTACACATGCCCGCCCTTCTTCGATGGCCTCCGCCGCGCGGTCGAATTCAAGCAGGCCGAGATGAGCAAGGCGCGGTTTTAACATGACATCAGGGGGGTCACCGGCCATGCGGCTACGTGTGATGCGATCCTGCATAATATTTATTGAACTGGCCAGTACGTTTAGCAGTCCGGGTGTCTCAACTGTCGGGTCCAATAGCTGTGGGATGAGTGAAGAGGCCCGTTCCTTCAGGACATTCGAAACCCGGTTTCGGAGTTTTCTCCCTGAGCCCTCACCAACGGCCGCGTAAAGGCCACTCCGCTTCCGGCCAAGACGTCTTCTTCCCACAATATCCTCGTTCAAGTTGACGGCAATCACTACCCTGGCCCCCATGGCCCGGCATATAGATACCGGAACAGGATTGACCAATCCCCCATCGACAAGCCACTGTCCACCCAATTTCACCGGCGTAAATATACCTGGCAAGGCAAAAGATGCCCGCACGGCATCCAGGAGTGAACCGTGTTCAAACCAGACCTCTCGTCCGGTTGTCAGATCAGCGGCGACCGCGGCAAAAGGCCTGGGAAGATCCTCAATCTTCAGCCCCCCAATGTACTCATGGAAAAAATCCATTAGCCTTTTGCCATGGACAAATCCGCCCCGAGAAAGAAGCCCGAAGTCCAGATATCGCAAGAAATCAATCCGGTTCAGACGTGTGATCCACGACTCAAATGCATCGAGATGCTCGCTGACCCAAAATGCGCCGACAAGGGCGCCTACGGATGTGCCGGCTACGATATCAGGCTTGATCTCCGCTTCAGCAAGGGCACGTATTACACCGATGTGTGACCAACCGCGGGCGGAACCGCTGCCGAGCGCTAAACCAATCGTCCGTCTGTTTGGTTTCTTCTTACGCACAGCCATGTCCTTTGAGGTGTCGTGTTCAGGAGAAAGGTTCTTTTGGTTGAATCGGTGATAACTTTTCTAAAGGAAAGGAATTCTATTGATATGTCTCTGACTTGTCAAGACTATCCATGTCTCATCTTATCTTCTCAAAAACTTTGAGGCCACTTCCGGCCCGTTCAAAAAAACTATGGCTCGATTCAAAATGGGCTAGATCATTGCCAGGAGGGATTCAAGTTTGGTCTTTTCTTTTCGGCCAACGTTCTTAAACCTCACGCCTATTCCCTGTATGCTGATCCTTACGACCTCCCCCGTAATCTTGATATGTTCCAGGTAGTTCGGGAGTGGAAAGGTGAGTACTACCTCCTGCCCAACCGAGAATGGCATGTGGGTTTCAATAAATACGCCGCCCGCGCTTATGTTTTGGATGAAATCGTTGTACGTAAGATCCTGAGTCGCGTAGTTTACGAACATAAAAAAGGGCTTCCTTGAGTGAATCCTTTTGCCCCTCTCTCGCCTTTTTTCCAGCTCATTCAGCACGGTTTGCTGTTCCATTTCACCCATACTTGAGATCAATTGAAACAAACGCGATGTGACACTGTGCCCGTTCGAAAGTTTATCTAAATTACTCATCCCGGAAATTCTTCCCCTTAGCTGAATTATATTATGTATATACAGATAGTTATACAATGTATGCAAAAACCATGCGAGATTCCTTGGTCAAGCGTAATATATGATATTTCAATATGTTATATTTTTTTGCCCGAGGGTGCAGATAAAAAACACCCTAAAAGACAGGGTATACTATGGACGCATATTCCACTTTTTGGTAAAAATTTACACACTTTTAGTTAACCACGTGGGATAAGGAAACTTTTAAGAATCCGGGTCTACGTCCTTGACTCAGCTATTGAGAAATGAAAAAGTGAGAGACGATATATCGTAGAGAGACTCGTGGAATTGAAGGTAAAACGAGCACAGGTCACCCTTAACGGCCCCCGCAGATACATGACCAGCGGAAACACAAGTCAGATGGTATGCGGGAACATGTGTTTGAGCTCATTGATATGCTGGAGGAGGCGGGCGTCAGAGAGGGTGCTTCCGTATCTGGGCAGGGTCTATCCCTTTTGATGTGAGCCGGGCCTTTTACTATTACCTGAAGCAGATAGAACCTCAGGAAAAGGTTGCAAGGGAATTCAAGGCCTCTAACCCTTCTTGGCGATGTTTGCCCAAGAATCACGTAACGATACCGTCCTGTTGAATACCAGTGCCCCCGCAGAAGAATCGACCGGATCCATGCAGAAATAGCCCTGCCTCTCGAACTGGTATCGGCTTCCGGGCAAGGCACCAGACAGGCCAGGCTCAACACGGCACGATTTCAAGATTTCAAGTGAGCCGGGATTCAAATGGGCCTTGAAATCAGGCCCTTCCTTTTCGTCCGCTGGGTTTGGTTTTGTGAACAGGTGATCATAAAGCCGAACTTCGGCGTCGAGAGAGTGCGGAGCAGAGACCCAGTGCAAGGTTGCCTTGACCTTTCGCCCGTCAGGCGCCCAACCGCCTTGTGTCTCCGGATCATAGGTACAGTGAAGCTCTATTACCTCACCGGTCTGCTTATCCTTAATCACGTCCACGCACTTGATAAAATAGGCATATCGTAGCCGCACCTCTCTGCCAGGTGCCAGGCGGAAAAACTTTTTGGGGGGTTCTTCCCGAAAATCCTCCTTTTCGATGTAGAGCACGCGTGAAAAGGGCACCTTGCGCGTCCCCATATCCGGATCTTCGGGATTGTTTATGGCCTCTAATTCCTCTACCTTTCCCTCTGGATAGTTTTCTATTACGACCTTGAGGGGACGAAGAACACTCATTACCCGCGGGGCGCGTTTATTGAGGTCTTCTCGTAGGCAATGCTCAAGTAACGCTAGATCTATTGTGCTATCCCTCTTGGCTACACCTATGCGCTCGCAAAAGTTCCGGATAGCCTCCGGTGTATAGCCCCGCCTTCTGAGGCCGGATATTGTGGGCATACGTGGGTCGTCCCAGCCATTCACGTACCCCTTTTCCACAAGATCCAGGAGCTTGCGCTTACTCATCACCGTATAGCTCAGGTTAAGTCTCGCAAACTCGATCTGCTGCGGATGACATGCTGTGTTCAACTCGTCAAGCACCCAATCGTACAGCGGGCGATGGTCCTCAAATTCCAGTGTGCAAAGGGAATGGGTTATCCCTTCGATGGAGTCCGAAAGACAATGGGTGAAGTCGTACATAGGATAGATGCACCACTTGTCGCCAGTCCGGTGATGAGGCATGTGTAAAATCCGGTATATGACGGGATCACGCATATTCAAATTCGGAGAGGCCATATCGATCTTTGCCCTGAGCACCCGTGACCCGTCTTCGAACTCGCCTCCACGCATACGTTCGAAGAGTTTCAGGTTCTCATCAGCCGAACGAGTGCGATGAGGGCTCTCCTTGCCCGGCCTTCTCAAAGTGCCACGGTACTCCCTGATCTCATCAGTGCTCAGATCACAAACGTATGCCTTGCCGTCTTTGATCAACTGAATAGCGTACTCGTAAAGTCTGTCAAAGTAATCGGAGGCATAGTACAGATGATCCCCCCAATCAAATCCAAGCCACCTGACATCTGCCTTGATCGATTCAATGTATTCAATGTCTTCCTTGCTTGGATTTGTATCATCAAAGCGCAAATGGCAGACTCCTCCCTCGTTTTCCGCGGCAACACCGAAATTCAGACAGATGGATTTGGCGTGTCCGATATGTAGATATCCATTCGGTTCAGGGGGAAACCTGGTCACCACTCTGCCCTGGTTCTTGTTTGCTTTTAGGTCTTCAGCGATTATGGTGCGAATAAAGTCAGAAGAGTGCATCGAATCGGATCTGGTCATATACAAGGCCCCCTAATTAATGAGATCTTTCCCTTCGGCTCTTTTTTACTAGATTTTAGAGTTGTTGGCAATAAGTTCGATCACTTTCCAAAAAACACTTGACACATATCTCTAGGAGGCTTATTTTTGAGTATGTGCTCAAATATTGAAGAAACCTGTCTGGCAAGGGTCGTGCATCTCGATCGGGTCAACCGGGCCCGGAAGGAGGCCATCGCGGACGGGGAACTTGATCGCCTGGCCCTGACCTATAAGGTCCTCGGAGACCCTACGCGACTCAAGATTGTCATGGCCCTGAGCGGGGGTGAAATGTGCGTCTGTGATCTGGCAGCATTTTTGGGCCTCAGCGAGTCCGCCGTGTCACATCAGGTAAGACGCCTGAAAGATATGGCATTGGTCAAATACAGGAGAGACAGACAGATACTATACTATAAACTAGATGATGACCACGTTGCAGAACTTTTAGAGATTGGTCTGGAACACGTACGTGAATAATGGGAACGGCACAGTAAGTATTCAGGTGAATAGACTGAAGGTAGAAGGCCAATAGGGACAAATCGTGCATGATCACACAAAACTTCGAGCATTTGAGTTGGCTGATGAGGTGGCGGGGTCGGTTTAAATGAATTTTATTGTAAATATCTTATACACAGCATGGCATCTTCTAATACAGGCCTCGGTATATGTGCTTTTTGGTCTGCTGGTAAGCGGTCTGCTTCGTGTCTTCCTCAGTCCGAATTCTGTTGCACGGCACCTCGGCCACGGTCGATTCCTACCCGTAATAAAGGCAGCCTTACTAGGTATCCCCATACCTCTATGTTCATGTGGGGTCCTGCCGGCCGCTGCATCGCTCAAAAAGCAAGGGGCCAACAACGGCGCAACTACGGCCTTTCTCATATCTACCCCGGAATCCGGCGTGGATTCTATGGCCATAACCTATGCCTTGCTTGGTCCGATAATGACCGTGGCGCGACCACTAGTGGCATTTGCCACGGCCGCCGTGGCAGGTATTGCCGAAAACCTTTTTCGGCGGTCAAAGAATGATCTCTCCTCCAGGCCTGACCTGACCTGTCCGGTAGACGGGTGCTGCGATGGAAGGGATTGTCCCCTTGAAGAACACCGTCTGCACCATACCTTGACACAGAAGATAAAGGCCGGGCTCAAATTCGCCTTGACCGAGGTATGGGGGGACATAGCGAGCTGGTTTTTGGTCGGTCTTCTCCTGGCCGGTCTAATAACGACCCTCATTCCCGGCGAGGTCTTCAGGCGCTATCTTGGCGGAGGCCTGTCATCCATGCTTTTCATGTTGGCTGTCGGGATTCCGCTATATATCTGCGCCACGGCCTCGACCCCTGTTGCGGCAGCGCTTCTCCTTAAAGGGGTCAGCCCGGGCGCAGCGCTGGTATTTCTTATCGCCGGCCCAGCCACGAATGTGACATCTCTGACCGTAGTCTGGAGGATTTTAGGTAAAAGGGCCACGGGAATCTATCTCGCTACCATTTCCATATGCGCAGTGCTTTTCGGTCTGGCTCTTGACCGCTTTTATATGACATTTGGGGTTTCCGCCCGGGCTATTGTCGGCCAGGCGGCGGAGATAATACCACTTTGGGCCCAGTGGATTGGTGCACTGATACTTCTCTTGCTTTCAATAAAACCTGTTTCCCGGAGCATCATGGCTAGGCTCAGACCTAAGGGGGATGGGCATCAGGGAGACCCCGATGAATTCATCACGCATGCGAGCATGGCCAAGGCAGAAGCCTGCAGTGGCGCAGATTGAGGGTTTTCTGCCGGATCGGTCAGATCCTGAGGCCCGCGTGATAAGATATTGATGTTACCATGAGGTGAGTATGGATAATTTGGTGGTAATCGTTATAGTGGTCTTGGCTGTCGCTTATATTGTCAGGACCTTTCGCAAGAGATCCAATAGGCGATTGGGTTGTGATTGTGGGTGTTCATCATGCGATATTGGACCAACGTGTGATCCAACAAAAGGAAGGGCAAACACGCCTGAAGAATAGGCCTCATTATTCTTCAGCGCAGGGGCCGGGCGAGTTGGTTCTGCACAAGCAACAATCAGATCATCAGGTCGATATTATTTCCTGGGGCCTGGGAGTCGTAGGGGTTGAAGAGACCATTAATTACTTCCATATTATTATGCGGCTCTAGGGGGATATACACCTTCATTGTTAATCGGGAAACCCCCGCTATGCGGGTGTCATAGAAATTAGGCTATGCCGTACCAGAAATCAAGGTCATGAAGTGAGTCCCGCCCCGGGCGGGATTAATGTAGAGCTTCGCTCTGCTATTCAGCAAAACGACATAAAATTCCCTAACTTTAGACACTTTAGGCATTTTAGATCACTTTAGTCACTCTGGAGATACGCGAGTAAAAAAGCTCCCTCTGGGGGCAAGCCAAAGCCGGACCCTCTGCACCCGAATTCTTTACTTTCTATCGGTCTCTTTTAATGAAAACTTTAGTTATGGGGGCAATTACTGGGTGGCTGCCCTTGACATAAGACTTTTCAGTCCCGTGTCAAGGGCCAGCACACCTGGGAGGAGAAGATGTTTGGGAGAGAGGACGAGTGGTGACAGGTTAAGTTATCTAATCCACATATACACCCACGCCGCAGTAAAGACTGTTACCAGGCATACCTGTATTATGAAAGGGACGACAATCTCTCGGAGTGTCTTTACCATCTTTTGCATCTTGATTTCCTCCTTCCTTTGCATTGGCACTTCAAAAGCCCTTTTCAAGGCCTTGCCGGGGCACATGTCCTAAGTAGGCCTGTGGCACGGCTTTATTTCATTGTGTCGCAAGAAAGGTGCCATTAAGTTGGGACCCATAATTACATCGTATTATCATGGTATTATATAGACACCGCCGAAATATTCTAATGACTATGACGGCCTCGCCAATCAAAAGGTGTAATTTATGTCCAAAATTAATCATCTAGCACAGGCAAACCATGTAAATGTCGGGGGCTAACATTTTGGTTTTATAAGTAGAATATCAGCATATTTATGTGTTTATAAACCGACATGTATAAGTGGTTTGGGATTCAAACCTTCCGCCCTTGATGTTGGCGTATCGAAAAATCCCATAGGGCTAGATGGATGAGGATGGGTATATATACTTTGTGGACAGGAGGAAGGATATTATCGAGTCAGGTGGTGAGAACGTATCTTCCCAGGAACCCGAGTGGGAAGATTCTGAAGAACACATTGAGAGAAAAGTTTGCGGCTTCCGAGGGAAAATGACCGGCTAAGCCGCAACGGATCACCCCATTCTATCAATCTCTATCCCATGGTGTTGTCGTAAGGACAGATTTGGCATTCTTATATCTATCCGTTCTTACGAATTTTCTGATGTCTTCGATGGTCTTGATAGCCATATCCTTTGAGTACATATTTACAAGAAATGCAGGTATGTAACCTCCAGGATCAACAAGAATCTGATAGACCATCTCTGTCTTATTCTCTCCAAGAGGGGTTAATATCCATTTGGCCTCAGCTATTGGTACCCTTAGAACGAAATGATCTTCTCTTTTGAAGTCAGTTGAGATGTTTTGTACTTGGACGAGCAAGGCCCCTGTCGCTTGATCAATCATATATCTGACCCTGGCCACACCATCTCTATCATAGAAGGGCCAAGGCATGCCAATTTTAATGTATATGTAATAGGTATCCTTGCTGCTCTCCAGGGCCGGAATGTCAACCCTAAAGGCCTCAGTGCCTCTTTCGCCATACTCTATCTTTGCATCGTCATCCCGTATAACGGCCTCTAAGACCGCTACAGGGGCATTTACTATGCCCATTGCCCTTATTTCATAAACACTACTCTTTGATGTAGTCCTGGCGTAAACAATGATCCCATCTGATTCGGTTATCTTTTCCCATTCGCTGTTATGATCTTTGCCTGATACAGGTGAAGCGGACAATAAGACAAGCATTAGTAGCGTCAAGAACACTTGCACGATTGTCATGGTACACCCTTTTTCCGTCACTGGCCAAAGCATTAGGGCAGGTAAATTGGAGGGGTTTTAAACCATATCCCAAAATCAAAAGTATTCTTTATCAAGACATACAGATTCCCGGGTGGGTATGCCATGCACTATAACTGCGTCGCTTTGTTCACCCTGTTTTCTGCCGGTCCAATTATTCTCTGGCGTGGAAAAAAGTTACGTCATCACCTTCTCAAGCGGCACCGGCGCTGGTGCCGACAATGGTCATCAGTCCAAGAATAACAATGCAACTCAGAGCGGCATAGATTATAAGGCTGAGTATTTTATTTCCCTTTTTGATTTTCATAATTACCCCTTTCCATTGTGCCTAGCAGCACCAAATAGGCTATTATTGTACCAATGGCTATCGCAGCCAGATCAAAAAAATCAAAGGTTCCCACGAGGAAGTAGTTTTTACTAGCTTCCAAAAAGGGAACACCTTGAAACCAATCGGGAATGATTTTTAACGGCAATGAATTAAACCTTTGTCCCAGCTCGAACATGCAATCGAGAATAGACCAACCAGCACAAACGATGAGGCAGCCTCTTTTGTGACAAGATAGCAGACCTGCGGTTATCAATATGAATGAGAACACGTGAACAAAGGCCGGTAGACTGTTGCCAATTGGACCGAAAAAATTTGGGAGGATATCATGCAGGCCTATATTAATGCTAAATATGTGAACAAAATATGTCTGTTGGGGAGAACGGTCAACCAGATATACCAATGAGCCTATAAGCAGTACCATGAATCCAATAAAGATCTGCACCGCATTTATAAAACTGCCCCTGGCTGTGAGATTTTTGTGCATGCAAAAACATTCAGTGAAGGCAGGTCGTTGTGAAAAACGCCTGCCTGAAAAAAATGCCTAAGGACCTTATTTCTATGGCAATATTCATTTTCTCATTATAGGCCGGGCTTTCGTCAAATAATCAGGCTTTTAACAGTTTTCAGTTGATAATAAACATATAAGCTTATTAAATTTATAGCAAATTTACCGTTTTCTGTCAATGATAATCGCTCTTCAGCCCTTGGGCGCGTTCTCTTAATCGTTATCAAATTTACGCCTTACTCTTATCCGGATGAACCTTTTGTCCATGGTGAACAAGGGTCTAGATTCGTCATAGCCCCATTGGCAAGGCCGTCACCATGTTTATATATGAGGTCCCAATCAGAGTTTTTGGTTTGCCAACACAGGGAACTGTGCTAAAACCGGCCCTGGTTCAATGGGGCCACGAATTGTATGAGCGACATAATAAAAAAAGGGGACAATCCTCAATTCCCTGCCAATACGAGAAAAATCACGTGAAGCCTAAGGCTGTCATTTTCGATTTAGACGGAACTTTGCTTGATACCTTGGAGGATCTTGCAGATTCATTGAATCGTGTCCTGGAGGCCAAGGGCCTGCCCACACACCCAACGGAGGCTTTTCGCCATTTCGTCGGCAACGGAGAGGTCATGCTAGTGTCACGCGCGCTGCCGCCAGATAGGCGGAGTGATGCACTGACAGCAGATTGTTTGGAGGCTTTTCGCAGGGAGTACAACTGTAACTGGAACATGAAGACCAAGCCGTACGAGGGAGTATCGGAACTGTTGCATGCCCTTGCTGAAAAACACATCGAGATGGCTGTGCTTACAAACAAACCTCAGTATTTCGCTGAACTCTGCATTCAGGAGTTTTTCTCCCCCTGGAAGTTTGCGGTGGTACTTGGCCAGAGGGATGGCGTGCCCATGAAGCCTGACCCTGCAGGCCCCCGAGAGATAGCCCGGTGTTTGGATATTCAACCACAGGAGTTTCTCTATCTCGGCGACAGTGACGTCGATATGAAAACTGCTACTCGAGCCGGCATGTTCCCAGTCGGGGCGATGTGGGGATTTCGTTCGGAGAAGGAGTTGCGAGAATCTGGCGCCATCGAGGTAATCGGCCGGCCAGCGGAACTTCTGAAGTTTGTCGACTAGATGCCCAACAAATGAAAATGGATGTCCCTAAATTGCCTTACTCATGGCGCAATGCCTCTATGGGATCGAGCCGAGCGGCTCTACGAGCAGGGAAATAGCCAAAGAATATCCCCACTGCAACCGAAAAAATAAACGCTACAACAATAATACCCAGGTCAAAAACGAAAGGGACCAACAAGATCTTGGCGAGCCAGGCAGACACAACTAAAGCAAGGATAATGCCCATAATCCCACCCAAGGATGAGAGCGCCACCGCCTCAACCAGAAACTGCAATAGCACTTCGCGTTCCAAGGCGCCAATTGCCAGCCTGGTGCCTATCTCTCGGGTTCGTTCGGTAACGGAGACCAGCATGATATTCATTATCCCAATCCCGCCCACCAACAGGCTCACCGCTGCAACCGCGCCGAGCAAGGAGGTGAGCACCATCGTCGTCCCGGACAATATCTTCGTTATCTCCCTCATATCCCTCACATGGAAATCGTCATCTTTTCCTGCAGAGATATGGCGCCGCTCTCGCATCAGCCTTTCGATGTCCCGCTTGACACTATCTATGGAGAAGCCGTCAAGCGCCGAGAGGTAGATGCTGTTGACATCCTTGTTTCCGGTGATACGCCGCTGGAGCGTGCGAAGTGGAATGAGGATAAAGTCATCCCGATCCGTGCCAAAAGTGGATTGTCCCTTCGCCTCAAAAACCCCAATTACTCGAAAGGCCAGCTTTTTCAAACGGATAATTGCACCCAACGGATCTTCAGTCCCAAAGAGTTCCTTGCACACCGTGCTGCCCAAAATGCACACCGCCTTGCCCGCCCGGAGTTCCCCATCGGTAAATTGCCTGCCCTTTTCAAGAGACCAGTCACGAACCGCCATGAACCCGTTGGTACTGCCTGTAACCCCGGTGGACCAGTTTCGGTTGCCATAAATAGCCTGGGTTGCGGACCCTGCGGTGGGCGCAACTGCCTCAATACCAGAGATTTCCATCCTGATGGCATCCGCATCTCCTACGTCGAACGGGGTCGCGGCCTCGCGGATACCGCCGGGACCATGGAAACCCTGCCCTGGCCTTATTTGAAGGAGGTTGCTCCCCAGGCTGGTGATCTGGGCCTTCACCTTCTCAGTAGCGCCACTGCCTAACGTGACCATGGTGATCACTGCCGCCACCCCGATAATGATCCCGAGCGACGTCAGGGAGGAGCGCATCAGGTTACGTCGGATCTCCCGGAGAGCCAGCAAAAAGGCATTCCATAGCATCATCCTGCTCCTTCCTGCTCATTGTCCGCTATCAGTCCGTCCACAAAACGGACCCTGCGCATTGCATAGTCTGCCATGTCCTGCTCGTGGGTGACCATGACGATGGTTAACCCCCGGTCCCGATTGAAGCGGGAGAGGAGTTCCATGATCTCCAGGCTGCGTGCGGTATCCAGGTTTCCCGTGGGCTCGTCGGCCAGCAGAACGGCGGGCTCTGTTACGATGGCACGAGCGATGGCCACCCGTTGTTGCTGGCCACCTGAAAGTTCGGCAGGGGAGTGACCTGCCCACTCTTTCAGACCCACTGCCTCAAGCGCATCAAGTGCTCTTGCGCGCCTTTTGTCTGAATGAATCCCTCGATATATCAAGGGAAGTTCGACATTCTCAAGAGCAGAAGTGCGGTCCAGCAGATTGTAACCCTGGAACACAAAGCCGAGAAAGTATCTGCGCAAGAGCGCCCGCTGGTTTCGGGTGAGCGTTCCCACGTCGACACCCTGGAACAGATAAGATCCGGATGTGGCTATATCCAAGCAACCCAGGATGTTCAGACAGGTGGACTTCCCCGACCCGCTGGCCCCCATCACTGCAACAAAATCACCTTCGGTAATGTACAAATCAATACCTCGAAGGGCCTGCATCGACGCGCGTCCGCTGCCATAGGCCTTGGTAACATCTTTTAGCTCTATTAAAGGCTTTTCGCCTGCGTGGTTATTCATTGTTTGGAAATCACTACATCCGTCAAAAGCGGCAGTCCCGGTCTGATATCCCCTGCCACAACTTCGGTCAATCGACCGTCCGTCACCCCCACCATGACAGGGATTGAGACGGCCTTGCCATTTCGCAAAGTCCACACAAGCCGCTGCGGTCCCTTTGAAAGGATCTTCTCCCGTTCTTCAGAAGAGGCCCGTCTGGGACGATGGGGAAGAAGGAGACTCAGCAGGCCGCCTTCGTTTTTTGTCGAATTCTGCCGCTGTGCCGGCAGAGTGAAGCGGAGCGCCGCATTCGGTATCAGCAAGGCGTCCTTCACACTTTTCACGATAATGTCAGCCGTAGCGGTCATCCCGGGCCGCAAGAAAAGATCCGAGTTATCAACGGTGAGCAAAGTTTCATAGGTGACCACCCCTGCAACCGTTTTGGGTGAAAAGCGAACTTCGGTGACCTGTGCAGAGAAATTGCGGTTTGGATAAGCGTCAACAGTAAACGTGGCCTTCTGCCCTTCCCTCACTTGGCCCACATCGGCCTCATCCACATCCACGTGAAGTTCCATTGCCCTTAAGTCTTCCGCAAGGGTAAACAGAACGGGCGTCTGCAGTGAAGCAGCAACCGTTTGTCCGGGTTCTACACGGCGCGACAGGACGATGCCGTTGATAGGTGAATGGATCACGGCCTTGGATAGATCCGTCTCGCGGACCTTTAGGGTGGCTCTCGCCTCAGAAACAGACGCCTTTTCGCTGGCTTCATCGGCCCATGCGCCCTGAAGAGCCGCTTCCGCCAGGTCCATTTCCGCCTGCGACGGCACCCTGCCGCCACTCAGTTTACGGGCTTGTTTCAACTGGGCGAGCTTGTTTTTGGATTGTTTGACATTCGCCTGAGCCTTTAGCACTTTGGCATCGGCGGACTCAAGGGCGGCCCTTGCCTGGAGGACCTGGGCTTGGAGCTTCGTGGTATCCAGCCGGGCGAGAACCTGCCCTACTTTCACGCGGTCGTTGTAATCCGCTTCAACTGTCTTGATGGTTCCGGAGACCTCGACTCCCATATCGACCTGATTGGTCGGCTCCAGGTTGCCGGTCGCGGTCACAGCGATGATGAGGTTCCCTTTTGTGACTTCCTGAGATTTGTACCGCACGGTGCTCTGCGAGTTTTTTGAGTGAAAGACGCTTGCGGCAAAGATGAGCACCAACACCAGCGTGGCCCAGATAATCCCTATCTTCAGACGGCGCCTCCGTCCCGAGGCGTGACTCGTGCCCAATAGTTGTCCCAAAGGGCTTTTTTGATCAAGATTGGTTTTGGTCATCCGTTTTCATCTCCCATTTTCCCCCGGGAGATGGAGCAGCCTCAACGGACGACCAGCCACCTCCCAGGGCCTTGTAAAGACGAATAATGTTTGAAGTCGCTGTGCCTTCGCTGCTTGCCAGCTCATCCTGAAAGGATTGAAGGGAGCGGGTCGCATCCAGGACATTGCTGAAGTCTACAAGCCCTGCATTATAACGGGCCCAGGACAGTTCATATGCGCGTCTGGATGCCGCCACAGCAGCTTTCAGTGATTCCCTGCGACGCTGTTCCTTGCCATAGGCCACGAGGGCATTTTCTACATCCTCCTGGGCATTGAGCACCGCTGATTCGTACTGGATCAGGGCCTGCTCCTGGCGGGCAGTCTGCACCTTGACATTCTGCCGGATGGCACCGGCATGGAAAATCTTCCAGGAAATGCCTGGACCGATGCTCCAGGTCCGGCTGGCCCATTCCCAGAGATCCCCGCTGGAAATGGATTCAAGCCCGATGGTTCCAAACAGCTGGAACTTGGGATAGAGATCTGCTGTTGCCACACCGATGCGGGCGGTCTGGGCCGCCAGGTTACGTTCCGCCCTCCGGATGTCGGGCCGATGACGCAGGGTATCCGCAGGGATTCCGATTGCCACCGTCACCGGAAGAACGGGAATAGGTTTTGCCTCCGCCAGTTCTATATGCATTGCGCCGGGCCTCTCGCCAAGCAGGACAGCCAGTCTATTTTTTGCCTTTTCCAGGCTGGTCTCCAGGGCCGGAATCTGGGAACGGGAGCTTTCAAGGATATAATGAGATTGCTGGACGGCCAGTTCATCAATGAGCCCCGCATGGTAGCGGGAAAGATTCAATTCGTAGATATCCTGCTGAGCTTTCATATTTGCCTTGAGCGCGGCCAGGCGCGCCTGATAAGTTCGGACATCCACATAGTTCTGGGCAACTTCGGCGAGCAGGCTCACCAAAACATCGTGCAGGTCCTCCTCTGTGGCCTCGATGTTGGCCTGGGCCGCCTCAACTGAGCGCCTTACACCGCCAAAAATGTCCAGCTCCCAGCCCGCATCAAAACCTGCTGAATAGAGGCTTCCAGTCTTTCCTGTGCCACTGTTTTCGCTGCTGTGACTTCTTGTTACGGATCCGGCAGCATCCAGGGTGGGAAAGAGATTCGCCTTCTCGATGCCCCGCAGGGCCCGGGCCTCACGCACCCTGGCCCTGGCCTCTTTAAGATCCAGGTTTCCCTGAACGGCGCGCTTCTCAAGACTGGCAAGTTCCGGATCGTGAAGAGTGGTCCACCAGTGGGCCAAGGCTTCGGGATTCAACGGGCTTGTCTTCAAGCCACTCTGCAGGTCGGTATGCCACTTTTGCGGCGCCTTGGTCTTCACCCTGGTATAGTTCGGGCCGACCGCCGCACACCCTGTGAAGGCTAGAATAGAGATGCCAGCCAGCACGTTCGTGTAATGATATCGTTTAAAGGGTATGGACCTCATATGTAATCTCTCCTTGCAGCAGCATTTCACATAAACATATCAAAAGCTCTCGTGGGTCAGGCTTTGATTTTTCCCTGACGACGTGCGCGCCAGGCGCCGGCCTTTTCACGGAATGACTGAAACGCAAAATAAAGGGGCGGGATAAAAAAAATCCCGACCAGTGTGGCTGCCAGCATGCCGGAAAAAACGGTCGTGCCGATGGCCTGGCGACTGCCGGCGCCGGCGCCGGTGGCGATCACCATGGGCGCCACGCCCAGGATGAAGGTAAAGGCGGTCATCAGCACAGGCCGGAAGCGGATCTGTGCGCCTTCCAAGGCGGCTTTATACACGGACAGCCCTTGTTCCCGGCGGTCTTTGGCAAACTCCACGATGAGGATGGCGTTCTTGGCGGCCAGGCCCACGAGCAGCACCAGGCCGATCTGGGCGTAGAGGCTAAGGCTATGGTGGGCTATCCACAGTCCGACCAATGCCCCCAGGCTGGCCACCGGGATAGAGAAGATGATGGACAGTGGGATGGTCCAGCTCTCATACTGACCAACCAGAAAAAGATAGCCAAATAACAGGGCCAGGGCGAACAGCAGCGCCACCTTGCCGCCGGCCTTGCGCTCCTGAAAGGACATGGAAGACCAGTCAAAGGCGAAGCCGGGGGGCAGGGTCTTGGGCGCCAGCCGTTCCATGGCCGCCATGGCCTCACCGGAAGAAAACCCCGGGGCCGCGTTGCCGTTGATCCGGACACTGGTGAACTGGTTATAGCGGTAAACGAGCTGGGGTGCCAGGACAGTCGACAGGGTGACCAGGCTCCTCAGAGGTACCATGTTGCCGTCGTTGCTCCGGACGTATAACCGGTTGATGTCATTAACGGCGTCGCGGTAAGGGGCATCGGCCTGGACCTTGACCTGATAAGTCCGGCCATAGAGGTTAAAGTCGTTGACGTACCCCGAGCCGAGCTGCTCCTGAAGGGTCGAAAAGACCCGGCTGACCGGGACTTTTAGGGTTTCAGCCCTTGTGCGGTCGAGGTTTACAAAAATCTGCGGTGTATTGGCCGTATAGGTTGAAAATACACGCATCAGGGCCGGATCCTGGTTGGCGGCGATCACCAGCGCCCGGGTCGCGGCGGCGATTTCCCGGGGCGGCTGGTTTTCCAGGGCCTGGAGCCGGAAGTCAAAGCCCCCGGTGGTGCCTATCCCAATGATGGGCGGGGGGGCAAAGGCAAAGATGTTGGCCGCGGAGATGGCCGAAAGCCGACCCATGGCCTGGCCTATTATGACATCCAACTGCTGATCCGGACGCTTTCGTTCATCCCATGGTTTCAAGATAACGATGCCAAAGCCCACGTTTTCGGCCGTGCCGCTGAGCAGGCTGAACCCGCTAACCCCCAGGACGTCGTCAACGCCATCGATGCTTTGAAGCGACCCTGTGACCTGTGCCATGACCCTGTTGGTTCGGGCGAGCGAAGCCCCCTCGGGAAGTTGAGCGTTGATAAAGAATGCCCCCTGGTCTTCCTGGGGCAGGAAGCTGATGGGGCTGTGGCCGAACAGAAACCAGGCGGCGCCGAGCACTCCGGCAAAAATCAGCATCGCAACAACCAGCCGCCGGATGAGCCAGGCTGCGCCAGACACATACATGTTGCGTGATGCGGCCAATGTTCGGTTAAACCAGGCAAAAGGCCCATGTTGCGGGTTTTTCGGTTCCCTGAGCAATAGGGCGCAGAGGGCGGGGCTCAGGGTAAGGGCGTTGATGGCCGATATCACCACAGAAGTGCAAATAGTCACGGCAAACTGCTTGTAAAGCTGGCCGGAGATGCCCGGCATAAACCCCACCGGCACGAACACGGCCAGCAGCACCAGGGTAGTGGCTACGATCGGTCCGGTGACCTGGCCCATCGCCCGGATGGTTGCGGGCTTGGGGCTCAGCTTTCGTTTGTCCATGACCCGGTAAACGTTTTCTACCACCACGATAGCGTCATCCACCACCAGGCCGATGGCCATGATAAGGGCGAACAGCGAGATGGTGTTGGCGCTGTAACCAAGGGCCAGCAGCACGGCAAATGTTCCGATCAACGAGACCGGGATGGTCACGGTGGGCACCAGGGTTGCCCGCCAGTCCTGCAGGAACAGGTAGTTGACGAATAATACCAGAAGAAACGTAATGGCCAGGGTCAGCTCGATTTCATGAATGGCTGCCGACACGTACTTGGTGGTATCATAGATGACCTTGTATTGCACATCGCTGGGCTGCCGCTTGGCAAGGCGTTTGAGTTCGGCCCGCACCGCTTTCATGGTGTCAATGGCGTTGGCGCCTGAGGACCGGTAGACGGCCATCCCCAGGGTGGTTTGGCCGTTGATGATCGAGTTGGTACCATAGTTCTTGGCCCCGAGCTCCACCCGGGCCACGTCGCGGACCCGTACCAGCCCCCCTTGATCATTGGTGCGCACGATAATGTTTTCGAAGTCTTTCGGATCGTTGAGACGCCCCTTGGCCCGCAGGGTGAACTGGAGCTGCTGGCCGGTGACGGCGGGCGATGTGCCGACTGAGCCAACCGCCGCCTGGACGTTCTGCTGGCGGATGGCCGCCATCACGTCATCGGCGGTCAATCCCCGGGCGGTGAGCTGATCCGGGTCCATCCAGATGCGCATGCTGTATTCAAACTCGCCGAAAATAAAGACGTCACTGACGCCATCGAGGCGCACCAGGGCGTCCTTGATGTTCTTGCTCACATAGTTGCTCAGGAAGAGCTTGTCTCTGGTGCTCTTGGGGGAAAAAAAGGCAACCGCCCCCAGCATATCGGTCGATCGCTTTCGCACGGTGATGCCCTGGGCCACGACTGCCTGGGGCAGTTTGGGGGTGGCAAGCTGCACCCTGTTCTGGAGATTGACCTGGTCGATGTCCGGGTCAGTGCCCACCGCGAAGGTGACGGCCAGGCTGTATTGACCGTCGTTGGAGCAGCTTGACGACATGTAGAGCATCTTGTCCACGCCGTTGACCTCTTTTTCGATGGGTGCGGCCACGGTATCGGCCACCACCTTGGCATTGGCACCCGGATAGACTGCGGTCACGCGGATCTCAGGTGGAGTGATGGGGGGATACTGGGCCACCGGGATGTTAAACAGGGCAATGAGACCTGCCAGGGTAATAACAATGGACACCACCATGGCCAGCCGCGGGCGTTCGATGAAAATCCTTGAGATCATGGATTACCTCCCTAGCCCCTCTGCGGTAGTGGTTTTTACGGTCTGGCCAGGGCGGACTTTCTGTACCCCCTGGACGATGATCATCTCCCCCTTGGCCAGTCCTGATTCGATGGCCCAACTTGAGCCGACAAAAGGCCCTGTTTTGACCCGGCGCTGAACCACCCGGTTATGGTTATCAACCACCAGTACATAGGGACCCTCACGGTCTTCCTGGATGGCAGATTGCGGTACCACCGGCATTAATTTGGGCTTGCTTTTGTTCACCAGGACGGTGACATACTGTCCCGGCAGCAACAGACCGTCGGGGTTGTCGAATACCGCCCGGACCGTGATGGTGCCTGTAGCTGCATCTACCTCGTTGTTTACGAAGTCAACCTTTCCCGGGCTCTTATAGACCTTGCCATCGGCCAGCCTGATACGAGGTACAACGATCGTATCCCTATTGCGCCGGGCCGCATCTTTGAGGGCTGCCTGGATGGCTGCGAGATCGTTTTCGCTGATGGAATAGACCACGCGAATGGGGTCTAACTGGACAATTCGAGCCAGCGGCACGGAAGCCGGGCCGACAAGATTGCCTCTGGTATATGCGGTTTTTCCGATACGTCCGCTGATCGGTGCCTTGACAGTAGTGTACCCCAGATCGAGCTCTGACTGCTCAAGTGTGGCCTGGACTTCGTGGAGCTGGGCCGTGGCCCGCAGCTCCTCGGCCACGGCATTGTCAATGTCTGTGGCCGATACCCCGCCGGAGCGTACATTCCGTGTCCGCTCCAGATACTGGCGGGCCTTTGTGAGGGTCGCCCTGGCCTGGGCCACCCTGGCCTTATCGGCCTCAACCCTGGCCTGATAAGGGGCCTGCTCGATAATGAAAAGCAGATCTCCGGCGTGCACAAAATTGCCCTCCCTGAAATTGACCTTTTCAAGAAAACCCTCGACGCGCGCCCGAAGGTCCACGGCCTGTATGGCCTCTGCGTGCCCCACATATTCCGCCGGCGGGTTGACATCCTGCACGGTAACGGGCGCCACTGTCACCAAAGGCGGTGGCCCTGCCCCCGGGCGTGGGGGGCCGGCGGTCAACTTACATGGAAAGACCAAGGCCAGGCAAAGGGTGACAAACAGGAGAACTGCGCCAGGATAATACGGAAACCCGTTTTTGGCTAACCGCGATCGCTGATACTTGCATCTACCGGCCAGTTCAAAGGATACCCGCCGCCGATGATTTGATTTAGCGTTATGCATTTTTCCTTTCCTTTAAGCCAGATAGGGTGAAAATTTGAGATCTTAGGAACAAGAGGGTTGACATGTTCAAATAAACATTTTAAATAGTCATTTAAAAAAAATACAGATAAAAAAATTTATCCACAATGTCAAGGATAACTTTTAGATCCCAATTTAAATCATTTCACGTCCTATGATCCAGAGAAAAGGAGCATTTATTATGGCCGTAAGAGATGATGGGAAGGAAACACGGAACAGGCTGCTGGATGCTGCCTGCCAAGTATTCGCGGAGAAAGGGTACCGCGCAGCAACAGTGGCGGAGATCTGTAAGCGGGCGGGTGCCAATGTTGCATCGGTAAATTACTATTTCGGTGACAAGGCTACCCTGTACACAGAGGCCTGGGAATATGCCTTTCATGAGTGCACTGTCTCCGGTCCACCTGATCCAGCCGACGGCACTGCCGAAGAAAGGCTCAGGACTTTTGTTCACAACATAATGGAGAATTTTATGAAAAAAGACAGGCAAGGCCGTTTCACCCGCCTTTACCTGATGGAACTGGCAAATCCAACCGGTTTGATAAGGGATAACTGGAAAAAACTCTTAGAGCCCACGCGACGCAAGTTCCTGGGGATAATCCAGGAAATCATGGGAAGAAGCACTATTGACGAGACCGTAATCTTTTGCGAGATGAGCATAATGAGCCAATGCCGTGTCCTGTTTACAGTGAGCCAGGACGACATGGAATACCTCCTGGGCACGTCTTTGTCCCCAGATCTTATTCAGCGTCTGGCGGATCATGTCACCCGGTTCTCCCTGGCGGGTATCAGGGCCGTAAAAATGGGGTCCATTAGTAAATCAGAAGAGTAATATAACAATTGTATGCACGACATAAATAGACGTGCAAGATAAGGAGTGTAAAGGATTTTTATGGGAGATAATGAATTTATTTCGAGTCTGGATTCTATCTTTTATCCAAAGTCACTGGCCATTATTGGGGCGTCATCAAGCCTTGGAAAATGGGGCCAGATGATCCTGAGTAATATTATGGTGGGGGAATTCAGGGGAAAGATTTTTCCTGTAAACCCTAAACAAAAGGAACTTTACGGCCTCCCTGTCTATGGTCGTATCGGGGACATCCCACTGCCCGTAGACCTGGCCTTTATCATGACACCGGCGAAGACAGTTCCTGAAATCTTGAGTGAGTGTGGTAAAAAGGGTGTGAGAGGCGTCGTACTGATTACCTCCGGATTTAGCGAGACAGGTGAGACCGGCAAGAATCTTGAGAAAGAAATTGTGGGCATTGCCCGGGAAAATGGGCTAATGCTCGTTGGGCCCAATACGATGGGGATTATATCTACTTATGCCGATCTCTTTGCCATTGCATCGCATACTATGCCAAGAAAGGGATCAGTTGCCGTTGTTTCTCAATCCGGAAACCTCGGTGTTCAGCTTATCCACTGGTCGGAACAGCAAGGGATTGGTATCTCATTTTTTGTGGGATCGGGAAACGAGGCCATGCTTACCTGTACCGATTATTTAGAATATCTGGAACATAATCCCCGTACTCATAGTATTATTTTGTACGTGGAAAGCGTGGGGGAGGGCAGGCGTTTTCTAGATGTGGCCAGACGGGTAAACCAGAAAAAGCCGGTGATCGTCCTAAAGGGAGGTCGTACCAGTGCGGGCCAAACAGCCGCAGCCTCCCACACCGGTTCTATGAGCGGGGAGGACTCCATATTCAGGGCTTCGTGCCGGCAGGCGGGGCTATTAAATGTGTCGGTACCCTCGGAGTTGCTTGACCTCTCGGCTGGATTTTCCTCTCTGCCCCTGCCTAGAGGAAACAGGGTCGGTATTGTCACGCTCGGCGGAGGATGGGGAGTGGTAACTGCAGACGCGTGTAACGAGAACGGGCTTGAGGTACCTAAGCTCCCTGACAGGATTGTTGAGACCATTGACAAGTACCTCCCTGAATTCTGGAGCAAGGGGAATCCGATTGACCTCGTGGGGACCCGGGACCGAGAAGTTCCTATTGTGGCGGTGGAAGAACTCTTGAAGTGGGATGGAATTGATGCAGTTATAAGCCTTGGAATCGTTGGACGTCTTGAACTCGCGCGCAGGCTGGTTGATGCTACGCGCAAGGTCGATGCATCGGCCTCCCCTGAGTTTTTGGACAGGGTGGAAAACTGGAGCCAGAAATATGAAGATGATTATATCTCCAAGATTGTGGAGCTAATGGAGACCTATCACAAACCAGTAATAGGCGTCTCTCTCACGCAAACGAACGAGGGGACTGTAAGGCCAAGGGATGGAAGGCAATACAGTGGCGTCTTTTACCAGACCCCGGAAGACGCGGTTAACGTGCTATCAAGGATGGTGACTTACTACCGTTACAATAATCGCCGACATTAAGAGTAAAAAATCCGGGTCCAGAGGGGGCTGAGTGACTAAAGTGATCTAAAATGTCTAAAGTGCCTAAAGTTAAGGAATTTTATGACATTTTATTGAATAAAAGAGCGAAGCTCTGCATTAATCCCGCCCGGGGCGGGACTCACTTCATGACCTTGATTTCT
>CAYYPQ010000028.1:0-15789 GCA_964473615.1 uncultured Desulfobacteraceae bacterium
GAAGCTCTGCATTAATCCCGCCCGGGGCGGGACTCACTTCATGACCTTGATTTCTAGTACGGCATAGCCTAATTTCTCTGACTCCCGCATAGCGGGGGTTTCCCAATTAACAATGAATCTTCGCAGGGCAGCTTGTCTTCAGAGGGACAAGGTGTCATTTCTCAGCATGTTCAGCTTGTAATAGGTGCCCCGCAGGGCCATAAGTGCCTTATGAGTCCCTTGCTCGACGATCCTGCCGTTGTGCATGACAAGGATGCGGTTTGTGCTTTGAATGGTGGAGGGCCTGTGGGCGACTATCAATGTGGTCTTCTTCAGAGCCATTCGTGAAATGGCCTCCTGGATAAGTCGTTCGGTTTCCGGATCAACGCTGGACGTGGCCTCGTCAAGGATCAGCACTGTCGGCCTGGTGGCCAAGGCCCTGGCGAAAGACAAAAGCTGCCTTTCTCCCACTGAAAGCGTGGAACCCCCTTCAGCTATCTCCTGTTGGAAGCCGTGTTCAAGCCTCTGTATGAACGGCAGGGCATTGGCCATCCTGGCGGCCTGTTCAATGTCTCCGGCGTCTATGTCTTTGCGGCCCAGGGAGATGTTGTCTGCCACATTTCCAGAGAATATGAATACGTCCTGCATACATAGGCTTACATTCTTCCGTAGTTCGGCCTTTGTCCAGTCTCTGAGGTCCACACCGTCCAGATAGATCACACCCTCATTCGGGTCATGGAATCGTTCGACAAGGTTCATCAGTGTGGTCTTGCCAGAGCCTGTGACCCCGACGATGGCAACTGTTTCGCCTGGTTCTACCTCAAAGGAGATGTCCCTTAGCACGGGATGCCCTTTTTCATAGGAAAAGGAAACCTGATTGAAGACAAGGTGCCCCCTTATCTTGGGCGGCATTAAAGGATGGGCGGGTTCAGGGATCTCCTCTCTCTGATCCATGAACTGGAATATACGTTCAGTTGAGGCCATGGCCGATTGCATAATATTGTATTTTTCAGAGATATCCCGGATGGGCTTGAAGAACATCTGGATATAGCCAATGAAGGCCACAAGGGATCCGAGCGTCAGGCGTTCGTCGATTACCCTTCCGCCCCCATACCAGATTAACAATGCCACTGCGAGGGAAGAGAATAGCTCCATTACCGGCATAAAGATGGCAAAAACGCGTATCTGTTTCATCCCGGCTAGATAGTTTTCATGATTAATTTGCGCGAAGATATCCCTTTGGAGACCTTCTCTCGCGAATAGCTGTATGACGCGCATACCCGTAATACGCTCCTGAAGAAAGGCATTGATTCTTGCAACTGTGACCCTCAGTTCCCTGAATGCATCCCTCGCAGTCGAGCTGAATAGAGATGTGAGCACAAATATAAGCGGAAGAAAGGTAAAAGAGACTATGGCCAGCCTCCAGTTCAGGTATAACAGTACTACAATGATACCTGTCAGGATGAAGAAGTCCTTGAAGATGGTGACAATAACCGACTTAAACATCTCGTTAAGATTTTCGATGTCGTTCGTAACCCGGGTGACCAATCGGCCAAGAGGGTGCCGATTAAAAAATGTCAGGGCATGGGATTGTATGCGCTTAAAGAGCCTCAGTCGAATGTCCTGCATCATATTTTGACCCGCTAATTCGAGTAGATAATATTGGGCACAGCTTAGCGCAAATGAGAAAAGGAGAAAGAAAAGAAATATGAGCCCTACCAGGGTTACTCCTTGCAGATCGCTGGACCTAATTTTCAGAATTCCCTCTTTTGGCAAAGACTTAAGCGCATCATAAGAGACCAGCACAGAACCATCATCCATGACGGGAAAGGGCTTTCCCATGTGCCCGATTGCCTCCCTCGTTTGGGCATCTGGCTCGGTCCTATAGAACCGCTCTGATGAAATAATATGGCGTGCCCTATAGGTGTGGAGATCCGTGGGATCTATTTTTTTGAGGTTCAAGTGAGATATGTACCCGGATTTTCCATCCTTTGCTTTCCTTAAGAGATTGCCATATCTGCTTGATAGATCTTTGATCTCCAAATTCGTGAGATGGCCAAGATCTATTCGATACCAGCCAGATAGGATGTACCTGTCTATGGCAATTTTGGAAAGATAGGGGAATGTCAAGTCACAAAGGGTGATCAGGACAGTAAGGAAGAGGCCTTTAAGAATAATTTTCCTATAAGGCAGGGCGTAATGTGCCAGCCTGTTTAGGAGTCTAAGATTGTAAGGCTTGCCTAATTTCCCCTCCTCCATATAACCGTATTCGTGATAGACGCTCATATTGCCCCTAATTCAAACTCCTGGATAAGTGTCTGTCTCTTGTAGAGGGTGGCGTATGTTCCCCTGAGCGATAAGAGTTTTTGGTGGGGCCCTTGCTCTACCAGCTCACCTCGCTCCAGCACTGCGATACGGCTAGCCCGGCCGATGGTGGAGATACGCTGTGAGACAATCAGGTTGGTTTTGTCCTGTCTAAATTCCTGGATCCTGTTGAGGATATTCTGTTCAGTGCGAGTATCCACCATTGAAATGGCGTCATCCAAGATCAGAATTGGCGGATTGGAAACAAGGGCACGCGCAACAGCCAGCCTTTGCCTCTGTCCCCCGGAGAGAGTGATACCACGCTCACCAAGAACGGTGTCCAGACCATGGTCAAGGTCCTGAATGTCTTTCAAGATGTCCGCGGCCTCTAGAATTGCCTCCAGCTCGCCTTGTGAGACATCACTCCTGCCGAACATAACATTGTTGCGAATGGTATCTGAAAAGATAAAGACATCCTGCGTGGCAAACCCAATGTTTTTCCTCAGTGTGCTGATAGGTATCTGGAGTAGGTCCCTTCCATCTATAAACACGGTCCCGCGAGGCACGTCCAAGAGACGCGGTATTGTATTTAACAATGTGGTCTTGCCCGATCCGACTCGCCCGACCAGGGCCACTGTTTCGCCTGCATCCACCCGGAGTTCAATATCTTTCAGGGCATAGTGCGACTGCCCTGAATACGCAAAACTGAGGCCCTTGATTTCTACCTTTCCTCTTACCCAAGGTATGGGCTTGCATCGTGCAGAGTCTTTAATTTCCGGGACCTGCTCAAGTATGCGATTAATCCGGCGCATGGAGGCAGAGCCTCTTTGGAGTAGATTTGTTACCCACCCCATGGCCATCATGGGCCACGTCATGAGGTTAAGATAGCTGGTAAAGGCGACAAAATCACCGGTGGTAATTTCCCCCAAGATCGTCAGGCGACCGCCTAAACATATGACGATTCCGAGGCCCAGATTGGTAAAAATTGACATCATAGGAAAAAAGAAGGCCAGGGTTTTTGCCAGCCGCATGTTTTCAAAGATATACCGCTGCCCTTCATTCCCCACCCTCTGATATGCCCATGATTCGCGATTATAGGCCTTGATGACCCTGATTCCGGCAAAGGCCTCCCTGACCCTCTCCGTAACATCGGAAAATGTTTTCTGGACATTTTCAAAACCCGCAGACATCCGCCGCGTAAGGATCCTGGTAACAAAAATTATGATGGGCGCAGGGATCAGTGAAATTAGGGTGAGCTTTACATTTAGGGTCATCATAAACCCGATGGCGGCCGTACCCATAACAAGACCGTCTGTGAACGCCACCAGACCCATACCGGTAGCCATCCTGACGGCATTGATATCGTTAATGGCCCTTGCCATAAGGTCACCTGTCTTCGTCTTTTGATAGAAGGAGAGGGAGAGGATCTGCAGATGACCATACAGCCTATTCCTTAGGCCCTTCTCCACTTTTCTTGAATGCCCGAATATCAGAAACCGCCAGGTGTAGCGAAAAAGGGCTATCATTGAGGCCAGGATCAGGATGATCATTCCATATTTGAAAAGGAGATGGGAGGTCGCGGTCTGAAGGGTCAACCGGTCGATGGCCCTTTTGATCACCAATGGAATAAGGAGCTGGCATAGATCCACAAAAAGGAGGCTCATGAGTCCAACGGCAATGGGCCACCTGTTCTCGATAAAATATTGTTTTAAAGGCAGAAAATTCCTGAGTGTGTCGGCGAGGGGCAGGCTGAGTCTTTTCATGGAGACAGAATTACAAAAGTAGCAATAGGTATGTCAACAGGAAGCTCCGAGGCACATTTGATCGGCACAAATTGAAAGCCGGCTAACCATTTGTTTTCTTAAACTAAATCGGCAAAGGCACAAAGAGAAATATAATCCCTTCGACCTAGCCACCACCATGGATTGGTACCTTTGTGCCTTCGCTGCTGTGAACCCCGGGAATTAAAACGCTTGAAAAGCCACGATGATATTGACGGGCCAAAGAATTACTGCATCATCGCTTGAGCCATTCATCTGCTATTTATCCGCCCAATTTCAGTCATCTGGGGTAGAAGGATATGGTTTGGCTGCAATTGCCTGTACCATCTCGGAATATGACGATTCAAACGGATAATTGGGAAACCCCTGCATTTTGAACCCCTCGGGCTCTCCCTCAAGCGGTTCTGCTGCCCTGTCAATATATTCCTCTGCCTTGCGGAGGATATCCTGTGGCCTATTGAGGGCATCGACCCCTTGGGCAGTGCTAATGGACTCAGAGTGAATGATTTCCTCGGCCAATTTTTCGTAATCCTGGTGACCAATTGCCTTTTTATCGTAATCTCCAACAGGCAGGCCATAGTCCACGGTTTCTCTGAGACGGATGTTGTAACGGATCACCGTCTCACACATATTGGACCCAAACTCCTCCTTGACTTTTTCCAAGACCAATCTGGAGTATCGGGTCCTGGAATCGTACATGGTTATCAGTGCCCGTGTTTTAATATCGTGCCCGAGCTGCTCCTTAAGCAGTATGACGATCTCCAGCAGTTTTGCAACACCTCGTAAAGAAAAAAGGCTCATGTCGATGGGTATAAGGGCCTCCTGGCAGGCGCGGAGGGCATTAAAGCAGAGATGCCCGATGCTAGGCGGACAATCAATTATGGTATAATCATATGACTTCGGGAGTCCCTGGATAGCATTCATGAGTCTATCTTCTCTCCCTTCGACGCCAGCAAGCTCTTGCTCGAGTCCACTCAAAATTACACTGGAGGGAGCAAGATCAAAGTTGTCTTTGATGGATATCAAGATGTCTCCAATTCCTACTGCCCCATTGTTCCCTGGTCGCATAACATCATACAGGCTTTTTTCTAGGTCGGAGGGATTAATATTCAGACCCATGGTTGCATGGGCCTGAGGATCGCAATCAATGAGAAGCACCCTCTGCCCTTTAAGTGCCAGAGATGATGAAAGATTAATTGCCGTGGTTGTCTTGCCGCATCCCCCTTTTTGATTAGCGCTAGCTATAACTCTCATTGCCCTCCTCCTTCTTTGTTTAGGTTGGCCCAAAGAAACTTCTTCCTTATACAGAAAACATGGCATGTACCTATATCAGAAGAAAAAGGCTTTTTCAAGAAAAAATACGACATATTGTATTTTTTTTTTAGAGAACACTATTTATTGTATGTTTCCGTTCGATCTTCCTCGGTTTCCTTGGGCAAAGAACGGCCCACCCCGGACCCTGCCACGCCGCCACCACTTGACAGCGCGAAGCATCCTCTCATATAGTCAAATCCGGCTTTATGGCCGAAGATGTACGGGGATTCATTGTTAATTGGGAAACCCCCGCTATGCGGGAGACAGAGAAATTAGGCTATGCCGTACCAGAAATCAAGGCCATAAAGTGAGCTAAAGCCCGCCCTGGTGCGCCCTGCTGAGCATTTTAGGCACGATCTAGCGGAATACTAGATCCCAAACTTTTACACAAAGGGACCAGTAAACCAGGTCTGGGCCAGGGTTTAAAGTGAATCCCGCCCCGGGCGGGATTAATGCAGAGCTTCGCTCTTCTATTCGGTAAAATGACACAAAATTCCTTAACTTTAGGCACCTTAGACATTTTAGATCACTTTAGTCACTCCAGCGATACGCGGGTAAACAAGGCCCCCTCTGGGGACAAGCCAAAGCCGGGCCCTCTGGACCCGGATTTTTTACTGATCAATTAGAACCGCAGAATTTCGAACAAGAAATCTCGAATGTCGAAGTATTTTAACTTCTGCAGTTCGAAATTCGGTGTTCGATGTTCGATATTCAAGTGTCTTTGCGTGGTTTGACCCCACTAATGACATGATGTTGAGCTAACTGCATACGCAGTTTATGAAAATATTGAAAAAGCAATAAATTAGGAGGTTAGTATGCGCCCACTGGAAGGTATTAAGGTGATTGAAATGGCCGGTCTGGCACCAGCCCCTTACTGCGGTATGCTGTTGTCTGACTTTGGGGCTGACGTGGTGATCGTCGATCGCCTGTCAAGGCAGGGTCAGGATATATCCAGCATCATGGCAAAAAATCCCTTTGACCGTGGTAAGCGTTCCATAAGAGTCAATCTTAAGACAGATCGTGGCATTGAAATTTTGTTTAGAATGATACAGGATTTTGATGTACTTGTGGAACCCTATCGGCCTGGTGTTATGGAGGCATTGAAGGTTGGGCCGGATGAGGCATTAAGGGCAAACCCCAGACTGATTTATGCGCGTCTCACGGGATGGGGCCAAACAGGCCCTTATGCCAATATGGCGGGCCACGATATTGATTATATCGCATTGTCGGGAGCACTTTCCCTTTTCAAAAGAAAGGGTGAAAGACCGCTACCTCCCTGCAACCTGTTAGGCGATTTTGCAGGTGGCGGTATGCTTTGTGCCATGGGCATCCTGCTGGCCCTGATTGAGAGGAATAGATCGGACAGGGGGCAGGTCGTGGACAGCGCCATGGTGGACGGCGCAGCCAATCTGGCCACCTTGTTTTACGCTATGCTGGCCAATCATCTCATGACCTTAGATATAGGAACCAACATGCTGGATGGCGGTGCCCCTTACTACCAGACCTATGAGACGGGCGATGGCAAGTATGTGGCTGTAGGGGCCATAGAGGAGAAATTCTACGCCCAGTTGCTTGACGGTTTAGGGCTCGATCCGGCCTCCTTACCCCATCAACACGACATGGCGAGGTGGCCGGAAATGAAGGAACGTTTCGCCGAGATATTCAGATCCAAGACAATGGCCGAATGGGCCGGCATTTTTGACGGTAAGGACGCCTGTGTGGCACCTGTACTGGAATTAGATGAGGTTGGAACGCATCCACACAACCGGGAGAGGGAACTCCTCATCAACATTGATGGAATGCCTCAGCCGAACCCAGCGCCCAGGCTGTCGCGAACACCCGGCAAGGCAATGAAATCAGAAGGAAAAAGGGGCGCTAACACACGGAAGGTTTTGAAAGAGCTGGGGTATTCAAAGGAAGATATAGAGGACCTTATCAGAGAAGATACTATCGAATGAGGGTCTAGGTAATCACTGGCTTTGTGCCCTGGTCTTAGCGGGTTGGGCATTGGTATCTGATTCCCGAAGGGCCTTTAGCCGTAAGATGTCTGCTATCTTTTGCTTGAGTTCACCGAGGGCAACAAAGCTCTTGATCACATAGCCGTCTGCCTGGGAGAGGCGGGGGTCCTGCTCAAAGCTGTCATATGCCGTGACAATCAGGACCGGGAGATCAGGTTGAACCTTCTTGATTTCACCGAGGATATCAAAACCCTCAAACCCGTTTAGGTATAGATCCAAAAGCACCAGGTCGGGCGTAGAGTTCTTGAGGTGTCTCCAAATCGATTTGGTATCACCTACACTGGCAACGCGATAGCCCTCATAAGACAGCTCTTCTGAAAGAAGTTCCCTGACGTAAGGTTGATCGTCAACAATCAAGATGCTAGCCATCCCTTTAGTCTCCAATTTTTCATTGCCGTCTCGATTGGCACCGGTAAGAAACGTTGACTAGCAATGTATTGAACAAGAAAGCCCCAACACATGTGCTTATTTATACAATGTGCGGAGCCTCTGATTAGCCCATAAGGGCCTCCTCTGCTCGGGTTATGTCCTAAGCCCTGGCCTTGCTTCACCAGGAGCTCATATATCAGGTGGTGTTCCATTCGTCAACCATCATTCGCAAAATTTCTCCACTGAATCCCTTTACTGTCTTTTAATCGAATGTCTTGTTGGCTTAAGACTGTGTTTAACCATTTAAAAAAATTAAAATAAGGGCCCTCTATTCAAATAGGCATATCCAAGGTAATTGGACAGAATATTCCATAGTCCTTTTTGTTTGACACCAAATTACCTTTATCTTATACTACTGCCTCTATCCAAAAAAGATTCTTGATGCCATAGAATGCTTTATAAGTTAATTGGGACTGTACTGATCCAAGAGCTGGAAAATGCTCCCCAGGAAAATGACAAAATGAGCTGTAAAACCCGTATGTTGCAAGCCGTTAGCAAAACCGATGATACCGTCCAGCAAGGACCGTTTTTGGATAGAAACAGGAGATGCCTTCTGACTGCAGAAGGTAGTTAGTAACCAAGGACCTCAGCCCGGATAACGAGGCGATTTAGGGATATGAAGCATTCATTGGCGGTGATCATGGCGGGAGGCAAAGGAGAACGTCTGATGCCCCTGACCAAGCACCGATCCAAGCCTGCAATTCCCTTTGGGGGGATTTACCTCCTTATCGACCTGACTTTGTCCAACTGCATCAACTCGGGCGTGTACAAAATCATCGTATTGCCCCAGTACAGGTCCCAGAATTTGATGCAACATCTTGAGGGGGGCTGGAATATCTTTAGCAGTGCCCTGGATCATTACCTCAAGATTGCTCCACCCCAGATGTTGGTCGGGGAAAGATGGTACCAGGGCACAGCCGACTCCATCCGCCAGAATATCGGCCTGATAGAACAGGAATCTCCAGAAAACGTGCTCATTCTTGCCGGAGATCATGTCTGTAAGATGGACTATGCCCGTTTTAAGGATTACCACGTGGCCAACAATGCCGATGTAACTATTGCGGCAATTGATCAGGCAGAAGAGTCGGCAGGCCAGTATGGGATCATAGAGGCAGACCGGCAGTTTCGTGTGAGGGGATTTCAAGAGAAGCCATCGCATCCCAAGACCATGCCCGGCGACGGTGCTCGCGTTCTGGCCTCTATGGGCATCTATATCTTTAAGAGTCAGGTCCTGATAGACTCTCTTAAGCGGGATGACAGGCCTGATTTTGGCAGGCATATCCTGCCTGGGATCCTCGAGAGAAATCGTGTCGTGGTCTATCCCTTTCGTAGGGAAAACAGAATCAAAGATGTAATTATCCTTACCGACGAAGATGGCGTGCGTCGGGAGAGTGTGGTGGAGCCCATGCGAGATTCGGCCTACTGGAGGGATGTGGGTACTCTGGATTCATATTGGAATGCCAACATGGACCTGACCGGAGTAGATCCATTCTTCAATATGTATGGCCGTTATTGGCCAATACGGACCTTTCAGCGGCAGTATCCCCCTGTAAAAACTGTATTCGCCCAGGAAGGCGGCCCCAAGTCCAGGGCCGGACGGGCACTTGATTCCCTGGTGGCCCATGGTTGTATTTTGAGCGGGGGCATGGTCATGAATAGCGTCCTTTCTTATAACGTGTTTGTTCAAAGCTGGGCCAAGGTGGAGGAATCTGTGATTATGGAAAACGTGGTTATAGGTCGCTATGCCCGTATAAAGAAGGCGATTATCGCCGAAGGGGTACGTATTCCCCCTCGCGCGGAGATTGGTTATAATCCCGGGAAAGACAGGGAGCGTTTCACTGTAACTCCCCGGGGTATTACTGTCGTGACGGGAGAAGACCTTTCGGCGGGATGAGCGGAGCGAGTTAAGTCCAACATTGAGGTGGTTCTATGAAGGGCAAGATCAAGTATAATGTTGTTCCCGATCTCCCCCAGAAGCTGGAGAACCTAAGGCGTCTGGCCTATAACCTTTGTTTTAGTTGGAAGGTAGAGATTAGGGATATTTTTCAGCGCATTGATCCGAGGCTTTGGGTGGAATGCAGGCACAATCCTGTGTTGATGCTAGGTTTGATCGGCCAGGAGAGGCTGGAAGAGTTGGCCGGCGATCAGAGCTTTCTTGCACAACTGGATCGCCTGACCCAGGATTTTGAAAGGTATCTTTCCCAGCCACGCATACAGGCAATGGATTATTGTCCCGAGGTTCCATTTCAGGTGGCGTATTTTTCGGCCGAATTTGGGTTGACTCAATGCCTGCCCATCTATTCAGGTGGGCTGGGCGTCCTTTCCGGAGATCATCTGAAATCCGCAAGCGATTTGAATGTGCCATTGGTTGGAGTGGGCCTCCTGTATCAGGAGGGATACTTTAGCCAATACCTCAGCGCAGATGGGTGGCAGATGGAGTCCTATCCCGTCAACGACTTTTCCAATATGCCTGTCAAGCTGGTCAGGGACCAGGAGGGCAAGCACATGCGTGTGTCAGTAAATTTGAAGGGCGAACAGGTCCATATTCTGATACGGCGCATTGACGTGGGGAGGGTGGCCCTGTACATGCTCGACACAAATGTCGAACCCAACTCGGACGAGTTTCGTCGTACGACAGCTCAGCTATATGGCGGGGATAGGGAGATGAGGCTCAGGCAGGAAATCGTCCTCGGAATAGGTGGGGTGAGGGCCCTCAAGGCCATGGGTATTGAGCCGACTGTCATTCACATGAACGAAGGGCATTCGGCCTTTTCGGCACTCGAACGGATCAATATCCTGAGAAAAGAAAATGGCCTGTCATTTGATGCCGCTCGGGAAATTGTCCTGGCCAGCACGGTATTTACAACCCATACCCCAGTTCCTGCCGGGAATGATGCCTTTGACCCGGAGCTGCTTCGCATATACTTTGAAAAGTATGCCAAGGAACTGGGGATAAATTTTAAGGTGCTCCTGGGTTATGGCCGGCTGGATCCCCGAGATGAGTCAGAACCGTTCGGCATGAGCGCATTGGCCCTGCGGCTCTCGGCCCACAGCAATGGCGTGAGCCGTCTTCATGGGCGGGTTTCCAGGGCTATGTGGCAAAAGGTATGGCGCCACCACGCGGTTGAGGATGTGCCTATTGACCATATAACCAACGGCATACATGTTCCTACTTGGATATCAAGGGAGATAGCAGGACTATTTGACCGCTATATGGGACCAAATTGGTCGGAAGATCCTGACAACGAGCGCGTATGGGAGCAGGTGGAACAGATCCCCAGTACCGAGTTATGGCTGGCCCATGAGCGTTGCAGAGAGCACCTGGTGGGCTTCACGCGCCGGCGTCTGGCCTATCAGTTGAAGAATCAGGGTGCCTCAACAGCGGAAGTTCAGGCCGCAAGTGAGGTACTGACCCCGGACGCCCTTACGATCGGATTTGCTCGTCGCTTCGCCACCTACAAGAGGGCAACTTTATTGTTCAGTGATCCTGACAGATTGGACCGTATCATAAACCACCCCAAATACCCTGTACAGATAATCGTTGCAGGAAAGGCCCATCCCCAGGACAATGAAGGTAAGGACTTCATACAGGCGATAATTCATCTGGCACGACAGGACGCCTTTCGGAATAGGATCGTTTTTTTGGAAGACTATAATATTTATGTTGCTCACAACCTGGTTTCAGGGTGTGACCTTTGGGTAAACACACCCCGCCGTCCAATGGAGGCCTGTGGTACCAGCGGCATGAAGGCACTTGCCAACGGCTCGCTGAACTTAAGTGTGCTTGACGGTTGGTGGGATGAGGGTTACCATCGGGATTTCGGCTGGGCACTGGGCCATGGGGAAGTATATGAGGATCATGAAGCCCAGGACAAGATAGAGAGCCGGGAACTTTACAAGCTATTGGAAGAGGATGTAGTGCCCCTTTTCTACCAGAGGGGTTCTGCTGACGGCATTCCTCGGGGATGGGTAGAAAAGATGAGGGCGGGGCTTCAGCACCTGGCTCCTATTTTCAACGCCCATCGGATGGTGCAGGAATATGTCAGCCGTTACTACCTCCCCTGCTCCAGGCGTTACAATGTATTGTGTGGTGATGACTTTGCCGGGTCAATAGATTTGGCCGAGTGGCGCCAGAGACTAATGACGAGCTGGCATGAGGTCTCTGTGGAAAGAGTGGCCCCTGAAGAAGTCCCTGAGATGCCGGTTGGTAAGGACGTGGAGGTGGTAGCCCATGTCAAACTGGGGGCATTGTCCCCGGAAGATGTAACCGTGGAGGCATATTATGGCCGCTTGGACCAGCACGGAGACTTTGTTGATCGCGAAACCGCCCCCTTGAAACTCACGGACTCGGCGGAAGGTTCTTATGCTTTCCGCGGTGGTATTCCTTGCAGGGATGTCGGGCGGTTTGGGTACACCGTGCGGGTCACTCCCAGCCAGAGCAGGCTTGAGAATCCTTTCGTCATGGGCCTTGTTACCTGGGCCTGAGTGGGTTCTTCTGGTGATCGATGATTGGTCGGTGAGAGTATTAAATTTTGCAGGAAATTGGTGATACAGTGCAGACTTTCCAACAAAGAATAAGTTCCAATGAGATAGGAACACTTGTTCGCGGTGAGCTGGCGGATCCATTTGCCTTGCTCGGTCTTCATCCTTTGTGCACAGATAATGGTCCTGGAATGGTGGCCAGGTCATTCCTGCCCGGTGCCCAGGATGTAGCTATCTTGGACTTGGTCCCTGGTAGCGAATACCAGGCCAATCTCGTGGACGAGCGAGGGGTTTTCGAGGCAATTTTGCCAGGGCCAGTAGAGATCTCTCCATATCGTCTCAAGGTGGACTTTGGCGTTGGGCCTTTATCCATTTTTTATGACTGTTACTCATTTGGTCAAGTCCTGACGGAGTATGACCTTTACCTGTTTAACCAGGGCAACCATTACGAGATCTACGAAAAACTGGGTGCACATCCATGGCGTCACCAGGGGATTTCGGGTATCCTTTTCGCCGTTTGGGCCCCGTCTGCGATTAGAGTCAGTGTGGTCGGCGATTTCAATCAATGGGACGGCCGCCGTCATCAGATGAGGTCTCGGGGCATCTCCGGCATTTGGGAACTATTTATCCCTCAATTGAGGCCCGGGCTGCTTTACAAGTTCGAAATCCGCGCCCGAAACGGGATGCTTCTGGTCAAATTCGATCCATTTGCCTTTCGTTTCGAGAAACGGCCAAAGACCGCGGCCGTTGTCCACGACCTGGGCTCCTTTTCCTGGACCGATCAAGACTGGATGGCCTCCCGGGCCAATAAGGATTCTCTTGCCCACCCCATGGCAACATATGAGGTCCATCTCGGCTCATGGCGGCGGCGGGTCGAAGATAATAACCGCTGGCTAAGTTACCGGGAGGCCGCAGAGGAACTTATTCCCTATGTGAAAGAGATGGGGTTCAACAACATACAGTTCCTTCCCCTGGCCGAGCATCCCTTTGACGGTTCCTGGGGTTATCAGGTCACTGGGTATTATGCGCCCACGTCCCGTTATGGCACACCCGATGATTTTATGTATCTCGTTGACCGCTGCCACGCCGCAGGGCTTGGGGTAATCCTCGATTGGGTCCCGGCACACTTCCCAAAGGATTCCTATGCCCTTGAGCACTTTGATGGTACCCACCTCTTCGAGCACGCCGATCCCCGTCAGGGGGTCCATTGTGACTGGGATACCCTGATCTTCAATTATGGCCGCAACGAGGTTAGGAACTTTCTGGTGGCCAATGCACTGTTCTGGATGGATAAGTACCACATAGATGGTCTTAGGGTCGATGCCGTGGCCTCTATGCTATACCTGGACTATTCCCGCAGGGAAGGGGAGTGGATCCCCAACCGTTATGGGGGTAGGGAGAACATCGAGGCGATTGAGTTTATTAAGACCCTGAACTGCAAGGTCTTTGAGCGGTTCCCCGGCGTGGTCACCATCGCAGAGGAATCCACTGCCTGGCCCGGCGTAACCCGACCGGTTCACCTGGGGGGATTAGGTTTTGTGTTCAAGTGGAACATGGGCTGGATGCACGATATGCTGACATTTATGTCCAAGGACCCCATATACCGCCGTTATAATATGGACAACCTGACCTTTGCACTGCTATATGCATTTCACGAGAACTTCATCTTGCCCTTGTCCCACGACGAAGTGGTCCATGGTAAGGGCTCTCTCATCAACAAGATGCCAGGTGATGAGTGGCAAAAGTTTGCCAATCTCCGTCTGCTTTTGGGGTATATGTATGGGGAACCTGGCAAGAAGATATTGTTCATGGGCGGGGAGTTCGGACAGTGGACGGAATGGGAGCATAGCCGGTCCCTTCAGTGGCATCTTCTCGAACACGGGCGCCACAGGGGCATACAGATGTTTGTAAAAGATCTTAATCGGCTCTATCTCTCAGAGCCTGCCCTATATGAACTCGACTTTGACCCCGAAGGATTTGAGTGGATTAATTTTCGTGATGCAGACTCCAGCGTGGTATCCTTCATACGCAGGGGAAAGGACCCGGCTGAAACCTTGGTGTTTGTCTTCAATTTTACCCCGGTACCGCGGAAAGACTACCGGATAGGGGCGCCGCTGCCGGGTTTCTACCATGAATTGATTAACTCGGATGCCGAGTGCTATGGGGGGTCCAATATTGGCATGGGCGGCGGAATCTCGGCCGACCATCTTCCCTGGGACCGCCAACCTTACTCCCTTAAACTTCAGTTGCCTCCATTGGGTATGTTGCTTCTGAAGCCTACTGGGGGCTAGATCCCCATAAATCTTACGGTAAGACGATAGAAGGACCCCCGCAAAAAGATGTCATCATTCTCTAGATGTCAATCAGATTATTTTGAAAAGGGCAGAGCTGTTAATCTGGGACAGTATTCAGAAACGGAGAGATAACCAATATGTATGTCGTCATGATATCCACGGAATGTGCCCCAGTGGCAAAAGTGGGGGGCCTGGGAGATGTGGTCCAGGGGCTTTCACGGGAACTGACCATACGCGGAAATTCTGTAGAGGTCATTCTTCCCAAATACGATTGCATGCGCTATGACAGAATTTGGGGCCTCCAAAAGACATACAGCGACCTATGGGTCCCTTACTATGACAAGCATTTTCATTGTGATGTATATTTTGGTTTTGTGGATGGCACAAAATGTTTCTTCATTGAAAGCCATTCCTTCAAGAATTTTTTCGACCGTGGCATATTGTATGGAAATGATGATGATCCTGAGCGTTTTGGTTTCTTTTGCAAGGCCGCTTTGGAGTTTATGCTGAAGTCGAATAAACACCCTGATATTATCCATTGCCATGACTGGCAGACGGGGCTGGTCCCTGTCCTTTTGTTTGAGATGTATAAGTATATGGGCATAGCCCATCCCAGGGTGTGCTATACCCTGCACAATCTCAAACATCAGGGTGTGGTGGGGGAAAATTCACTGCGGGAGGTTGGCCTGGATCCAGGTCATTATATGAACCAGGACAGGCTTCAGGATAATTTTAACCACAATGCAATCAACTTAATGAAAGGTGGAATTGTCTTTTCTAACTTTGTGACAACCGTATCTCCACGGTACGCAGAAGAAATAAAGCATACAGGTTTGGGGTGTGGTCTCCAGCATACTCTCTATCAACACAACTCGAAGATCGGTGGAGTTTTGAACGGCGTTGACTATAATGTATGGAATCCTAAGGTCGATCCTTATATAGCTGCCCAGTTCACGGTCGATAATATTGACGACAAATACAAGAATAAAGAGGCCCTAAGGCACAGGTTAATGCTAAGGCAGGATTTTAAGCCCATAGTAAGTGTGGTGAGCCGATTAGATCATCAAAAAGGTGTTGAACTGATACGCCACGCGATTTTCTATTCCCTTGAACACGGCTGCCAGTTTGTCTTGTTGGGCTCCAGCCCTGACCCAAATATTAACAATGATTTCTGGGGACTCAAACACC
>CAYYPQ010000028.1:15889-41917 GCA_964473615.1 uncultured Desulfobacteraceae bacterium
TTGGGCTCCAGCCCTGACCCAAATATTAACAATGATTTCTGGGGACTCAAACACCATTTGAATAATAATCCCGACTGTCATCTTGAAATCGGATATAATGAAGAGCTGGCCCATCTCGTTTATGCAGGTTCCGACATGATTGTTGTGCCCAGCGCGTTTGAACCATGCGGCCTGACTCAGATGATAGCCATGGAATACGGTACCGTCCCTATTGTCAGAAATATTGGTGGATTGGCGGACACCGTTTTTGATGTTGATTTCGATCATAGACCCTATCATGAACGGAACGGTTACGTATTTAACAATTTTAACTATGAGGGTCTTGACTCTGCTCTTAATAGGGCCATCGGGCAATGGTACGGCGACCCTGGACGCTTTCGGGATCTGATGATTAATGGGATGCGGTATGACTATTCCTGGAATCACCCAGGTGAACATTATCAGAACATATACAATTATATCAGGGAATAGAGAAAGAGCTTGTGACTCGGGTGACTGCACGTAAGCCCGTTCAGGGGCGCGCATGTCCTGGGTGTGATGAAGTATTATGACCTGTTAGACTAAAGATGACCCAAAAGATAATCACAAAGAGCGGCATTATGCTGCGGGCCGAAAAGAACATCAGGGACAGCGGTGTCGAGGTGTCACTGGGAATGGAAGGGCATGAGGAGTGTCTCTTGCACTGGGGGATCCGTCATGACATCAACGCGCCCTGGGAGATGCCCCCAGAGTCGGTATGGCCTGATGGCAGCCGGGCCTTTGACCATAAGGCCGTTCAGAGCCCTTTTATAGGCAAGAACGGCCTGAATGAGATCACTTTTAGGCTTGGGCCGCAATCGACTTATTCCCTTATAGATTTTGCACTTTTTTTTCCTCGAGAAGGCCGCTGGGATAATAACCGCGGCCAAAATTACCGTATTGTGATTCCAGAACCTGATAACTCCTCATTGTCTCCCATTCAAATTCTCAGACAGGAAGTGGATCAGAAAAGCGTTTCTTATGAGCACGTCCATCACATTGAAGGGGAAGGGCATTTGGCAGTTATGGTGGCCAGATATGGAGGCGTGTTTCATATAGCGCTTGTTACGGATATCCGGGGTCCCTTGATCTTACACTGGGGAGTGGCAAGACGATCCCCTTATGAATGGGTCTTGCCACCCCGCTCCATATGCCCCCCCAATACCACTATATTGCAAAATAACTCCGCTCAGACACCGTTCATCGACCAAGCAGGGCACAGGCGGCTCAACCTGGGCATAAATGAGAAAGATGCCCCCATGGGCATTTCTTTTGTGCTCAGGAGGCTCGAAAAAGACAACTGGTTAAAGGACCATGGGCGCAATTTCTATATTCCTCTCGCCTCACCAAAGGCGCATGAAGGATCCCTGGGCCAGGGTCTTGCCGATCTTGCGCAGGAGATTATTGAGAAGGAGATGGGTCATAACTCGTGGACTCTGATGCATCGCTTTGACCTATGTTACGAACTTCTGGACAGGGCCAAGCGTGATATGGAGTCGTTTGCGCTTATCTTCGTTTGGCTCCGCTTTTCTGCCGTCAGGCAACTGGACTGGCAGCGAAACTATAATACGCAACCAAGGGAGTTGAGCCATGCGCTCGATCGGCTGACCATTAAGCTGGCCGATCTTTATTTGAGCGAAAAGGAGGTACGGCCGTTTATCCGGCTGACAATGAGAACATTGGGCCGGGGCGGTGAAGGGCAGAGAGTCCGCGATGAAATCCTCAAGATTATGCATCGGCATCGCATTAAGGAAGTTTCCGGCCATTTTATGGAGGAATGGCACCAGAAGCTGCATAATAACACAACCCCTGATGACGTGGTAATCTGTGAAGCCTATCTGAATTTCTTAAGGGGGGATGGAGATCTCGACCTCTTTTATAGGGTCCTTAATAAGGGAGGCGTTACCAAGGAAAGGATGGAAGGCTATGAGCGTCCGATAAAATCCCCACCGGATTTTGTCCCACATTTAAGAGATGCATTGATTCCCGATTTTGAGCATTTTCTTGGAGTTTTGAAGTCGGTACACTCTGCCACCGACCTGGGCAGCGCCATCCATGCAGCGAGATATATGTTTGACGAAGACATGCATAGCATGATGGATTTTTTATGGTCGCATCGAGATGACAGGGATGTGCCTGTTTGTATCTTGGTCGAAAAAATCACCGCTGCGCGCCGTCGTTTGGCAAAATGGCCCCGGGAACATGAGAACCAAGTTCGTGATCTGTTTTTTTTGGATCTTGCACTAGAGGACTTCATGCGTGTGGTGGTGGAAGGGAACCTTCATCTTGAATTGAGCTCAGATCAACTGGTGGACCTGACAGGAATGGCCCTTGCGAATTTATGCCTTTCAGACGATGGGGAAGAGTTTAGGCAATGCTTGCAGCATTGGCAGCGGATGAAAGATGGTCCCCGGGTTGAAAGGGAGTGGTCTATTCAGGCCGAAGCCGTGCTTGATCGTTTAGGCCGCGCCTTAAGCGCCTTTATTGACCGATATCATCAACTCCTTCAGCCCAAGGCCGAATTTCTCGGCCAGGCCTTTAACGCCGAGTCATGGAGCATCTCACTTTTTAGTGAGGAGGTGATTCGCGGGGGTCCGGTATTTTTATTGTCCATGCTTGTATCCCGTCTCAATCCCGTGTTGCGCAAAAATGTGGGCCTGGGAGATTGGCAGGTGGTCAGCAGGGGACAGGGCGTGGGGGAAGTGAAAGTGGTAGCTAGTTTAAAGGATATCCAGGGTGAGAGTTTTACCCATCCAGCCGTCATTGTCGCCGATAAGGTCGTAGGAGACGAGGAAATCCCGAAGGAGGTCACAGCTATAATCACGTCCGATATGACCGATATCGTGTCCCATGTGGCTATTCGTGCCAGAAATGGTCGTGTCCTCTTTGTAACTTGTTACAATACTGAGAAGATTGAACAAATGAAATCACTCCGAGGACATAATATAAGGCTGGAGGTTGACACAACCGGCGATGTCATTGTCCAAGAGACTTCCGAAAGGGAGGATATTGCATACTTAAGACCACGTCCTGTCCATGTGTCTTCATCTCTCCCAGGTTTTATCGCCTACGCCTTACCGGCAAGGGATTTCAATGAGAGGTATGTGGGAGGCAAATCATTAAACCTGACAAGTGTTTTTGGTAAATTACCCGAGTGGGTGTCCTTTCCCAGTTCTGTGGCTGTGCCGTTTGGTGTCTTTGAAAAGGTGCTTGCTGAGGATTGCAACAAAGACATTGCAGGCCGGTACAAGCAGATGGCACATCGTATCGAAAATGAGGAGGGAAAGATAAATGACGGGCTTCTGACAGAGCTTAGAAAAGGCATTTTAGGGCTCAGGGTACCAGATGGGCTTCGGACATCTCTTTACAAGGTGATGGAAGAAGCAGGCCTTCCCCTGCCGGCAAACTGGGAGGAGGCGTGGAGGTGTATTAAGCGTGTATGGGCCTCCAAGTGGAATGAGAGGGCGTATCTGAGCCGACTGGCGAATGGTGTTCCACACGAGTCCCTGTTTATGGCTGTACTGGTCCAGGATGTGGTGGCCGCTGATTACAGTTTTGTGATCCACACCATAAATCCATTTACAGGGGAGAGGGATGAAATTTATGCAGAGGTCGTATTGGGGCTGGGTGAGACACTGGTGGGTAATTACCCTGGCAGGGCCCTCGGCTTTACGTGTAAGAAGGGGGGGCATGAGCCACGTCTTCTTGCCTTTCCAAGCAAAAGCGTGGGACTGTACGGCAGCGGTTTGATATTTCGTTCGGATTCCAATGGAGAGGATCTGGCGGATTATGCCGGAGCAGGTCTCTACGACAGCGTTATGCTGGAGCCGGCTCGTGAGGTCAACCTTGATTATTCGCGTGATCGGTTGATATGTGATGAGGCTTTTAGGAGAGACCTCTTGGCAACAATAAGCACCATAGGAACAATGGTTGAAGACGCACTTGGTGGTGCGCAGGATATTGAAGGCGCTTACACCAATGGTCAGTACTATATTGTCCAGACAAGGCCTCAGGTTGGAATCTAGCGTGACCAAGAAGCCGTATTTCCGAATCGGCAACCAGAGCGCCTTCTCGGCATCAAGCATAACGCGGCCATTCGAGTACGCGGTGGAATCCGGTTTTGATGCCTTCGAATGGTTCCCAGACAAAAAAGGACCCGGTGTGGGCTGGGATGTGGGCGACCTGGATATTGAGGCCCGCCATCGTATTAGAAACACCGCCCTATTGCATGACATCTCCATGTCTGTACATGCCCCGTGGCAGATGGATCTCCTGAACCCAGACGCATGGGACCTTTTGACCTTAAACCTCCGATTCGCCCAAGACATTGGCGCATCCCTTCTTAATATTCATTTTTATGCCAATAAGGGTATAGACGCCTTTGTTGAGGCTATCCTTCCCCTCTTGAGTCGTCTGGTAGATCTTGATATACGACTCTCGATCGAAAACACGCCCCTTACAAGCCCAAATGATTTCAATCTACTATTTGCCAGGTTTGAAGAGATCGAGCCTGATTCGAGGGGAAAGGTCGGCATGTGTCTTGACGTAGGACATGCAAACCTGTGTGAAAGAACGCGTAATGATTATATCAGATTTATTGATGAGCTTGATTCCCGCGTCCCGATTATTCATGTCCATCTGCACGAAAACTATGGTGATTCTGATACCCATCTCGTTATCTTTACAGGTCCTGCCGGACGAGATACTTCAGGAGTGCTGGGCCTATTAGAACGCCTGAAGAGCCGAGAATTCTTGGGCAGCATTATCCTGGAGCAATGGCCTCAGCCACCTGGCCTGCTCAATGAAGCGCGGGATAGGCTCAAAGCTATGATCCATGACCAGATGAATGCTGGGGACAAGCAGGGCATTAAGGATGACCACAACTTTGTAAAGTTGATTGCTGAGGCGGATCGCCGATGTCAAAGCTGGAGGGAGAAGCTCGGATGGATCAATGATCTTCTTGCCAAAGACGGCCCCGATCTCAATACGGGAGACCTGGTCTATCTTTCCATTTATCTTTATTTTATAGGTAGCGGTGACGTGCCATGCAACGAGAATGGGGGACATTATCGCCCCAGCCATCATGCCAGGGCATCCGGTGAAATATATGATCATCTGTCCAAAATGACCACCCCGGACAACCAATTTATCGTTAGGAGGATCTATCCGTGGCTGCCCTCTTCTAATGGCGCATTCGTTCGGAAGGAACCTCTTACCAGGATACGAGACATCGCCCACAGAAACGACATTCCAAAGGAACTAAAACGGGAGATCAAGCACACGCTCCAGAATAAACTCCATCGTTGCGCCGGCCCCGAAGACCTTGCCACCTCGTCTGCTTTACTAAGGAAGATAACCGCTCCTGAGGCGGACTACTCACCTGAATTTGTGGGGGAATTCAGGCTGTTCCACGAGGAGCTCACGGAATTTTTCAATGCCCGCACCTTGGATGATCAACTAAAGGTAGTAATAGAAAAATGCACGCCGCAGGAGGTAAAGGAGATACATGAATTCCTTGAGGTCAAAGAGAAGCCTCCGACGCTCAAGAGATTGATATCCCAATTTAGGCTTTTGACAACTCTTCGGGTTCAATTTCACAAAAGGCTGTTAGATGGCAAGAATAAAGACGCACGGGAATTTCACTTGACGGACATAAGGCTGGAGGATTTTTCATTTGTTATATTAGGCCAACTGATCAATCACTTTGAAGGCCTGGAAGGCGGGGTACACTGGCCTCAGTCTCTGGCATGCTTGTCTATGGCCATAGAGAACCTGGGCCTGAGCGGCTTAGGCCCGGAGGAATGCAGGGCCATAGGGTCGGAATTGAATCTCTGGAGTAAGGACTTTGAACCTCAAGACCGGGAACAGATGATTCGTCTGAAGGCCACAGTTGATAGATGTGGGCGACTGACGGAGGAATACTGTAAACGAATCTTGGCCCTGTTTCCTGAGAAGGCCGAGGCATTGGGCAATGCACTGGGGGTGGACGAGTACAAGATAAGGATTTTTTCTGAGGCCGATATTCGCAGGCACCTCGTTTTCCAACTATCGAGGTTAACGGCGTTCTTTTTGAAGGAGCTTGGTCGCCTTGGCCACTTGCCACCATGGGATAGGATAGTGCCGGGGAAGATATCTGCGTATCTGATGGCGATAGCCCACCTGGGTAACTTGACGATTTCCCCTGATGAGCCCACTGTGGTAGTAACGGAAAGAGTGGAAGGCGATGAGTATTTACCTGCGGGGGTTGTCGGCATTGTTGTCCTTCATGAAACTCCCCACCTCTCACACCTTGCAATTAGGGCGCGTCAACAAGGTGTTGCATTCGGTGTGTGCAGAGATGCTGATGTCTATGCGCAACTGAAGGAACTTCATGGAAGGCCGGTTGCTCTTGACCTGACCGGTGAAGACGTCAGCCTTCAAGTCTTACCTGTCGGGGTTGTAGGGCTTGAAAATGAGGTCAAAAAAGATGGGCAAAGGGACATTAGAGTTCCGGAGGTATCGCTGGCTGCCGAGTACAAATTGCTTCCGCTGCATCAGGTAGGCCTGGACACGTGTGGAGCGAAGAGTATCGCGGCTCGGCGTCTCGAGGAGCTTTCCTTTGATGACAAAGCAGGCTTTAAGACGCCCCCTAGTCTTGTTGTCCCCTTTGGTGTGATGGAGTGGGCCTTGCGAGCAGATCCTCCCATTCAAGAGGAATACTACACTCTGATGGATCGCCTGAATGAGATGCCCCAAGAGGACTTTGTACGCGCATTAAGGAGGCTTCAAGATTTACTTTCACGGCTCCGGATGCCCCGCGAGATCACCTCCGGTGTGACGGAAAAATTCAACGTACATGATCGTCTGATGGTACGTTCAAGCGCAAATTCAGAGGACTTGGAAACACTGGCAGGGGCCGGCCTCTACGAATCTATTCCTAATGTTGCCCCATCCGATACAAATGATGCAGTGAAGAAGGTATGGTCATCACTGTGGACAAGGCGCGCGGCCATGAACAGGAGGGGCATTGGGATTCCTCATAACAAGGTCCATATGGCCGTGCTTATACAGCAGATGCTTGTGCCCGAGTTCTCCTTTATCATGCATACCGTTAACCCTATAAGCCGTGATCCAGATGAAATCTATATGGAGCTGGCAGTAGGACTTGGCAAATCACTGGCATCCGGGGGGACACCTGGTTCTCCTTATCGCATGGTATTTCGTAAAAGTACAAAAGAGCACCAGATACTGGCATTTTCGAGCTTTAGCCATGCCCTCTGGCCATGCGCTGACGGAGGCCTTGACAGGAGAACAATCGACTATTCAGGGGTGGGGCTTTCTGTGGACAAAGGCCTCAGAAGCTATATGGCCGTTCGTTTGGGGGCAATAGGAAAATTTGTAGAGGATAAAATGGGAGGTCCCCAAAACATTGAGGGACTAGTTATTGCTGACCAGATCCATCTGGTCCAAACGCGCGCCCAGCCGGGGGCAGGCTAGATATGGCGACTACATTTAGAGGTTCCTTTACCTGTCCACGAGTATTTGGCCTGTTCCAGAAAAGGATTGAAGGTGATGATGCCCTCTTGGAGTTGGCGGCTCTTCGATTTAGAGAGGCAGGTCTAAGGCCTGAGTTTTATGCAGAAACACCGATGGAGCTTGACCTGCTCTTGAGGTATGAGCCTATGCATGAAAAACATGTGGTAGTCCATTTAGGCAGAGATATCAGCCCTCTCGAGGAGGGTGGTCGCAGTTTGATTGAGGATTTTGCGCTAAGGTTCGGGGAGCACATATTTGGGCTGGTCATCCATGACCAGGTTGAGATAGCCTCATGTCATGATGATTATATAATTGCCTTAAGAAAAATGGAGTCAAGATTAGAGGAGATTGGGGCTGATCCTTATGTATTCATTGAATACGCATCGGGACTGGAACCTGAGATCTACTTGAATCTCTTCGAGGTGATACAAGATCTCCGACATGTGAGTGCGTGTGTCGATGTGGGGCATATTGGGCTGTGGCAGACAAGGAGGGATTATGCCCTTACCCATCCAGGGAAGGACGTCTGTGAAATTGGCCCACAAGATCCCAGGCTGCCGGAGATGGTGGAAGGTATCCAGAGTTCAGTTCGCTCTGCCGTGGGAACTGTGCTTCGAGTAATTCGCGCGCTCGGCCGCTTAGGTAAGCCATTGCATTTTCATTTGCACGATGGGCATCCATTATCCACTTTTAGCCCTTTTGGCGTTTCTGACCACCTGAGTTTTATAGAGGAAATCCCCATCCCCTTTGATTATTTGGGCAAAGGTTATCTTTATACGATGTTTGGGCCCGGGGGCCTATCAAAGATCGTTGCTGAGTCCTTACAAGTGCTCGGACCAGATGCCCTTTCTTTCTCCTTGGAGATACACCCGAGGGAGGGCAGGCTCCCTCTTGGTGATGTGTTTTATCTTTTTGGCCACTGGAAAGATAAGACAAATGCCGAAAGGATGAATTACTGGTTGTCGGTACTCCTTAGAAATCATAAGCTAGTCCTGGAGGCATGCGCAATGGCCTCCTCGCCAGATGACAGGGTGCTCGTTTATCAACAATAACGTCTGAAATAAAGGGTAGCACTTTAGCCCTTTTCAGACACCTAAAGTATTTCGATAAAGGAAAATCATATGAGACAACCGGAGAAGATGATTATCTACAACATTTTCCCCCTCCTGGCGGGAGAGTTCAATGAGTGGGAAAGACATCTAGATAGGGCAGCAGGGATGGGGTTCAACTGGATTTTTGTCAATCCTATTCAGCAAACTGGGGCATCTGGTAGTCTTTACTCAATCGCGGACTATTACAGGTTTAATCCCATGCTGGTGGACAGAGACAGTGGGAAAGGGGCCGAGGATCAGGTCAGAGATATGCTCATGGCTGCTGAAGAAAAGGGCCTTAGGGTTATGGTCGATCTGGTGATAAATCATTGCTCTGTGGATTGTGATTTGATCCGGACAAATCCCGACTGGTTTTTGTGGGAGGGCAAGGGACGTGTGGCCCATCCATTCTGTCTCGAAAACGGCAAGAAGGTTGTCTGGAAAGATCTGGCTAAATTCAATCATCATGATTCAAAGGATAGAGAGGGGCTCTTTCAATTCTTTTTTGGTGTTGCGAAGTTTCTGCTAGAATTAGGATTTAAGGGTTTTAGGTGCGACGCGGCCTACCAGATTCCTAGAGATCTGTGGAAGAGGCTCATCAAGGAAACCAAAGAGATATACCCCGGGGTCCTTTTTTTTGCAGAGACACTCGGGTCCCCGGCGGATCAGACCAGGAAGACTGCCGGCGCCGGATTCGACTACATATTCAACAGCTCAAAATGGTGGGATTTCAAGAGCCACTGGTTAATGGAGCAATATGATCTAACGCGAGATATTTCCCCGTCTGTGAGTTTCCCCGAAAGCCACGACACAGAGAGGCTCTGCGAGGAATTGGATGGTAACATTCAGGGACTCAAACAGCGCTACCTGTTTTCATCGCTGTTCTCCGCAGGGGTTATGATTCCAATGGGATTTGAATTCGGTTTTCGCAAGAGGCTTGATGTGGTGAAGAGCAGGCCGGAAGATTGGGAAGAAACAGAGATCGATTTAACCTCTTTTATTACAGAGGTTAACAAGATTAAGGCCCGCTGGGCAATATTTCAGGAGGAGGGCCCTACCGCCTTATTGCATCACGACTGTCCACATGTCTTGCTCATGTGGAAGGCATCCGTTGGTGCTCAACATGAATCACTGCTCATACTCAATAAAGACATAAATAACAGACAACATTTTGGCGCAGAGAATCTTCAGGAATTTGTCCAGGCAGGCTCCGCACTGGTAGATCTCTCTCCTGGGGATCCATTGAAATATATCCCCTCGCCATTCTCATACGATCTCATGCCGGGACAGGGTATTGTTTTGTTTACCTCAAGGGATTTGCCTCAAAAAAATAGCCCTGGCTGATTATTTGACATTTATATTAATTTTCTGTAATAATGAAGTATACTTAACACAGAGCACACATGACTATGAGAGCAGAGACGTATTAGGAGCAGCCTGCGTCTTTCTATTGGATAGATAACGAATGGGAGCGCCAGCCATGAAGGAAGATAGCGCCGCGTTTAGGCTAAAAAGAGGGGATGACGAAAGGGTGGCGGAGTCATTGGCAGGGGAAAAGCCTACAGGCTTTCCTCAGGACCTTCCTGATTCATACGGCCAGACAAGGGTTATACTCATGCCTGTTGCACCCCACCTGGTTTTTGCTCACTGGGAAGTTGCCTCTGATGAACTAGAGAGGGCTAGAGATAGTTTGGGTGGTGACCATGTCGAGGTCCAGGCCCTCTTGAGGTTTCATGACGTGACGGAGACCTCTTTTGAAAGAGGAAATAGCAACAATTTCTTTGACTTTAGTATTGACCTTCAGTCCAAAAAACAGTATGTGCCCCTGTGGAGTCCTGACAAATCATATTTTGTTGAACTGGGCCTTAAAAGTGGTAAGGGCGAGTTTTTTCCATTAGCCCGGTCAAATATTACTCATGTCCCTCCCGCACGGGTTTCCCCAATATACTATGAAAGATATATGCTCGTTTTCGGGTATCCAGAGACTCTCGAAACTTCCCCAATCCAGCGCTATGTTCAACCCTTGTATTCAGGAATACAACCAGCCTCACCTGATCTAGAAGCCGGCCCAGACCCGCGGTCTGATTCAGACCCGGAAGAAGACACATCAGTGGCTGAAATTCATGATGAACAACGGTCTGATGACCCTGAGCGGACCTCAGAGCCTTTACCTGGAGCAGAGACATTATCAGAGGAAATTACTGACAGGTGGTCTCCTGTTTCGAATGAAGAGGGCGTCTCAGGGGCTCAGGTTTATGAAGGGGTGCCTGCTGATGAACAGATCAACAAGATTGGGAAGAAAGATGAAACCGAGGTGATGAAAGGAACGGGAGATCCAGTGGAGATTATGTACGAATTGGAAGAATCTCTAAAAGGGGGTGCCCCACCTGATGGAGAGGTGGCGGCCCGATCGATTGATTTGGAGCGGATTGCGCGTGAACCTCTTGATGAAGGCGGAAAAGAGCCAATGCGAGCGAATGTGCCTGTCCTCCAGCCGGAACAACGGGTAGCTCAACATATTGATTTACAATCCAGGCAAAAAGGCACTGTTGATCTTACCGAACTGAGTGAGAGGATTTTCCGCTTAGGCATGTCATCAAAACATACACGGTCATGTCATCACAAAGACATCTCGATTTCATTGGCGGCCAAGATTCTCTTAGGAGACAGATAGGGGAAAAAGTGGAAAAAGGTTATCTTGGGATTGTCCTTCATGCACACCTCCCTTATGTCAGGCATCCCGAATATATAGATTCTCTTGAAGAAAACTGGCTGTATGAGGCGATAACCGACTCATATATCCCCCTCCTTTTCGTGCTGGAAGGGCTTGTGAAAGACGGAATCGATTTTCGGTTGACCATATCGATGACTCCCACCCTTACGTCCATGCTTGAGGACCCTTTCTTGCAGTCTCGTTACCTGAGCAGACTCGATCGTTTGATAGATTTGGGCGAGAAAGAGATGAAACGGACCAGGTCTCAGCCTGAATTCAACCAGCTTGCTCTCATGTATCGCAAACGTTTATTGAAGGCACGCGATGCATTCCTCAACAGTTATGATCGTAACCTGGTTAGGGCCTTCAAGCACCTTCAAGACCTGGGGAAGTTAGAGATCATCACCAGTGCAGCAACGCATGGATATCTTCCGTTGCTTTCCGTAAACGAGAGCGCTGTTAGGGCGCAGATTCGTATTGGGATCGAAAACTACGAGCAGGTGTTTGGTCGAAGGCCCAAAGGCTTCTGGTTGCCTGAATGTGGCTTTTTCCCGGGAGTTGACAGGATATTAATGGAGCATGGCATTCGTTATACCATTCTGGAGACCCATGGGATTACGCATGCCGAGCCTAGGCCCAAATATGGTGTCTATGCCCCTGTTTTTTGTGATTCAGGCCTGGCCGTCTTTGGGCGTGATCCAGAATCTTCCAATCAGGTATGGAGTGCCACGGATGGATACCCCGGTGACTATGATTACTTAGAGTTTTATCGTGACATTGCATACGATCTTAGTCTCGAATATGTGAAGCCCTATATTCATCGAGACGGCATAAGGATTGACACGGGGTTTAAGTACTATCGCATTACCGGCAAGGACGATCACAAGGAAGTATATGTTCCCGAATGGGCCGCTAAGAAGGCCAAGATCCATGCCGGAAATTTTATGTTCAACAGGGAAAAGCAGACTGAATATCTTGCCTCTATTATGGATAGAAGGCCGGTCATTGTTGCGCCCTATGATGCCGAGCTTTTCGGACACTGGTGGTTTGAAGGCCCGATATGGCTTGATTACCTTATACGGAAGATCAACCGCGAACAAGACACGATCCGTCTTATTTCCCTTTCAGAGTACTTAGAGGAGTATCCTGTCAATCAGGTTTCATTGCCTTCGTGTTCAAGCTGGGGGGATAAGGGCTTCAACGAGACATGGCTGAATGAAAGCAATGACTGGATATATCCTCATCTGCACCAGGGGGCAATGGTTATGGAGGGGCTGGCGAGGGATCATCCCAGGGCGGATGGGCTGATGCTCAGGGCCCTCAAGCAGGCAGGAAGGGAATTGCTGGTAGCCCAGTCCAGCGACTGGGCATTTATGATCAATTCAGGAGCCATGACAGAGTACGCGAACCTGAGAACGAAGACACATCTCTTGAGACTTAATAGGCTTGCAACTGAAATAGAAAACGGGCAAATACATGAAAAATGGCTTTCAGAGATCGAGGGCCTGGACAATATCTTTCCCGGAATCGATTATCGCTCATTTTGTTAAGGCAAATGAGTCTTGTCCAAAAATATCCCTCACCCCACCTAAAGAGTTTCGTCTGAGGTTTCCAATGCTCCTGAGATATATTTGAGCAAGTTAACATATGCCGCGTGGCATTCCATAATAAAATCATCCAAGGATTCTCCTTGCTTGCGAGTAAAACTTTCAAAAATGAGGGGTCCACGGTAACCAACTCGTACTAATACCGTTGAGAATATCTTCCAATCAATTTCTCCTCGAAATGGTATAATGTGCTCATCGTTTTTAAGGTGGTTATCCTGGACATGAAGACCAATAAGCCGGTTTCCGCACGATTCGAGTTCCTGTTCTATTTGCCAGTACAGTGCTGAATGGCCAGTGTCAAACAATATGCCAAGAAGTGGATGATTGATATCATCCATAAGTGTATTGATTTGGCGAACAGACCACTTTTCGCAAAGGTTTTCGATTGCTATTTTGACTCCTGTCCTTTCAGCTTCCGGTAGCAGGGCAAGAATAGCTTCTCGTGCGAGTGACATCGTCTCCTGTTCAGATCGTCCGGGCACGTCTTTTCCGTATAGATGTATGATCACATACTCTGCACCGATATCTTTCGCGCCTTGGAACAGGGTCCGATTTAGGTCAATTGCCTTCCTCCTGATATCAGGATCGGTATCTACTACATCATGGCCTAATTCGGGGACAAAATAGCCATGCACACTGAATGGCTGAATTTTGTGCCGTTTGCAGAGCGAAAGAAAATGCTGAGTTGAATCTGCATCTCCTACTGACCAGGCCTTATTTGACGGCACTAATAAAAGGACTTCCAGCAGGTTAATATTATGCTTTGCAAAGATACGAAGGTCAGTAAAGTCATCATATTTTATCGCAAGACTTGTCAATCCCATTGGAAACACATCTTGAATTGCCATGGTGTTCATTTTAGTTTTCAAAACTAAAGACTGAATCGAGTTCCTCATCAGGAACATCAAATATCTGATTATGAGGAGGAAGCTTTTCCTGTTTGAAAAACTCGGGCAGCCTGTCATCGGCGCGTGTGAAGCCTGCCCGCATGTTAAAGTCTCGCTCCATTCCAAGTACCCGTTGTCCAAGGGCACTTATATCCTCAGCGGTCAAAGATAAACCATGCTTTGCATTGATCATATCCACAATGGCATTGAAGGCATCTGGGATGTCCATAACTGGAAAGGCGACAAAAAGGCAGAGCCCGGCGGTATCGATGGCCGCAGTGGCCACCTGGAGATCCGAAGAGAGCTGCACTTGGCCTTCAGATTTGAGGGGGTCTACATAGCCTCCCACCTTCATGATGTTTGTCGCCACAGCATAACCGGCCGTGTGGTCGGCCCCCATTGGTGTTGTCGCATAGGTTACACCAATCCCCTTTATGGCCCTGGGGTCATAGGCAGGGAGGGCCTGATTTTTGACCACAGGAACTCGTCTTACACCAAGGGTCTTGCCCACCACTCCAGCGCCTGAGCCCAGGATTCGACCCAAGGGTGATCCCTTTGCAATCTCTGCCACGAGTTGCTCTGCCCCTGCCGCGTCGCCAAAGGCCTTCACACCGGCCTCCATTGCTACCGCAACCGAGTTACCTGTTTCGATGGTGTCCAGGCCTATGTCATCGCAGGCACGGTCTATTCGTGCTATGGCATCCAGGTCGTCGATGCCGCAATTTGGACCCCAGGCCCAGACTGTCTCATACTCGGGCCACTTGGATACGTATTCACCCTTCTCATCCAGAAAGATGCCCGAGCACCTGATGACACACCCCGCCATACAGCCGTGTGTGGGGTTTCCCTTGCGTTCTACGGTGATCCTATTGAGGGTTTCCCCTGACACCTTCTCCGCCCCTTCGAATCGCCCTGAACTAAAGTTTCGGGTGGGAAGGGCACCAGCCTCGTTAATAATGTTTATCAGGACATCAGTTCCATATGTGGGGAGGCCCTGACTGGTGACAGGATGTTCCTGGAGGGCCTTGGCAAATCGCTTTGCCGCCGACTTAAAGGCCTCTTTGTCAGCAAGGGGGGCCAGTTCCCCTCCTGATGGATCTATGATAATCGCCTTAAGGCCCTTGGAACCCATGACAGCCCCCAGGCCTCCGCGTCCTGCATGACGAGTTGGGCGGAGTTCCCTGTCGGTAAAGGCCACGCTTGCAGCGGCCATCTTCCACTCACCGGCCTGACCGATGCTAGCCATGCCCACTTTGTCTCCGAACTCCCGTCTAAGTTTTTCCACAGTGGCGTAGTTTCCAAGTCCTTTTAGCTCAGCTGCGGGAGATAGCTCGCACTTCTCTTTGCTGATAAATAGCTTTAACGGGCCTTCCTCTTGAGGAAGGCCTTCAATAACAAGGGCGGCTATTCCCAGTCTTGCCAGATATCCTCCCGGCTGCCCTCCAGAGTTTGCCTCCTTGATACCACCGGTAAGGGGGCTCTTGGCTCCCACAGAGATTCTTCCTGAATTTGCGCAGTTCGTGCCCCCCAAAAGACCCGGCGCAAAGACGAGCTTGTTATTAGGCCCGATGGGTGAGCAGGTAGGTTCTACCTCTTTTGAGACGATAGCGGATGTAAGGCCTCTTCCACCAAGACCTTGATAGTCTTGTGAAACCGTTTCGTCCTTGACTGAAAGATCGGACATATTGACTCTTAATATCTTGACCATGGCAGCCTCCTTCTATAAGGGTGGGTGAATCAAGATTTTGATGGGTCTAATTTTGTCACATGAGAGATTATATATCAACACCGTTGTCCAAAAATAAACTCAAATATGCCTTCTTGGATGGGTAACCCTCTGATTTTCCAGTATGCCGTCAGGTTGCACAAATTTAGGCTATCCATAGGCCCAGGGTGCTGTTTAAGGGCCAAGGTATTATCCAACTCAGCTCGGACCAAGATGAGACCCCCTGAAACAGATTAACACGGGTTGAGGTCTTAGTGATTTTTTGTTATTAAGAAGAGGCTTATACCCCAATTGAGCGAAAACGCTCAATTGATAGTTGCCGGTTGTCAGTTGTCAGTTGGCGGGAAACGGAATTAATCAGATTTTTTCAACACTGAATCCTGGCACCTGAAAGCTCCATAACGGAGTATCGGCTCAATTAGGCTTATTGTAACATCTGAATTTTTAATAATATTTTTTGAAGTGGCCAAATGCGACTAGAAATTCTCCTTAGTTCCACCCTGCGGCAATATATTCCTGAATATGACCCAAATGAGGGCATAAGTCTGGTGGTGAAAGAAAGGATGACAGTGGCCGGGCTTTGTGAGCGAATAAACATACCAGTGGATAAGATCAAAATTGTCATGGTGAATGGAAGGGCCGAATCCCTGGAGTATGTCTTAGAGGGCGATAAGCGTGTAGGCCTCTTTCCTCCACTAGGTGGGGGTTAAATTGATAAATCAAAGGGAAAGTGGCCCTGTCAGTATCCGCATATTTGGGGCCCTCCGGCGCCATTTGGATAAGCAGGGGCTACCCCATACCCTGGAAAGAGACCTTCCCAGCGGTGGGAAGTCTGCCTATGATGTCGCCTTGGGGCTTTATCTCCCGCCCGAAAAAATCGAGGCGGTATTTCGTAACGGTCGTGTGATAGATATCCATGACACCATCTTTCCGGGGGATCGAGTGGCCTTCACTCCTTACGGGACTCCCGGGCCTTATCGTGTCTTCTTGGGGATGGTCAGGGAAAAACACTAAGGTCCCCTGATGTGATCATCTGGATTAGAGTTTATGCGGCTGGGGCGTCAGGGATCTTTTTGAGATGACCATCAATGCTAGCTATGGCCTAGTGGTTTTCTGGTAATCATTCCGTTATGCGTTTTCTTTAAATTATGAGATAATTAATTGAAATTTTAAAGCCCCACCCTTCCCACCCCTCCATGGGGCCCTTGAGGGGGGAGGGTTTGGAGGTGGGAGTAAAATTTTGCCGGCGCCTCTGAGTTGCTTATCAATATGATGCCCCTAAGCTCAGAGGCTTTTTTTTGCCTTTTTTCCAAAATCTAATCCAGTCTTCACCCGCCCGATACCAAAGGCGTTGGCCTGTCGCAAGACATGAAGTCTTCAAAAAATCTGATTTTTGGTGCTTGACAGAAAAAGAAATATTTGCGAAAATATACTGAACAGTCAGTTTTAGAAGCATTAGGATGCAAAATTTTTAGAGCCCCTCCATCAACTCAAAATGAAACGAAAGACATTAGGAATTCGAAGAAATCTCAAGGAGCAAGAAAGAAGAGATGCGATCATTAGATCGGCGATTAATGTCTTTTCTACAAAGGGCTTCGAAAAGACAACGATGGACGATATCGCCCTTGAGGCGGGCTTTAGCAAATCGCTGATCTATTGGTACTGGAAAAACAAGGCCGCTCTATTTTCTGAATTGATAGACATTTGTTTGACAGGATATCGGGACCTCCTCCAATCAATTATCGATTCGCAGGAAGATTTTAAGAAAAAGTACTCACGGTTGGTTTCCCGGTTCATCGAAATATTTAAAAAGAATGATTCTCTGAATAAGCTGGTTCATTTTGGTTCGTTGCATTACTCCGAGGTAAGAGAAGAAAATTTTAAGGCGAAGGTGCAAAATTACTACAGGGCCATAATAAAGCAGCTTGAGGAATTGTACCAGCAGGGCACAGATGCCGGTTATTTTAGGAAAGATATTGATGCATCCGCGATAGCGTTTACTATACTTACTACTATTGAGGGTTATATCTATATGTCCATGCTCGAAAAACGTATGTCAATTGAACGCTCAATAATCAATGTGTTGCTAAAGTCGATAAGCTCAAGTATTGAAGGAGCAAAGGCTAAAAAATAATCATAGGATCATAATAAAAGAAAGGAAAAAGGGCATGTCACAGCACGATAATGATATAAAAAGGTTTAAGGAAATATTTCTATCATTCAATATCGATTCTGTTGAGGATGAGGCGAAGAATCTTCTCAAGGGTGGAATCCTGGCCATGGATGTCCTGAAGATTTGCCAACAGTGCATGGAAGAAATAGGAAAAAAATTTGAGGTCGGCGACTACTACCTGCCGGAGCTTGTTATCTCAGGTGAGATGTTCCAACAAGCAAGCTCCATCTTAAAACCGCATTTAAAAACGGGTGAGGTAAAAAGCCGCGGAAAACTTGTTATTGGAACACCCCAGGGAGATATTCATAGTCTTGGTAAGGACATTTTTAGAACCCTGGCCAAGGCGAGTGGATTTGATGTCTTTGACCTGGGAGTTGATGTGCCGCCTGAGGCATTTATAAAAAAACTGAGAGAGACTAAGGCCTCAATCCTGGGAATGTCTGCATTATTGACCACTACATATACATCCATGCAGGAGGTTATCCGTCTGCTTGAAGAAGATGGTATCCGGCGTCAAACATTGGTTATACTGGGTGGAGGCTCGACCACAAGGGATATGCCCGAAAGGTTAGGGGCCGATGCACAGACGCGTGATGCCTATGAAGGTTTGCAAATAGTACAATCATTTATTGATACACATGAGGTGGATATATGATGCAGCCCCGAAAAAAGATATATGAAAAGGATACCATGAATGCTGAAGAGCGTTTGAATGCGGTTGTTCGGCTTGAGGAGCCGGATCGTGTCCCCGTTTCCGTGATGCTCTACTATTATTCGCCATTTCATACCGGGGATAAGATGAGTGATTATATGAAAAGGCCGGACGTGTATATGAAGGTGATGCGTGAGGTATATAAAGATATAGGCCCATGGGATATTTACTATAACATCAACCCTGCAACCAGGTTATTATACAGCTATGTCATGATGATGAGGTATCTCTACCCAGGACATGAGCTTCCGGACAACGTGATGGCCCAGGTTGAGGAATTTGAATATATGCGGCCGGAAGATTATGACCATATCCTTAAATCAGGGTATTTCCTGTCCGATATGAGGTTCCGTGTTCGTATGCTCCCGAGGTTCTGTTTGGACGTGGAGAAGACGACCCCTCCATTTATCTGGCTCAGAATTTTTGGGGATATAATAAGGCAGAAAATTTTTTGGCGGAGAGACCTTCAGTTCTGGGCGAATCAGGGTCTATCTATTCAGATGGGTTATGAAGCTGAGATGCCCTTTGACGTGTTTTCTCAGGGCAGGACCGTTGTTCCTTTTTCTATCGACCTCTTTAAGAGAAAAGATAAAATTCGCAGGGCGGCCCAAAGGTTGGCCCCTAATTTTGCGGAATTGTGTATATGGATGGCCCGGCTTATGGGGGTCCAGAGAATTCAGTGTTATTGCCACAGGAGCTCCAATAGCTTTATCTCTCCAAGGCAGTTTGAGGAACTCGCTTTTCCAAGTATGGAAGAGATCGTATGCAGGCTTATTGATTCCGGGATAACGCCGATCCTCCATTGCGACGGGGACTGGCTCAAGAATTTAAAGGTCCTCAGGCGCCTCCCGGCAAAAAAGATTATCCTCCAATTGGACGGCCTAACGGACATCTTTCGTGCAAAGGAAGAGATCGGAGACCATATGTGTCTGTTTGGTGATGTGCCCGCAGAAAAGCTTGCTCTGGGATCTCAAGATGAAGTTGATGAATATTGCCACAGGCTTATTGAAGAGGTTGGAAAGGGCGGAGGGTTCATTCTGGCGGCTGGCTGTGAAGTACCATATAATGCGCGACCCGAGAACCTGAAAGCCATGACCCGCTCTGCATATAAATATGGGTATTATAAGTAATGAATCCGGGCCCAGAGGCCCAGGCTTTGGCTTCAGAGTGACTAAAGTGATCTAAAATGCCCAAAGTGCCTAAAGTTAAGGCATTTCATGTTATTTTATTGAATAGAAGAGCGAAGCTCTACATTAATCCCGCCCGGCGCGGGACTCACTTGTTGGCCTTGATTTCTGGTACGGCATAGCCTAATTTCTCTGAGTCCCACATAGCGGGAGTTTTCCAACTAACAATGAACGTTATACAGGTCTTGAGGCAGCACTGTCAGTTAACGCGCACTATTCTCATCAGTATTCGCGCCAGGGTCTGGTAAAGCCTGACCGAGATACGCCTGATAATCCAAAATAGATACGCGTGATATGGCGAGGGCTGGATTGGGCGGTTCTTCCTGACGGCCCTTAGGACGTCTTTGGCCACCCTTTCTGGTGGCGCACCGCGCTGGGCGTAAAATTTCACGGTTGAGTCCTTTAGGGAACGGCCTTTCTTATCGCAGATATCTATCTTACTATCCTTCACAATATTGGTTGCAATGATACCCGGACAGAGAGCGGTAGTGTAAATACCATACCTGCGCAGTTCGATGTTCATTACCTCGGAAATACCAACCAAGGCGAACTTGGTGGCCGTATAGGGGGCCAGTGTAGGCATTCCGGTGAGACCGGCAGCCGAAGCGGTATTGACTATATGTCCTCCTCCCTGCTCGATCATGCGGGGCAGGAAGTAATGCACACCGTAGATAACGCCCCAGAGGTTCACATTAATGACTCTCTCCCAATCCTCGATGCTGGTTTTATCAATAGTGCACCCGACGGCAATGCCCGCATTGTTGTGCAGTATGTCTACCCGTCCGGCAGCCGCAAAGACTTCATCGGCAAATTTCTTCATGGCCTCGCGATTTGATGCATCCACCACGTAAGGCGTGGCCTCTGCGCCCTTCCTCCTTATCTCCTCTGCGACGGCGTCGATTCGTTGTTTATTAATATCCGTGATATGAAGTTTCGACCCCTCACCAGCAAATGCCATAGCCGTTGCCCGTCCAATACCTGAGCCTGCACCGGTGATCACTACAACTTTGTTTCTGAAGTCTTTCATGGGCATCTATCCTTTTTTAGGAATACCAACTCAAACTTTATTTCCGGTCTTGGCCTCGTGAGGTCTTATCTTTGGGTTCCCTTGCCTTGCCGGAAGTACCGGCATTGCCACCCAGAGCCCTGGCAAGCGCACCTTTTTCTGTATTACCACCGTCCGCGAGTGCGGATTCCCGTGGATTATTGCCTTGCGTAACGACGTCAAGGGTCAGGGGATTGGCGCAACATGAACTCGACGCAATTCTCGCCGACAATGCGGGCGACCTTGGTAAGTGGCTGGATCTCCAGATGACAGGCCTCACCACGCGCTTGGTGGTGGCCATGGTGATATATAAATTTTTTATCTTAATATGGTTGACATTCAGATAACCCGGGCCATAGGCAACAGGAACACCAGAGACAATTAATGTCCCACAGTCGGGATCACCCCAGGCGATATTCTGGATGTCCAGGTCCATTGACACATCATACACACTAATGTCCACACCTGTCTGACCGCTAATAGCGTCCATCTCGCTGTCCGCCATAACCTCCATGGCAAATGCCGAAGGAGACAATATCAATAAGGAAACTAAAAAAGACAAACACATTGTAAACCTTTTCATTTTATCCACTTTGCTCCCTTGTTACGCTATAATTCCTCAAGGTCGTAGTCATCAGGTATTACTTCCATGCGCGTAAGTTCCGGGTCATGCCCAGGTATTACTATATCTGCCATCAGGTCCAGCTTGCCCAGGGTACGCATTATATCTCCGGGATTGAGAATGGATGGTCCAAAGTATCCGCCATAGCGGGCGTTGAAGGCCTTATTAATAACCTCCTTCACCTCCGGATCATCCATGTCTATCTTTTTTCCGGCCACGCCGCCTTTTGATACTACGTCAAGAAAGTGTTCGGGAAATCGCTTTGCCAATCCCCCATAGAGATAAAGGGCATCGCCAAACAGGATGGCTCGGCCCTTAGATGTGTGCACCGATATAGCTTGATGGCCCTGGGTATGACCGGGGGCAAAGATGAGGTCTAACCCTTCTCTCAGGTTGAAGTCCCCATTTATCAGTCTAAAGCGGGGCACAAGGTCGATCCAGTCTTCCTGACAGGTGCCTACAGATTGAAAGCCCATGGGGAAGTAAGCGTTAATAAGCTCCTCTTCCTGGACGTAAAAGTGGGCGTTTTCAAACAGGTGGAGATAACCGGTGTGATCGTGATGAAGATGTGTGATCAATACCATATCAATGGACAGGGGGTCGACACCATTACGCCGCAACACCTCAGGTACTTCCAGATCCGGTGTGCGAGGTTTTTGACCAAAAATAAACTCGGGTACATGATCATGCTGGTAACTGCCGTCAACAATGATCTGTTTTCCATCTTCACCTTCTATAAGAAACATGAATATCGGCAGATCTGCAAAATATCCTTGGGCAATAGGGCTCATGATAAGTCCCCAATTCATGTGAAACCATCCGGTGAGCAAAGGCCTTATGCGATATTCCATAAACCATACTCCCTATTAGAAGAATTGTTCATCAACTACAAAATGATAAAACACCTTCCTTGAAGAATCAATAGAAAACAATAGCCCTCTGTCTCGTGATTCCAAGACAGCGGGCTATTTTGGTGTGTCATTGTCTATTTCCCCGTCTTTCTTTGTGCCTTCATCCATATGAACTTTTATAACGCGACCCATAGGATCGATAATTATCTTGAATAGTGCCCTGTCTTTTTGCCCCTTGCCATCATGGACTGTCAGGATACCGGTATCAAAATTAAAGCTTTGAACACGAAGGTTCAGGCACTCGGAAAGGCGGATTCCGGACTCATTGTATTTTACATCCCTAAAAAAAGCTTGCCAAACATCCAAATTATGCTTACTGTTTATTACAATTAAATATAATGGAGGCAATGTATGAGCAAAGCATTATCAGTAAGAGTCACTGACGAACTCGCCTTAAAACTACCTGAAATTGCAAAAGAAACAGAACGGCCCAAATCATTTCATGTTCAAAAAGCCCTGGAAGCCTATCTAGCGGCTGCTTGTACCTTTGGTAAAGCTCACAACCCAGGCACTCTTCGCTTCATCAAACTGAAGCCCCACCTTCAGCCCGTAAGACAAAATTTCTGGATACATATCGATTAACTTCTCCTGCAACTCCTCATTGCTATAACTCATTGCTATCCTCCTTGTACAAAGTTTGTAGGGTTTCTATCCAAATTGTGTGCCCCTTTCTTCGACAGAACTCCGCTGAAACACGGTTGCTTTTATGGAAAAAATAGCGTCGTAATAAAATTGATGTTAAATTTTTTATCATTTATCCTATCATGATTCTAGAAAAAATTAGCCCTGTTCTGGAGATCTGGGGTTTATCTGGCCATGGTAAGTATCTAGAGATACTGTAGAACCTTCAAAAATACCCCCCTATTTCGGCCCTATATTGCACTTTTTGAGGGTGAAAAGAGCATTATTGGCAGTAATCAATGGCTAGAGCGAAAAGGCACTATATTCCGGGTTACATTTGGCATATCACACACCGGTGTCATAAACGGGAATTTTTGCTCAAGTTTTCGAAGGACCGCCTGCGGTGGCTTCAGTGGCTCTATGAAGCCAAGAGACGCTATGCTTTAATGAAATGAGTTAAACATTTTTTAACCAGAAAGGAGGAGAAGCCATGAAAATTACAGCGGTTGTTAAGGGAGCATGGGATGCCTTTGCCACCAAAATCACGGTTTTTCTACCCGAGCTCATCGGAGCAATTATCATCTTCGTGGTAGGGCTTATCATTGCCAAATTGGCTAAAATAGGTGTCGTGAAGCTTCTCAGGCTAGTCCGTTTTGACAGTGCGGCAGACAAAACAGGAGTGAAAGGGTTTTTAGACAAGGGAAACATCATTAAGACACCATCGGAGATAATTGGATTATTAGTCTACTGGTTTGCGATGATTCTGGTCCTCATCGCTTCGATGGACGCACTGGGGTTACCCATTGTATCTGATATCCTAAATGATATCTTTCTTTACATCCCCAATGTGGTAGCTGCTATCATTGTATTGATACTCGGGATCTTATTCGGAAATCTCCTTTCCGCCGTTGTCCGGACAGCGGCTTCCAATGCAGGCCTAACCACTGCCGAAGGTCTGGGTAAAACAGCCTTTTATGCCATCGTCGTCTTCTCAGGAGCCATAGCCCTTATACAGTTAGGTATTGGTGAAGAGATCGTCTCGTCTGCTTTTGGGCTTGGTTTTGGAGCCGTGGCCCTGGCCTTTGGTCTTGCCTTTGGACTGGGCGGAAAGGAAGTGGCTGGTGAGTATTTAAAGAGATGGTTGGAGGAAAAGAAAACATCTAATAAGAAATAACCATATCGTGGTATAGATCATTTTGATTTTGAAGTTGAGAAAGGGGGTGATACCTCCCGCCTTGTCATACCGGTCGTTATTCTGACCCTGACAAAAAACCAAAAGGAGAATAGGGATGTCTTTTTCATTGATCATTAAGTTTTTTATGGGTTACTTAGTTTAGAAAACGTACCAAAACATGAAAGGAGACTGTTATGATGAAGGGCAAAAATAGTTTTTATCTTATCGTAATTATAGTATTTTTATCATTTGTCGGTGCCTGTACAAGCACCAATCTCAATGTCAAACCCATACTCAAGTCGGAGAATCCAACCGACCAAATTAACCGTCTGGAAAATGATCTGGCTGCCGCATATAAGAACCACCTCAATGTTCTTGCCCCCACCTGGTTCGCAAAGGCTGAGTCATCACTTAGCCAGGCCAAAAAAGGGCTTGAGAAAGAAGAAGAGCTTTCCAAAATCCTAAACAACATAGCCGAGGGACAGGCTCAGCTTAAAAAAGCTGAAGAAATATCCCAGGTCACGCGAACCTCGCTGGCCGACGTGATTAAAAGTCGCGATCTTGCACGACAAGCAGGTGCTGCAAAATTAGGATATGATTATACCAGTGCTGAGCAGACATTTCTGAGTCTTGCAGAAGCCATTGAAAGAGGTGACCTGGCATATGCTGAAAAACGTAAGGCAGGGCTCTCCGAAACCTTTCGAAGTCTTGAAATGCGTGCCATTAAAGACGAAACTCTTGGAGAGGTACGAAAACTTATCGAACAGGCCAAAAACAATAGAGTTGATAAAATAGCACCCCGGTCTTTTAATATTGCCCAGAATAAACTGTCTGAAGCCGATGCGTTTATTACTCAACATCCTTACGAGAAAGAAATGATGCATCAAAAGGCCAACGAGGCTTTGTTCATGTCGCAGCGGATGTTTAAGATCGCCGATCAGAGTGAAAATTTTAGAAACATGAAACCGGAAGAGACGGCGCTTTGGATGGAAAAAATCTTGTACGAAATAACGGCCAAACTCGCTGCAACGGATATGCGTAACCAGACTTATGGAATACAGGTGAAGAATATAGTCGGTTCAATTGATGCACTTCAGAAGGACCGTCAATTCATGTTTGACAAAGTCAAAACGCTCCAGTCGGAAATAGAAACTAAAAATTCACAAATCGCCGATCTTGAGGGAAAGACCCGCCAACAGCAACTTGTTCAGGAACGTCTGGAAGCTGAAAAGCGATTCAATGAATTGTTTATAGAAGTCCAAAATCTTTTTAGTCCGGATGAAGCGGAAGTATACAAAAAAGGTAATTCACTGGTCATTCGTCTGAGAGCGATTCAATTTCCTGTGGGGAAAAGCGTCATTATGCCGGACAATTATCCCCTGATCAGTAAAATACAGCAGTCGATCCGGATATTCGGTGAACCGGATGTGACCATTGAAGGTCATACAGATAGTACAGGCTCAAATGAACTTAACGAGCTTTTATCCCAGCAAAGAGCCGAGAGTGTCCGCCAGTATCTATTGGCAAACAAGACATTGTCAGATGGGCGAATCACTGCTGTTGGCTATGGCTCTTCAAAACCTCTGGCTTCCAATGAAACAGAAGAGGGTCGTGCCGTCAACCGGCGGATCGATGTCATAATTAAGCCCCAAGCCCAGTCCGGGAGGAGTTAACATTTGAATCTGTGGTGTAGGGGTATAGGGGTCAAGTCTACTTTTGGCTGTTGTTGTGATCGATGTTAATTGGATTTTATGAGCAGGCCATTAAGAATACAATATCCAGACGCATGGTACCATGTGATGAACAGAGGACGAAGGGCGGAATCTGTTTTCCTGGACAAACAGGGCTACTCCATGTTTATCGAGCTTCTTAAAGAAGTGGTTGATATGTACAAGGTGAGGGTTGCCGCTTATTGTGTCATGCCCAATCATTATCACCTCTTGATTCAGACTCCAGGTGGAGACCTTGCCCGATGCAGAGAAGATAAAGAGGGCAATATGTAAAGCCTACGGCATAGAAGAAAGTT
>CAYYPQ010000029.1:0-39013 GCA_964473615.1 uncultured Desulfobacteraceae bacterium
CTGAATCTGCGGTATGACTTCGGGGACTTTGCGGTAAAGGCCGGATGGAATTCCCGTTTTCTGGACGTTATGACAGGGGGGGTTCTCTATGGCGATGATCACCCCTATATCGGCCTTGAAGGTAAATCAGGAGATTTTTCCTGGGAGGCCCTGTATATAACCGTCCAGGATGAAGTATATGCAACCACACCCCATTCGAGCGATTGGAGAGTCTATACCCTGAAGGGGATCTTCAAGACAAAGGTCGATAATAACGACTTTAACATCAGCCCGTTTTATGCGTACAGTAACGATAATGCGCATGAGGCAAGAGTTCACTACTTCGGCGCCGAGGCCTATGGGAAGATCGACAAGTTGACCCCCCGCTTCGAAGCCGTCTATGCATTAGGAGATATGGATACAGCAGGCGGAACTAGCTATGATATCAGCGCCTGGGCCGCATACGGCTCAGTGGAATTCGAGGCCTCTAAGGAGTGTATCCCGTATCTTGGAGTAACATATATGACCGGTGATGACAATGCCAACGATAAAGACATTAAGGCCTTTAACGGCATCACCAATATCTCTCGCTACACCCCCACATTCGGCATGGAAAACGCCCTGATCTATCGCTATGTGCCCGCCCTGGGAAGTCATCTGTACAGCAACAATTTTGCTACCCTCGGAAGTGGGAGCGGATATGGCGGAATCAGTAACTCCTCCAAGGGTGATAGCCCGGGCCTGATCTCTTACGGTCTTGGCTGCAAAGGGACATCTGGGAAGCTCTTTTATAAGGCCCAGGTCCTCTTCATGCAGTTTGAAGAAGCGGGTGGGCTTGAAAGCCTCGGGACCTATTCAGGAGGCAGTAACATTGATAATGCCGTGGGAACGGAATATGATCTGCTTCTGACCTACAAGTATAGCAAACATTTCAGCCTAGGGAACTGCTTTGCCTACTTTGACCCGGGAGACGCGATACGGGACCTCTGGGGAAACGATTATGATGATGCCGCGATTCTGAATACGGTTGAACTGCAGTGGGTCTGGTAGTCATGATTTATAGTGTTGTGCGTTAGGGCGGGGTTTATCCCGCCCTAACAGCCATGGTTTTTGTGGGCTGGGTTCGTGTCCTTTTCTATCTCCACCAGCCAAAGCGAGAAAAGGCCTAGTAATGTTGATTTTCCTGCCTTCAAGTGGTAAGTAAAGGCAGGTAGCGGTCCTCGCAATGAAAAATGAGAAAAAATTTTTTGGGTTCTGCCTTTCCCTGGCCTTTATTTTCATGTCCATGAATCAGGCCTTAGCGGGGAACACGCCTTTTTCGGGTCTGATGACCTATCTCGCAAAACAGTACAGCACTCCCTTTCAGGTGGCCGGCACAGTAAAAGAGGTCTCTGAAGGCCGGCTCATCTTCAGTCTGGGCAAGATCCCACTGGAGAAAGGTCAAGAACTCTGGGTAAATGAACACAAGAAAGGTATTTCCCCCGCCCTGCAGGCCTTGGTGGCCCGGATCCGGGTGGAAACCCTTTTTTCGAGCACTGCCCTGGCCAGGGTGGTTCAGGTAATCGGGAGACCTATTGAAAAGGATGATTATATCGTCACGCCAGCGCCGCCTTTAATTCTTTTCTATACTAATATAGCGGCCAAACACACCTTTGTCCCGTATCAACGCCTCCTGAAGGCCCTTATGGGTGGAGGTTTTGAGGTCCAGGAGATCACTGGGGACTCGTTTGTTAAAAAGCCGGGCGCCAATAATCTGTTGCTTCGCCTGGAATGGGAGGCGGATCATTTGGTCTGCCAGTTAGCGGAAGTGGCAGGAGGACCGCTCCTTTATTCAGAGAGCGTGGCCAGTCAGGTTAATGTGCCCACTGTTTATCCTGCTGGGCATGAGGTTCAAGGGATGGCTGAACCAGGACCGGTTCGTGAGCTTCTCGGCCCATCAGTACCCCGGGAGACTACTGATTATTACCGGCTTTCGGGGAAATATTCCAGGGTAGTCAAATGCGATCTGGAGGGTGATTCAATACCTGAAATGGCCCTTCTCGGTCCGGATGGCGTGAAAGTCTACAGGTTTGGAAAGGCACATCTAAGCGAAAAGGCCCATTATCTTTTCGGTAAAAAGGGGCGTTTTCCCTTGCATCTTCATGCAATGGATCTTGATGGCGACGGTGGAGATGAGCTTTTGCTTTCGCTTTCAAGGCCTGCCAAAATCCTGGATAAGGATGACAATGAACTCTGCTCGGAGATCCTTACGTTCAAATCAGGGAGGCTCGCCCCAATTTTAAGAGGCTTTCCCTATTACCTTCGGGTCATCCGGGGCAGAGGGGGAAACGCGGTGGCCCTGGCACAAAAGGAAGGAAAATATAAACAGTACGCGGGCCCTATCTTTGGCGTGGACTGGAACAAGAAGGAGAAAAGGATAGAGATCGGCGATGTCTATAGGCCGGCAAAGGGGATTGATTCAATCTATCAGTTCAATCTGGTTCCCCATGATCCCCAGAGGTTGGTCGTTTTGGAGCCTGATAACGATCTCCATGGGTACTTCGCTCCCACGGAGAGAGTGGAGGCAAGTGGCGAGCGTAACTATGGTAGGTACAGGGAAACGGCCTATCCCTTGAAGCTGGAAACGGTTCAATACCTGGGTGGTTTTGATGATAAAAAGACCTCCAGAGAAGTCTATTCGGCTCGCCGCTTTGAGTTGGTCCCTGCCTTCGATGAACAGAGTTTTCTCATTTACAAGGAACGGGATGGGGGTATGCTTGCAAGTGCCCTCCAAAAGATTTATCGTCCTACCCAGGGGACGGATCAGGTCGTGGCGGTTAAGTGGGAGGGGGAGCGTATCATCGAAACGTGGGAGACAAAGAAACTCGCAAAGGATGTCCTGGATTTTACATTCTTAAATGATCCAGATCGTGTCCTCGTCCTTTTTCGCGATAACGACGGATATGGGCTGGAGTCTCTGCGTTAATTTTTCGGCAATAGTTGACCGCAAAGAAACAGAGAACGCAAAGAAAATAAATGTCTTGATTACTGGTTTTAAATTTTAACGTGAAGGTTATGAAGTTGTCATACTTAACGTTTACATTTCTAGAAAGGCTCCAAAATGAAAAAGTATTATATGAGTTTCGCGATCCTGGCACTGGTGCTCACCCTTTCCATGCCGGCATTGGCGGGCTTTGAGTCGGCGCCTGAATCGGCCATGGATACCCTGGGTTTCCAGGTAAAAGATAATATCCTGTACTCCAATGCAGAGGCAGAAAAAGGCTCAAACAATTCCGCCATTTTTATGAAAGGCCTAACCTTTAATTTCAGGCAGTTCAAACTAGACACGGAGGTCAACTTTTTATGGGCCTCACCTGGTGATTTTTTGCAGGATGCATCCCTGGAACTCAAGCGATGGTCCAGCAGACTCGACCTCGCCGCTGAATTTGGTGCCGCAGAATTTGCCATCGGCAGCCTCCACATGGAGGGAGTGGATTCCTCCACTGGCGCCCCTCCCAAAGAGCGGGCCGGATTTCGGGGCTTTGACGAGAGATTTAGGGCCCCCTTTATCCCTTTGAGGGAAAAAGTTGGGTTATTGTGGTATAGAGGTGACGTTTCGAATACAACTCCATCGGAGCCTACGGGAGACATTTTGGGTGACAGGGGTTACAAATCTCTTTATCTCCGCGGTTTCTTTAAGATCTCCGATACCATGAAGACAGGCGCTGTCTTTTCTCTAGTCCAGGCCAATGAGATAGAACAGAGCGGCATTTTTTATAACATAGGTCAGGAGCTGAATATCAGCTTTGAGTGGGATTTTATGGATAACCTGAGCTATATAATAGATGCCGGATATTTTAAGGCCGGCGACCATTCCAATGACGATGGCATGGCACTGGACTCTAAAGATATTGGCAACCATGCCTATGGTTTCCGACAGGATTTTGTCATAAGCTGGTAATATCTGCCAACCTTCATAGCGCCAAATCTTGCATTGTGCCTTTGTATCTCTCCATATCTTGACAAAGAAGCTCTTCATGCATAATATGCCAAATTGTAACACGTTAAGGCGTAATAGCTCAATAATCCTCGGCCAGGCAAATCAAAAGACCTGTGGTTTGCCAAGCCGGAACAATAAGGAGACACGCTAAATGAAGGTTCTCGTTAGTGATCCGCTATCGGAGGTGGGTGTTAAGATATTGCAGGAAGCGCCTAGCATTGAGGTTGAAGTTAACACTGGCCTAACCCAGGAAGAACTTAAGAGGGTCATCGCCCAGTATGATGCCCTTGTGATTCGCAGCGCTACCAAGGTCACGGCTGAAATCATTGGGGCAGCCCAAAACCTGAAAGTAATCGGCCGCGCAGGGATCGGTCTTGACAACGTGGATATTAGTGCTGCGAGTCAGAGGGGAATAGTGGTCATGAATACCCCGGAGGGCAATACCATCACAACCGCTGAACATACGATTGCCTTGATTTTGTCACTTTCACGGAATATCCCTCAGGCCACTGCGTCTCTAAAAGACGGCAAATGGGAGAAGAAGAAGCTCCAGGGCCATGAGGTTTTTAACAAGACCCTTGGCCTGATCGGGGCGGGCCATATCGGCCGTATTGTGGCTGACAGGGCCAAGGGAATGAAGATGAAGGTGATCGTTTATGACCCCTATATCAAACCAGATGCCATCGAGAGGTTGGACCTGGAGCCGGTTTCCTTTGAAGAATTGCTTCGAAGGGCGGACTTCATCACAATCCATACGCCGAAGACCAATGAAACGGCCAACATGATAAATAGGGATACCATCGCGAAAATGAAAGAGGGCGCGATGGTAATCAACTGTGCCCGTGGAGGGATAGTCAATGAGGATGACCTCTATGAGGCCCTTAAGTCAGGCCCTTTAGGTGGGGCCGCCTTTGATGTCTTCAGCATGGAACCACCTGGAAAAAATAAGTTGATGGGTCTCCCCAACTTTATCTGCACCCCTCACCTGGGCGCCTCAACAACCGAGGCCCAGGACAATGTTGCGAAAGATGTGGCCGAACAAATTGTCGATTACCTCCTCCATGGGACGGTGAAAAACGCGGTCAATGTCCCTGGTATTAGCGCCGAACTAATGAATACCCTGCGGCCTTACGCCATACTGGTGGAAAGGATGGGATCAATGCAGGCACAGCTTGCAGGCAGTGCCATCCTCGGTGCCCAAATTGATTATTCGGGTAGCATAACAGAATATGATGTGTCTCCTCTAACCACCGCCATGCTCAAAGGCTTGCTTACACCCATACTCAGAGATGACGTAAACTTTGTCAACGCCCCTTATATTGCCGCCGATCGAGGCATAAAGGTGGTGGAGTCAAAGAGTAAGACCTCGGAGGATTTCGCCAGCCTCATCAAGCTTTCTATTAGCACCCTGGAAGGCGAAAACATTGTATCCGGCACCATATTCGGCAAGAAGATGCCCAGGATATTGCGTATCAATAACTTTTACCTGGAGGCCATTCCCGAGGGCCATAACCTGCTCATACAAAATGAGGACTGCCCCGGTGTCATAGGTACAATCGGTTCCACTTTGGGAAAAAGAGGCATTAATATCTGCCGCATGCAAGTCGGTGAAGAGAGGCATGAGAAGCAGAATGTAATTTTTTTGACCACCAGCTCTATTGTCAGTGACGAAATACTGGAAGAGCTCTGCGGTCTGGAGCACGTTTATTCTGCAAGAAGAATAGAATTATAGGAGTCAGGCCATGACGGAAGAAGAAAAGGGATTCGTGATTAAGGACAGGAGATCATTTGATGAGAAGGGTGAGCTAAAGGATAAAAAAGCTGAGGATGAAAAGAAAAAGGAGGAGACCAGAACTGAGGCCCCAAAAAAGGGGGCCAAGACGCCCCCATTGCCGGAGATCAATTTCAACTCCCTTGTATTCAGCCTCAGTTCTTCAGCCCTGTTGAATTTTGGAGAAATTGCTGATCCCCAGACGGGTCAAAAGAGGAAGGACTTGCCGCTTGCCAAACATGCCATAGACACTATTGCTATGCTTAAGGGTAAAACCAAGGGGAATTTGACAGAGGAAGAGGAGAAAATACTGGAGAGCGTCCTGACCGATCTGAGGTGGCGTTATGTAAAGGCCACGAAATAGGCCTTTGTAAATTGAACGTCTAAAGCTTTTCTTATTAGTCCAAAGGGAATTCTTGGAAAGGATCGATAAGATATTTATGAAAGCCAAATACCATAAGAAACGAAGGCCATACTTTATTCGTTTGGCCATATTTTGTGTGTTTAGCGGATTTATCGCTGCCGTGGGGCCGATACCGGAGACTGTGCTGAGCGCCGAGACCCAATCTATCATGCCTTCGGCCCCTGGATCTTTTTCCCATTTGGTCAAAAGGGCGAGACCGTCGGTTGTCAATATCAGTACAGTTAAGATTATCAAGGGGAAGGGTATGGTGCCATTCCACTTTGGGAGGCCGTTAGGCCCTAATGACCCCTTGAGGGATTTCTTTGACCGCTTCTTTGGTGATCAGGGCCCCAGGGATTTCAGGCAGAGGAGCCTTGGGTCGGGCTTTATTATCGATAAGGATGGTTACATATTGACCAATAATCACGTGGTGGAAAAGACCGATGAAATCAACGTCAAACTGGCCGATGAAAGGGTATTCAAGGCCAAAATTATAGGCCGTGACCCCAAAACGGATTTGGCCCTCATACGTATTGAAAGCGATTCCCCGTTAGAAGCTCTTCCTCTGGGTGATTCGGATAAGCTAGATGTGGGTGATTGGGTGGTAGCCATAGGCAACCCTTTCGGGCTGGGCAACACCGTCACTGCAGGCATTGTCAGCGCAAAGTACAGGCACCTTGGGGCTGGATCTTATGATAACTTTATCCAGACCGATGCCCCTATTAATCCAGGGAACAGTGGGGGGCCACTTTTGGACACCGCAGGTGAGGTGATTGGTATCAACTCCGCAATATTCTCAGGGAGTGGCGGGAGCATTGGCATCGGTTTCGCCATCCCTGTCAATATGGCCAGAGACCTCCTGCCCCAACTAAAAAAGGGAAGAGTAATTCGAGGCTGGCTGGGCGTCATGATCCAGAAGATTTCTCCCGACTTGAAGGATAAGCTCGATCTGAAGGATTTGAAGGGCGCCTTGGTTGCGGATGTCACGTCTGGGGGTCCTGCGGATAACGCGGGCATCAGGCGAGGGGATGTGATTGTCTCGTTTGATGGCAGAGAAATCAAGGAAATGAATGACCTGCCCTTTCTTGTGGCCTCGACCCCTGTGGATAAGGTTGTAGAGGTTGGGGTAGTGCGGGGGGGAGGAAAAAAGGCCTTTCAGGCGACGATCGGGGAACTGAAAGAGGAAAGGGAGCCTGAAAAGGTTGCTGAAGAAAGACCCCACTTGGGCATGTCTGTGGAAGAGTTATCCCCTCAACTGGCTCAGAATCTTGGGTTATCGGAAACCAGCGGTCTGGTTGTGGTTCAGATTGAAAGTGATTCGCCTGCGGAAGAGGCCGGGTTCAGGACTGCCGATATTCTTTTGGAGATGGACAAGGCCCCCCTGAAAGATCTTGAGAAATTCCAGAAGAAGATTCAGGATTACAAGAAGGGCGATACGATCCTTTTCTTGGTCAAACGGGGCGATGTGACCCTTTATCTGACACTAAAGGTTTGGGAATAGACAAACAATCCATAACACTCAAGGCCCCTGCCAAACTGAATATCCGCCTGAAGGTGACCGCCCGTCGTCCGGACGGTTACCATGAATTGGTCTCCATTATGGTCCCTATCGGCCTATTTGATTACCTTGAAATGGGGATCATCCCATCAGGGATCAGGATTGACACTGATTGCCTTGATGTACCCAATGACGAAAAGAACCTCATTTGTCAGGCCGGCCGGGCCTTTTTTTCTAAAAGCCTTATCAAAAAAGGACTTTCTGCCAGACTAACCAAAAATATTCCCATCGCCGCTGGACTTGGCGGCGGCAGTAGTGATGCCGCTTGCACACTAAAGGCCTTAAATGAGATGTGTTCGGAGCCTCTTACAGCGGAAGATCTGATCGATTTGGCCTCCCATTTAGGGGCCGACGTGCCATTTTTTTTGGAGAGCAGGCCATGCATAGCCAGGGGGATTGGGGAAATATTGGAACCCATTGAAAGGTGGCCCCGATTATGGTATGTAATCGTGTCGCCACCCTTGGCAGTTTCAACATCATGGGTTTATCAGAATTTGAAATTGAAGTTGACAACCGGAGAATATGACTTTATAATCGAAGCATTAGGCAAAGATCCCATTGATATCTCAGAGATCCTCGAAAATGATTTAGAGACGGTGACTGCAACTCATTACCCTGTGGTCAATAGCATTAAAAAGGCCTTGTTGAATGCAGGGGCTGAGGGGGCCTTGATGTCAGGCAGCGGCCCCAGCGTGTTCGGTATTTTTAGGTCCGAATCTCATGCATTACGAGCAAAGAAACTCCTCACCTCCCAAGATTTGGGAGGTGTTTTTGTAGCACCGGGGATTGGGGTGTCGTCAAGTGGTAAGACACGGGCCTTTGGAGCCCGCATTCGGAGGTTCGAATCCTCCCACCCCAGCCAGGAAATGGATGGCGAAAAACATTTAAAAACCATTTGAATGAGAAATGAAGCTTTTTGGCGGTACCTCTAACCTAACCTTGACCATTGAAGTATGTGATTACCTCGGCATCGAGCCTGGTGAGATCACAACCAAGACCTTCAGCGATGGGGAAACCTTGGTAGAGATAGAAGAAAATATCAGGGGACGGGATGTTTTTGTCCTTCAATCCACGTGTACGCCTGTTAATGATAACCTAATGCAGCTTCTGATTATCATGGATGCCTTGAGGCGGGCCTCTGCGGAGAGGATTACCGCGGTTATCCCCTATTACGGTTATGGCCGGCAAGACAGGAAGGTTAAGCCCCGGGTCCCAATTTCTGCAAAACTTGTAGCCGATCTGATCACTGTTGCGGGTGCAGGTAGGGTTGTATCCATGGACCTTCATGCGGGACAGATTCAGGCCTATTTTAATATTCCCGTGGACAATATTTATGCTGCGCCTATCTTATTGAAATATATCCAGAGCAGTTTTCAAGACGACCTCGTCGTTGTCTCTCCAGACGCGGGCGGTGTGGAAAGGGCTCGTGCCTTTGCCAAGCGTCTTAACGCATCCCTCTCTATAATTGATAAGAGGCGCGATTCCCCTAATGTATCCGAGGTGATGAACATTATCGGAGAAGTAAGAGGAAAAACAGCTATCATTCTTGATGATATGGTCGACACAGCGGGCACATTGACCCAGGCCGCAATGGCCCTCAATGAAAGAGGGACATCCGGAATACATGCCTGCTGCACCCACCCCGTATTGTCAGGTCCTGCCATAGACAGGATCGAGGCCTCACCCATAGATAGCCTGGTCGTGACCAATACCATTCCCCTCAGTGAGAAGGCCAGGAGTTGCGATAAGATTACTGTCTTGTCAATAGCGGAGCTTTTGGGGGAAACCATCAAGAGAATCCATAATTCCCATTCGGTCAGTACGTTATTCGTTTAGCCGGGGATACGCCTTGATGGCGGGGTTTTTCTTACTTTGTGAAAAATTTTATTAATTCCGGAGGTAATAATATGGCCCAACCAGTACTTGCCGCGCGAGTAAGACTAAGCAAAGGAAAGGGGGCGGCCAGAACACTCAGGCAGAATAATCAGATCCCTGCTATTTTCTATGGACCAAAGATCGAACCCGTTATGTTGGCCGTGGATTATCCAGAACTGAACGACATCATCAAGAAAGGCTTTGGCGAAAATACAATTATTGATCTCCAGGTACATTCAGAGCATGGTACTGAGACACACAAGGTGATGCTCAAGGAAATCCTGAGCGACCCAATCAAGGATACCTGTCTTCATGTCGACTTTTATGAGATATCCATGGACAAGGAAATCACGGTGCCTGTCCCAATCCGCCTTATCAATACCCCAATTGGTGTAACAGATGGGGGAATTCTTCAACACATTAAGAGGGAGCTTACAATCTCCTGCCTCCCCGACAAATTGATCGAATCGCTGGATGTGGATGTCTCGAGTTTCCAAATAGGTGATTCGCTTCATGTGGATGACATTGAGCTCCCTGAGGGTACCAGGGCGGCTGAGGAAGGTAATTTGACCGTGGCCATTGTGGCCGCTCCTACGGTAGTGCCTGAGGCCGCTGAGGAAGAGGTTGAGGAAGAAGCCGTTGAGGAAGAAGAGGCCGCATCCGGGGCAGAGGCCGAGGAAGAAGCTTAGTCACCAAGAACCCCCGCCGTGGCGGGATGTGCTCCTTTTGAGAGACACCGGTTTTTCGGCGGCAAAGAATCGTATTTCAGGAAGTGTACTTGACCGTAGGCCTGGGCAATCCAGGCTCAAAATATAGAGAAACCAGACATAACATAGGTTTCAGGGTGATTAATCTATGGGCGCAGAGTCTTGGGGTGCGTTTGACGGGCCGGCGCTTTCATTCAAGAAATATCCGGACGAGATTTCAAGACAAAAAGCTTCTTCTTCTTCGTCCGGTAACCTACATGAATGGAAGTGGTATTTCAGTCAGGGAGTGTGCCGACTACTACGACGTCAATAACGATGAGGTACTTGTCGTCCATGATGATCTCGATCTCCCTGTAGGAAAGGCAAGGGTTGCCAGAAATGGGGGACCTGGAGGGCACAAAGGAGTCCTCTCTATCATTGAGTATCTGGGCACCACGCAATTTTCCAGAATCAAGGTAGGCATCGGACGCCCGCGTTATGGGGAAGACGTTGAGGATTTCGTTCTGGCGCCATTTTACAGGGATGACGAAAATATTTTGGGAAGGATCACCAAAGCGGCAGTTTATGGGTGTGAATTGTTTGTTTCACAGGGGGTTGAATCGGCAATGAACTATTTAAATTGTCTAAATCTAGCAAATAAGGAGGATGGAATCTGATGCAGGAACTAGCTGTTTACGCCCCATATCTGGGGATCTTGAGTCTGATTATTGCCTGGTTTATCTTTGGTTATGTGAAAAAACAGCCTAATGGTACGGTGCTAATGCAGGAATTGGAGGAATCGATTCACAGCGGCGCCATGGCCTTTTTAAAGAAAGAGTACTCTGTCCTGATCATCTTTATAACCATTGTGTTTATTCTTTTGGCATGGGGGATTCATTGGCAGACAGCAATCGCCTTTGTTACAGGGGCTTTCTGCTCGATGTTTGCGGGTTTTTCAGGAATGACAGCGGCAACGCGCGGCAACTCGCGGACCGCTGAGGCCGCGGCCAAATTTGGGCAGGCCAGGGCCTTGAACGTATCCTATTTTTCAGGCTCTGTTATGGGTCTGGCTGTCGGCGGCCTTGGTGTGTTGGGGCTGGGTTTTTGGTTCTGGTATTATGGCGGTGATCCAGAGACCGCTCAATACATCAATGGGTTTGCCATGGGGGCAAGTTCCATCGCCCTGTTCGCTCGTGTTGCCGGCGGTGTATATACAAAGGCCGCGGACGTTGGCGCTGACCTTGTAGGGAAGGTAGAGGCGGGAATCCCTGAAGATGATCCTCGGAATCCTGGTGTTATTGCAGACAATGTTGGCGATAACGTGGGCGATATCGCAGGGATGGGTGCCGATATCTTTGAATCATTTGTGGGTTCAGTGATTGCAACCGTTGCAATTGGGGCGACACTGACGATTACACCTGAATTTCTCGATAAGTTTCCCATACTCAAGGACCTGAGTCCCGTGGCCATCAAACTGAAATATATGGTCATGCCGATCCTGATTGTCATGGCCGGATTGCTCAGTTCCTTTGTGGGGGTATTTTCCATCAAGCTTTTCCAGAAAGGGAACCCTGCCGGTGCGTTAAGGTATACCACCTTTGTGGCTGCGGTCATTTTCGTCGTTCTTACCATAATCATTACCAAGGGCCTTGGAATGCCCACTGGTGCTTTTTGGGCCATCTTTTCAGGGCTCCTTTGCGGGATCGCAATCGGCCTTCTTGCAGAATATTACACATCAGGTCCGCCGGTCCGCCGTATTGCCGAACAGAGCAAGACCGGCCCAGCGACTGTTATCATCGCGGGCCTGGCAGTTGGAATGCAGTCCACTTATCTCCCTGTTCTCGGTATCTGTATTGCTACGTTCATAGCGTATCAAACCGCGGGGATCTACGGCATCGGTCTTTCGGCCGTTGGTATGCTGGCGACTGTTGGCGCCACCATGACCGTGGATGCCTACGGACCTATTGCCGACAATGCGGGCGGCATATCGGAGATGGCAGGGCTTGGTCCTGAGACCAGAAAGATCACTGACAGCTTAGATGCACTGGGCAATACCACAGCAGCCATAGGCAAGGGATTTGCGATCGGTTCTGCGGCACTCACGGCATTGGCCCTGTTCGTGGCCTTCACGCAGGCGGCCGGTCTCAACATAATTGATATCAAGAATCCTATGGTGGTCATTGGTTGCTTTATCGGGGCCATGGTTCCCATGATCTGCGCGGCCCTGACAATGACCTCTGTTGGAAAGGCCGCTTTCAGCATTGTGGAAGAAATCCGGCGCCAGTTCAGGGAGATTCCTGGCCTCCTGGAAGGGAAAGAGGGGGTAAAGCCTGATTCAAAGACCTGTGTATCCATCGCAACCAACGCTGCACTTAAGGAGATGGTCACCCCCGGCCTTGTTGCAATCCTTACACCCGTGGCCGTTGGTTTTCTCTTGGGTCCAGAAACATTGGGCGGTATGCTTTTGGGTGCCACGACCATGGGCGTATTCCTGGCCCTTTTTATGGCCAACGGAGGCGGTGCCTGGGATAATGCGAAGAAGTATATTGAAGAGGGCAATCTGGGCGGAAAGGGTTCTGACAACCATAAAGCCGCGGTTGTTGGCGATACGGTAGGTGATCCCTTTAAGGATACCTCCGGGCCGGCCATGAACATCCTCATCAAGTTGATGTCGGTGGTCTCTCTGGTAATTGCGCCCATTTTGCCTGCAATTGGGCTTTTTCTGAAATAGTAATTGAAGCCAGGACTGTAGCGAACTTTGAACCCGAATAGTTGAGTCTTTAAGAGTGCGGGTACGTGTAACAGGAAGAAGCGGGTTAAAAGGCGCTGTCCTGGATGAATTAACAATTATCTGTAAGCGAAGCTAGTCAGTGGGGGTTTGTTCAATGTTTAACGTGGGTGATTTGGCTGTTTATCCGGCGCATGGTGTTGGCATTATTGAAAAGGTTGAGACACAAGAGATTTCGGGATGTCAGCAGGACTTTTATGTCATGCGAATACTTGACAATGATATGATCATCATGATTCCTACCGGCAACGTGGATAATGTGGGATTGAGAGAGATAATTGGTCAAAGAGAGGTCCCCAAGCTCTATTCTATACTGAAGAAAAGGAATGTTGCCATTGACAACCAGACGTGGAACCGCCGTTATAGGGAATATATGGAAAAGATAAAGACCGGTTCTGTCTTTGAGGTTGCAGAGGTTTATCGAGATCTATTGATACTGAAGATTGAAAAGGAACTTTCGTTTGGTGAGAGGAAAATGCTGGATACGGCCAGGAACCTCTTGGTCAAAGAGATATCTCTTGCCAAGAAGGTTGGGGAAGAACAGATAGAAAAGGACCTGGACAAAATCTTTTCTTGATCTGATTTTTGACATCAAAGTGGACAAGGAATCAGGTAGGGTATTCTCTTATGAGATCCGGGAAGAAAGTCAAGATGTTCGCTTAGACGTCTTTCTGACTTCCTGTTCAATCGGACTGTCGCGTTCAAGGATACATTCCCTCATAAAGGGAGGAAATGTACTGGTAAACGACACTCCTTCAAGGCCAAGCCATAAATTGAAGGCAGGGGATCGTGTCCTTCTCCACGTCCCACCTTCCCCCCCTCAGGCCCTGGTACCAGAGAAAGTAGAATTTGACGTTATTCATGAAGATGAATCACTCATTGTCTTGAACAAGCCGCCAGGGGTTGTCGTCCATCCGGCTCCAGGTCATGCCACTGGCACACTGGTTCATGGTCTTCTTCAGCACTGCCGGGGGCTTTCTCAGATCGGTGACGCATTTAGGCCCGGCATTGTCCACCGACTTGACAAAGATACTTCCGGAATTATGGTCGTTGCAAAAAGCGATCATGCTTACAGCTCGCTGGTAAGCCAATTTAAAGGTGGCAGTGTAAAAAAGGAATATCTGGCAATAATTCATGGGCGTGTGAAAGGAGATGATGGAACAATAGACCTCCCTATCTCCCGTCATCCAAAAAATAGAAAGAAGATGTCGGTCGCGCCTTTCAAGGGTAGACAGGCACTGACGCTCTGGCACAAGATTGATGAGTTTGAAGTCGGTTTTTCCCTTCTTATGGTTTCCATAAAAACGGGGCGTACCCATCAGATTCGGGTACACCTCTCTCATATAGGACACCCTGTTACTGGAGACCCGGTGTATGGATATGGACGGAAATGGTGGAGAAGGCATCCCCTTTACAAACAGGGGCTGCTTCCCATCATAGAGAGGCAAATGCTCCATTCAAGATGTCTGGGTCTTATCCATCCGGATCATGGGCATTATGTGGAATTCGAGGCCCCGCTGCCGGATGATATGGAACGAGTCTTGCGATGTTTTAAGCGATTGAATTCACAGCCTCAGGCGAATAAAAACCTTGACATAGGCAGAAACGCGGCTATACTGATAATACACGAAATCTTTTCCTGCCTTTTGGAGGCTCCTGTATAGACCGCAGATCTGAACTTACTCCGTGGCTAATCCGCTGAGTCACCTTCTCAAACTCACATAAATAGGGTTTTTAAGGTTGATCTCACGGCCTGAGCAGTACACCGTGAACACTTTCCAGCTTTTTCTATGTCATTTAAGGACCTTTTTTGACTTCAAAAAATACGTGACACTTCATCAACTGACCGTGGCTCCTTGCTTTAGAGCCATACACGAAAGAAACTTCAAAGGATATGATTCGTTGGCACTTTGAAACAGGTGTTTCCATTTAAATTCTAATCCTATTGCACGGAGATGAAGCATGAATCTTGTGGAACTCAAAGAGTTAAAAATCAGTGAATTGACAAAAATGGCGAAGGAGTTTCGTATTGAAGGGGCTTCAGGAATGCGCAAACAAGATCTTATCTTTTCCTTGTTGCAGGCCCATTCTGAGCGAAACGGCCTTATATATGGGGAGGGTGTCTTAGAGATCCTGCCGGATGGCTTTGGATTTCTTAGGGCCCCCGATGCCAATTACCTCCCGGGTCCAGACGATATTTACATTTCTCCGTCCCAGATTCGGCGTTTTAATCTAAGAACGGGTGATACTACAGCCGGCCAGATTCGCCCCCCAAAGGACTCAGAGAGGTATTTTGCCCTTCTAAAGGTAGAGAAGGTTAATCATGAGGATCCAGAGGTGGCCAGAGAAAAGATCCTATTTGATAACCTCACTCCTCTCTACCCCGATGAAAGGATTACATTGGAAACCACTCCCGAGAATTACTCCGCCAGGGTGTTGGACCTTATGACGCCTATTGGTAAAGGCCAACGTGGTTTAATAGTCGCCCCTCCTCGCACCGGCAAGACAATGCTGCTCCAAAATATCACCAATAGTGTGACTGCCAACGATAAGGGCATACATAAAATTGTGCTTCTGATAGATGAAAGGCCTGAGGAAGTAACAGATATGCAGCGCTCCGTTGATGCTGAGGTCATCAGTTCCACCTTTGATGAACCGCCTCAGCGTCATGTACAGGTGGCAGAGATGGTGATTGAAAAGGCCAAGAGATTGGTAGAACACAAGCTTGATGTCTTGATCCTCCTGGACAGCATTACACGATTAGCCCGGGCATATAACGCTGTTGTTCCACCCAGTGGGAAGATCCTTTCCGGGGGCCTTGATTCTAATGCCCTTCAAAAACCCAAACGTTTTTTTGGCGCGGCAAGGAATATCGAGGAAGGCGGCAGCTTGACGATCATTGCCACTGCCCTCGTTGATACGGGCAGCAGGATGGATGAGGTCATTTTTGAGGAGTTCAAGGGCACTGGAAACATGGAGATACACCTGGATCGAAAGCTGACTGATAGAAGAGTCTTTCCTTCCATGGATATTAATCGTTCAGGCACAAGGAAGGAAGAGTTGCTGCTCAGAGAGGAAGACCTGAATAGAATTTGGATACTGCGTAAGCTCCTTGCTCCTTTGACGCCGGTAGACAGCATGGAATTTTTACTTGAAAAAATTAAGGGAACAAAGGATAATATAGAGTTCTTGGCTTCAATGAGTGAGTAATGAAATAATCCAAAAAGGAGGAAGGAATTAAGCATGAAGGAAGATATCCACCCAAAGTATTATAAGGCAACTGTCCAATGCGCGTGTGGCAACCAATTTGAAACAGGGTCCACAGTGGAGGAAATAAAGGTTGAAATCTGCTCCAAATGCCACCCTTTTTTTACGGGTAAACAGAAGCTGGTCGATTCCGCGGGGAGAGTGGAGCGTTTCAGAAGGAAGTATGCCAAGTTCAATAAGAAGGCGCAAGGCGAAGAGGGCACCAAAAAGTGAATTGCAAATTTGCTTTTTCGGGGCCTTTTTTCCAAAAAAGGGTTCTTGTGTGAATAAATCCCCAAGTTTTATAGCACCGTCTAAAAAACATATTATGCCCCAATTGACCTTGAAAAATGGCTGTTCCCGGGTGACGTTCAGATAAGAAGAGTTTTCGTGATCATGTTTGGCAAAATCAAAGGAATTGAAGATCGTTATGATGAGCTGGAGAGAGACTTGGGTCGTCCAGAGGTTATCCACGACCAAAGGCTTTATCAGAAATACGTCAAAGAACATAGTCTGCTTGCGCCAATCATAACCTCCTTCAGAAAATATAGATCTGTCCGGGATGAGATTGAGGGCAGCCGCTCCCTGTTGGATGATCCGGACCCTGAGATGAGAAAGCTGGCCAAAGACGAAATTGAGACACTCCGGTCAAATTTGACCCACCTTGAAGGAGAGCTAAAGGTCCTTCTCCTCCCCAAAGACCCAAACGATGGGAAAAACATTCTCTTAGAAATTAGGGCCGGTACAGGTGGGGAGGAAGCAGCACTATTTGCCGCCGATCTTTTCAGGATGTACAGCAGGTATGCTGAACTAAGGGGTTGGAGGACTGAAATCCTCAGCCAAAACATCACCGGAATAGGAGGTTTTAAGGAGATTGTAGTCCTCATTGAAGGGCAGATGGTTTACAGCCGGCTGAAATACGAAAGTGGGGTCCACCGCGTTCAACGGGTACCTGAGACCGAGGCACAGGGTCGTATCCACACTTCAGCCGTAACCGTTGCCGTTCTTCCAGAGGCGGAAGACATAGATGTTGAGATCGGTCCTGATGACCTCCGGATTGATATGTTCCGCGCTTCCGGCCACGGAGGGCAACATGTCAACACCACGGATTCCGCTGTCCGTATTACTCACCTTCCCACCGGTTTGGTGGTCACCTGCCAGGATGAGAAATCCCAGCACAAAAACAAGGCCAAGGCCATGAAGGTCCTTCGTTCTCGTTTGCTTGACCTGCAACAGGCCGAACAACATTCCAGGATCTCTGAGGAACGTAAGAACATGGTAGGCTCAGGCGATAGGAGTGAAAGGATAAGGACCTATAATTTTCCCCAGGGCAGGATTACTGATCATAGGATCGGCCTCACATTGTACAAACTTGAAGATGTCCTCCAGGGCCAACTGAACCAGGTCATCGACCCGGTAACTACGTATTTTCAGGCGGAAGCACTAAAGGGATAATAGTTGGTGTCACCTTTCCAGCAAAATACCAGTCCCCCCCAATGACGGCATCCCAAAAGGGGGTTATGCGCCCCAAAACCTGGACCATAAAAGAGCTTCTGAAGGTCACCAGTACATTCCTGAAGGAAAAAGAGATTGAGAGTCCGCGTCTCACTTCTGAACTCCTCTTGTCCCACCAGCTAAACCTTGACCGGGTCGGCCTGTACCTGAATTTTGATCGGCCTGTGATAGAAACAGAACTTTCAGGGTATCGTTCACTTATCAAACGGCGGCTCCTCCGGGAGCCCGTGCAGTATATAAGGGGCCTCCAGGAATTCTGGTCCCTCGACCTTATGGTAGACAGACGGGTCCTTATCCCCAGGCCTGAAACGGAATTGCTGGTTGAGCTGGCCATTGAAAAGCTTAGGACCTTTGCCTCAGAGGGTCGTCCGAATTTGGTCCTGGACATGGCAACCGGATGTGGGGCCGTCGCAATATCGCTGGCAAAAGAGCTTCAAGACACTCAGATTTGGGCCACGGATATATCCGGAAGTGCCCTTGAACTGGCACACGACAATGCTAAGAGACATGGGGTGCTTGAGAGGATCCAATTCAGTGAGGGTGACCTCTGGGACCCCTTGCGGGACCAGGGGATCACCTTTGATATCATCCTATCCAACCCGCCCTATATTTGCTCTGAGGAGTTCGACGGTCTTCCCCCTGAGGTCCGCAATTATGAACCAAGACTGGCACTGGATGGCGGGGAAGGGGGAATGTACTACATAGAAAGGATTATCAGGGGGGCCCTGGATTATATGAATCCAGGCGGGTGGATCATGCTGGAAATGGCACCCGATCAGACCGCGAAGGCACTTGGGATTATAGACCAGATCGAGGAATATGCCGAATCATCAAGAATCAAGGATTACGGCGGTCACTACAGGGCGGTGATGGCACAAAAAGGGGTACCAGGGGAGGGCTAGAGATCCATTAAAGGGCCATAAAATTCAGTACGCCTGTCTTCAAAGCGGTCGTTCTGGTCTGTGATATGTTTGTTTCTCGCCAGCGTAGGGTCAATATCAGTGAGGGCAACGCCTATTTCCTCTTTCCCCAATTTGGTTATGACCTTGCCCTGAGTGTCAACGATCTGGCTTTTTCCGGTGAATATTAGAGGGTACTTCCCTCCCCTTGCTTCTCTGCCGATCCTGTTGGCTGTTATTGTGAACACCCCGTTTTCCAGGGCGCGAGTGCGCATGGCCTCCTGGCATTGAGGAAGCACTAAGTTGGCCGGGTGGCATATAATATCAGCTCCCATCAGGGCCAATACCCTTGCAGATTCAGGGAACCACCAGTCAAAGCAGATCATGATCCCAATCCTGGCGGGACCGATATCAAAGACATCAAACCCCGTGTCCCCTGGATCAAAAACCCCCTTTTCTTCGGCAAACAGATGGGTTTTACGATATGTTCCGACGAGACCATCAGGCCCGATCAGGGCGGCAGAATTGTAAAGTTGCCCCCCATACTGTTCCGCCAATCCGAAAACAAGAAACATGCCTTGGCTCCGTGCAATGGATATCATGGCCCGGCAGGTCTTTCCCTCAGGTATATCTTCTGAGAGTTTTTCCGCCTCCTGCCTGGAGACGAACTGATAGCCCGTGTTAAAGAGTTCCGGCAGTACCACCAGGTCGGCCACTATACCGGATAAGGCCTCAGTAGCCTTTTCGATGTTTAAGTCTACATGCCCGAATACGGGGTGATTTTGATAAATGCCAACGCGCATCCTTTTGTCCACTGCAAGATTTCAGCAGATTCTAAGGGAAAATGGTACTTGTTTGCAAGTTGAAATCTTCCTAGGATCTCAAGGCCATGGATATTTATTATACACAGGTAGCGCTGCTAACCATGTCTATGGATATAAAGTACCCACTTTTTGGCCTAAATTTCTGCGATTCGAGTTTTTAGAACGTTGTGAGGGTAATAATACCCATTATATTAAATAGTTAGCATGGTAGGCCTTCTTTGGCACGTCTGTTGCGTTTTAGGATAGCAAGGACGGTTTTGGCAATAGGATGAGGTTTTTTCAGGATGCGAGTTAGCTAGTGGAGAGCAAAGAAAAAGGAGGTTAAGAAAAGATGAAATCCTCTGCTAAAAGATTACGGATGTTAATGATTGGAGCGGTGGTATTAACGGTGATTACACTAAGACCTGTTCAAGCGGCCTCCCCCATCTGGGCACCTCCGGCCCTCCTGGAACTAATAGAAGAGGGTATGGCCGAGAATAAAGAGATTCAAGCACTCGTAGCCAGGGTCGAGAGCCTGAAAGAAGAGGTCTCATTCGCCGGCTCCCTGGATGATCCTCGCCTGGGTATCAGTGTGCTGAACCTGCCGACGGACAGTTTAAGGTTTGACCAGGAGGCCATGACACAAAAGCAGCTCTCCATTTCCCAAAAGGTCCCGTGGTTCGGCAAGCTGGGTCTCAGGGAGCAGAGGATGGTCTTAATCGCGAGACGTCAGGAGGGGGTTTTGGAGGCAAAACGGCTGGAGCTGGCCAGGAAAATAGCCATCACGTACTATGAACTGGGATATGTCGGAAATGGCCTGGAAATCAACAAACGGCTGACAGAGATGGTGAATCAATTGATAAGGGTGGCCGAGACCCGGTACGCTTCCGGAAAGGGACTCCAGCAGGACGTGCTTGAGGCACAGGTGGAATTGAGCAAGCTTTTGGACGGGAAGATTAGCCTGGAGCAAAAGCGCCGCACCCTGCAAGACCGGATCAACGAGTTGCTCAACCGGGAAACCTTCCTTCCCGTTGCACCACTCAAAGACCTCCAGATTCCTGAACTGCGCCTTGAGGAAAAGGTATTGCATGAGCAGGCCCTGAGAGATAACCCGTGGCTTCGGGTGAGGCAGGCCGAGGTGAATCAGGCGGCGGCGGAGACTCAGCTCGCACAAAAGGACTACTGGCCGGATATGGACTTCAAGGTGGCCTATGGCCAGCGGGACGACAGCCCTTCAGGACAAAATCGTGCAGACTTTTTGTCCGCATCGGTGATGGTCAATATACCTCTTTGGCAGAAGAGCCGCCAGGACAAGAAATTGGCGGCGACACGGAAAAACTTTCAGGCCAAAATGAACTCATACCAGGGTCTGATTCGGAGCATTCCCTTCAGAGTGGATGCATTGACTACTGACATACGCGATACCCGAGAAAATTACCGCCTGTTTTCCGATGCCCTGATGCTTCAGGCCGAGCAGTGGGCCCACGCTTCTATGAGTGCCTATGCGGTAGGTAAGGTGGAGTTTAATACCATGGTGAATGCAAAGATTCGCGTGCTTCGTTATGAGTTAAGGGCCAAGCGTTATCTGTATAATCTCTATGAAAAGAGGGCGGAGCTGGAAGAGGTCCTTGGTGGCCCCGTCCCACAGCAGTAGGCTCCCGCTTCTCCGACCGCAGTCGGGGACAAGCTTCGAAGGAGTGACATTATTTATGCCTCGTGGCTTGCTGCGGGGTGGTTCATGCGCTTAACCCGGAACGATGAACCGTTGAACTTTGAACCTAACGACAGTGAATGTTTTAGCCGGGAAGGAGGGAATCCCATGAGAGCTCGTATAATCATAATAATGCTTGCCTTATTTTTGTTCATAAGTATTGGGGCAGGTGATTTTTTTTGGCACGGCCCTGGCGATGGTCAAGCAGCCCGCCTTGTTGCTTTGGTGAGGGGGGCCGCCGCTGCGGAGAGGGGATTGAAGGCCGGCATGATTGATCCCAAGACAGGCAAAAAGATCAAGTACTGGGCGGCCCCCATGGATCCAACCTATATCCGTGATGAACCGGGAAAATCTCCCATGGGCATGGACCTGGTCCCGGTTTACGAGGAGGAGGGGGAAGAAAAGGAGCCCGCCTCCACAATACGCATCGATCCGGTTACCATGCAGAATATGGGCGTGCGCCTGGCCCGTGTTGTGCGAAAGCCCCTTGTCAAGACCATACGGACCTACGGCACCATCACCTATGATGAAAAGCGGATCTACACCGTGAACACCAAGTTCAACGGCTGGATAGAAAAGCTCTATGTAAACTTTGTCGGAGAAAAGGTACGGGCTGGCAGGCCCCTCTTTGAGATTTACAGCCCGGAGCTGGTCACGGCCCAGGAAGAATACCTCCTGGCGGTGAAACAGTTCGGCAGCCTGCATGAAAGTCCATACCCGGGTGTCAGTGATGGGGCCAGGCGCCTCCTGGAGGCATCCCGTACACGACTGAAGTACTGGGACCTGACCGATTCGCAGATCGAAGAGATCAGAAAGAATGGCAAGGTCCGAAAGAAGCTGAAGATCTTTTCTCCTGCCTCCGGTGTGGTTATCGAGAAATCCGCCTTTGAGGGGAACTATGTCAAGGCGGGAGAGCACCAGTATGTGATCGCTGATCTTTCAACGGTGTGGGTGGATGTGGATATCTATGAATACGAACTGCCCTGGGTGTACCGGGGTATGGCTGCAGAGATGGATCTCGCCTATATACCGGGCAAGCGTTTCAAGGGAAGGGTACTCTATATCTACCCCTATCTGGATTCCAAGACGAGAACAGCAAAGTTACGCCTGGAATTTAAAAACCCAGGCCTTCTGCTCAAGCCTGATATGTATGCCAACATTTACCTCGGATCTGCTTTAGCCAAAGATACCATTGTCATCCCCCAGGAGGCCGTTATTGACAGTGGAGTTAGAAAGGTGGTTTTTGTCTCTCTCGGTAGAGGAAAGTTCCAACCTCGGGATGTCGAGCTTGGCGCGGAAGGGAATAATGATGAATTCCAGGTCTTGAGCGGATTGCGAGAGGGTGAGGAGGTTGTGGTTTCGGCCCAGTTCATGCTGGATTCAGAAAGCCGCCTCCGTGAGGCCATCCAAAAGATGCTCGAGATTCGGAAGAGAGGCCTCAAAACCCAAAGGCCTTCGACTATGAAGATGAAAATGGGGCCCACGGACATGAAAGAGATGACAAAGCAGTCCGGTGCACATGAGCATTAGACATAGCCGGGGGGACATAAAATGATTGAGAGAATTATAGAGCTATGTATCAAGAACAAGTTCCTGGTGATCCTGATGACCCTGTTCGTCATACTGGGGGGAATTTACGCCATGCTTAGGACTCCACTGGATGCCATTCCGGATCTCTCGGATGTCCAGGTGATAATCTTAACGGAATATCCCGGCCAGGCGCCCCAGGTGGTGGAGGATCAGGTCACTTACCCGTTGACCACGGCGATGCTGTCGGTCCCCTTTGCCAAGGTGGTTCGGGGCTATTCCTTTTTCGGCATTTCCTTTGTCTATGTAATCTTTGAAGACGGGACCGACATGTACTGGGCGCGGAGTAGGGTGCTGGAGTATCTTAATTACGTATCTGGCCGACTTCCTCCAGGAGTAACACCATCTCTTGGCCCGGATGCAACCGGGGTGGGGTGGGTATATGAGTATATCCTGCAAAGTGATAGGCATGACCTGGCCCAGTTGAGGTCCATCCAGGACTGGTTTTTGCGCTACGAGCTTGCCAGTGTGCCCGGCGTTGCCGAGGTGGCATCCATTGGCGGTTTTGTCAAGCAGTACCAGGTGATTGTCGATCCCAATAAGCTGTTGGCCTTTAACATCCCCTTGCAAAAGGTTAGGAAGGCCATCCAACGGAGCAACAAGGATGTAGGTGGCAGTCTGATTGAGATGGGTGAGACCGAGTTTATGATCAGGGGACTGGGATATATCAAGGGGGTAAAAGATCTGGAGAATATCTCATTGGGGGTAAACAAGCGGGGTGTCCCCATTTTGCTGCGTAATGTGGCTACAATCAAGATCGGGCCAGAACTGAGACGCGGCCTTGCGGATTACAATGGCACCGGTGAGGTGGTGGGTGGGGTCGTAGTCATGCGGTACGGGGAAAACGCCCTGCAGGTGATCAAGAATGTTAAGGCCAAGCTGGAACAGCTCAAGGCCGGTCTACCAGAAGGGGTCACTATCAAGAGCGTATATGACCGATCTGGCCTGATCCTGAGGGCCGTTAATAACCTGAAAAAGACACTCATTGAAGAGAGTGTTGTTGTTGCCCTGGTTTGCATAATATTTTTGCTGCATCTTCGCAGCGCACTTGTAATCATCTTCACCCTTCCTGTGGCAGTGCTGATTAGCCTTTCTATTATGAAGGGGCAGGGTATTAATGCCAACATTATGAGCCTGGGGGGCATTGCGATTGCTATAGGGGCCATGGTGGACGCCTCGATTGTTATGGTGGAAAATGCCCACAAGCATATAGAGGATGAGGGGGGGCAGAAACCACACTGGAATCTTATCCTGGATGCCGCCAGAGAGGTTGGCCCGTCGCTCTTTTTCTCGTTGCTGATTATTGCGATCAGTTTTCTACCGGTGTTTACGCTGGAGGCCCAGGAGGGCCGTCTTTTTAAGCCCTTGGCCTTTACCAAGACCTATGCAATGGTCGGGGCTGCGCTCTTGGCCGTCACGATTGTCCCGATCCTTATGGGCTATCTCGTGCGCGGTAAAATCCGGCCGGAGGGGAAAAATCCAATTAATCGATTCATCATATGGATCTACAGACCGATTATCAGGCTGGTACTAAAGGCAAAATTTCCTGTAATACTCATAGCAGTGGTCATACTGGCCCTCACATATCTCCCCTGGAAAAAGATAGGCTCAGAGTTCATGCCGCCCCTTAACGAGGGAGATCTGCTGTACATGCCGACAACACTTCCCGGCATCTCTATTACAAAGGCCAAGGAACTGTTGCAACAGACCGACCGCATCATAGGTTCTTTCCCCGAGGTAAAGAGCGTATTTGGAAAGGTCGGCCGGGCCGAGACAGCCACTGATCCGGCGCCACTATCCATGATCGAGACCACCATTACTTTGAAACCTGAGTCTGAATGGCGAGATGGCATGACTATGGAAAAGCTGGTTGATGAGCTGGATAAGGCCATCCAATTCCCGGGCCTGACCAATGCCTGGACAATGCCTATCAAGACCCGGACGGACATGCTTTCCACGGGCATCAAGACGCCGGTTGGTATCAAGCTCATGGGCGATGACTTGCAGGTATTGAGCAATCTGGGAGAGGAGGTAGAGGCAGTAATGAGGGAGGTGCCGGGGACCCTCAGCGTGTATTCGGAACGGGTCACAGGAGGTAATTTTCTTGACTACCGGATCAAGCGAGAGGAGGCCGCACGATATGGCCTGACCGTGGGTGATGTGGAGGACATCATCATGAGCGCTGTGGGAGGGATGAATGTAACGCGCACGGTCGAAGGACTGGAGCGTTATCCAGTAAATGTCCGTTATGGTTCCGAGCTCAGGGATACCCCTGAGAAGCTGCGACGCATCCTTGTCCCTACTCCATCAGGGGCACAGATCCCCATCACCCAGCTCGCCGATATTCGTATCACTAAAGGCCCTCCGGTGATCAAGAGCGAAAACGCGCGGAAAAGTGCCTGGACCTATGTGGATATTCGGGGGATCGACGTGGGCACATATGTCAAGAAGGCCCAGCAGGTGGTTCGCGAAAAGATAAAGCTGCCGCCGGGTTACAGTATCTCGTGGAGTGGTCAGTATGAGTATATGATACGTGCCCAGAAGCGTCTGATGCTCGTCGTGCCGCTGACACTGGTGCTTATTTTTTTGCTGCTATACTTTAATTTTAAGAATGTCCCGGAAAGTCTTATCGTAATGCTGAGTGTCCCGTTCTCTTTCACGGGTGGGCTGTGGCTCATGTATCTCTTGGGTTACAACATGAGCGTGGCCGTCGGTGTCGGGTTCATCGCCCTGGCAGGTGTTGCGGCTGAGACAGGTGTCGTGATGCTGGTCTACCTCGATCAGGCATATACCAGATTTGAGACCAAATACGGAGCCGGGTTTACGAGGAAACATCTCAAGGCGGCGATAGAAGAGGGCGCTGCGATGCGCGTGCGTCCCATAATGATGACAGTGATTACTACTACGATAGGGCTTGGTCCTATTATGTGGGGCCATGGCACAGGATCGCAGGTTATGAAGCGTATCGCGGCCCCAATGGTGGGCGGTATGGTGAGTGCGGTCATTCTGACACTACTAGTGGTGCCTGCTATCTATGGATTGTGGAGGGGCTGGAGATTGAAAAAATAGCATTTCTCCGGGGGTCATTCCCCCTTTACCAAAGGCAGTTCTTTGTTGGCAGACCATTCCCAGATTGATCCCGCGTAATTCGAGGCTATTCTTCCTGTCCGTGCTTCGTATAGAAGGGCAAGCAGGGCCGATCGAACGCCGCCCGTGCAATACGTGATAGGTGGCCGGTCGATCTTCTCAGGTATTATTCTCAAGAGTTCTTTTCGTCTCACATAGGTCCCGTCTTTTCGATAAAGGGAATGAAAAGGAACCAGGATGGCCCCTGGTATGTGTCCACCCCTTTTCTGGCCCCACTCCCTTCTTGTGCCTGCAAATTCTTCGGGTGTACGGACATCCAGAAGAGGGCGATGCCTGGAATCCAGAACGGATAATACCTCTTGTAACCGGGCTATCCTCTGGGGCCTGATTTCAATGGTAAAATCGCCTTTCGCTATTGGTTCTTGAGCGTCGCCGGTTTCTATCCCCAGGTCTGGCACCATCTTCCAGGCCTGGTACCCCCCGTCCAGGAGCGCTACCTTTTGGGCGCCCCAGTAAAGTAAAATCCAACCCACTCGACCTTCCTCTCCCCAGCCATTGGGAGCTCCTACGACTACGATCTGCCTGTTATTGGAAAGCCCCATCATACGGAGTCTTTCCTGCAATTGATAAGTGGGCGGTGGGACTTTTGACCACCTCGAGGGATCGCCGAACAGGTAATTATAGGCCCCTGGATACTCCAGGGTCCACTCCTTCCAATCAACATGAAGGGAGCCGGGGATATGGCCCCGGGCAAAGAGCCCCCCGGCTCTTGCATCCAGTATGGAGACTGTGTTGATCCTTGCCGCAAGCTGCTTTGCAGTGATAATCGTCACGGTTCCCGAAGAACTTTTCGGAATCGTCTCCGCGCGGACGAGCCCCGGGGCAATAAAGGAAATAAATATCAGCAACCGAGTTAATCGTTTTCCCCTGCACCGGCAGGGGGCCTGTCCCTTGCGCGTCTTGTAAGGGGATACCGGTCTAATAGTTGTCCGCGACAGAAAAGGCAGAACCATGAATTCCTTCAGGGCTTGACCGCATAAATGGTCTTTACGATATCGAGGTAGATATTTGAGACTTGTTTTATTCTAAAGCCTGCCTTTTCCACGTTTGAGACCGTGTCGCGATTGAGGGAGGGGCCAAATTTTTCTGCAAGGGGGTTCATTATATTCAGTATTTGTCTGAATGGAAAATGGCGGCTGGCCGTGTGTTCAAACATCCTCAATTCGCCCCCGGATTTGAGAACCCTTTTCAATTCTCTTAGCCCGTCAACGGGTTCTGGGACCGAGCAGAATGTGCAGGCGGTAAAGACCTGGTTAAAGGTCTCGTCGGCAAATGTCAGCTCACGGGAGTCCATCTCATGGAGTTCAATTGTCCCGTTGTATGAATGGGCCCGGGGGGCGGCCTTTTCCAGCATCTTGGGACTGATATCGATTCCGATGATATCCTTGCCTTCTGGAAAGTGTCGGAAATCATTTCCGGTGCCCACGGCAAGAAACAAGATCTTTCCATCTCCCATTTGAGAGTAAAATCTCTTTTTCAGCTTGGCCCAGCGTCTTTCTGCTCCAAATGTGTTCCATTCGTAAATTTTTGAAATGGCGTCCCATTTTTTTATTGTCACAAGATCCCTCATTATGCATCACCATGTAATCTCTGATTTTGTAGATATACGTAAAGGCAGGACATGATGCCCAGTCCTGCGCCAATGGCCAGCCCAAGACCTAACGGTAATTCATATTTCGCGGCAATATGACCATTGATCATTCCACTTAGCATGCCTGCAATCATTGAGGGGATCATAATTTCAAACGCACCAAATAACGGCATAAAGACCAGAAACACCAGGAGCTGAAAGGCCATGCCCATACACATTCCGATGAACATGGCCAGAAACATATTCCATCCCGGGCTGATGATGGAAAAGGCAGCCATGCCTGTGAGGCCGCCTATGACCGCTGATGTCAAGAATTCACCGATCCTGAAATACATTCCCCCCTCCTTCAATGATCTATCCTGTCCCTATCAGTTCGCGGTTTCCAACGGGCTTATGCCTTCGCAGTCAAAATCCCGGGCATTGGGACCGAATAGAGGTTTCAAAACCACCTCACAATACCTGTTTCGAATCCAAAATCCGGGGCACCGTCGGTAAGGCCGATGAACGTGTTTGCAGTCAGAGAATAATCCCTGTTGAAAGTGTGGAAGATACCGAGGTTGAGTTCCATAGGGGCTGTTGCACCGGGTAAGATGGATCGCCTTCCTTCCAGTGAGGCATATATGTGTGTATTGTCAAACACCTTCGAGATTTCTATATTGTATAAGAAAATGTCATTATAATCCAGGGAATCCGGGTCTCCAACCTTGATATAGCCTCCAGTAAGAGCGAGCGTGAAGGCACCAAAACTTTGCCCCAGCTCCAGGAAGGCCCCGTAGTCTGCCTGTCCTGTCCCCAGGCCGCTTGTTTCATCTGCAGCAGGTAGCTTTGTCGCCAGCCCCCCGTTCAAATAAAGGCCGTCTTTTTCTTGGGGTATCAAGACCAGACCGGCATGCAGGATAATATCCCCTATTCCTGACTCACTATACCTCTGGCCGTCCGTATCATTTGTCAGGTACACATAGGGGAGTGTTATACTGAAATCGTAACCCTCTGAAATGTAGCCCAGGGTAGAGTTCAGATAGTATAGATTAGAAGTGGTATCGGTTCCGAAATCACCGGTACTGAACCCGGCTTGCGTCTCGAAATAGGTGCTGGTTTCCTGCGCCAGCACCGGATGAGGGATCAGGACGTACAACAAGGCAAGCAGGGCATGAATTGCACTGGGCCTCATCCTTTACAGACCTTCCTTTTGAGTGGATTCAATGATCTGGTTCATTGCCTTTATCCTGTCCCGCATCTGTTTTGTCAGGGCGGGGTCCATTTGACCCGTGGCCATCTGCTGTGACATATCCTTCATCGTGGTGGACATATCGTTCATCAACCCGGACATCTTCTGCATTCCAGAATGTGACATGTCCTTATGTTGATCCATCATCCGAGAGATATCCCGCATCATCTGGTTCATCTGGTGCATCATTCCCGACATATCCCTCATCATATTCTGGTGCATCATTTGCTGTCCACCCATCATGTGCTGAGACTGCTGGGAACTCATCATTCCAGAATCCTGCTGGTTTCCTGTCATCTGAGACTGCTGATGACCCATGCCCATCCCGCCATGTCCGCCCATCTGGGCCATGGCCGGCGCCGCCGCAAACGCACCGACTAGAACTGCTGTTAATAGAACCTTCTTCATGACTATCTCCTCCTTTTTAGGTCTTATATGAACATAATAAGTCTTTCTACTTAATTCGAATGTAACCCCTTAGTCCCTTTGTCAAAACAGCCTTCCTGGCTTGCTTTACCACCAACAGCGACCAGGACCATAACCTCTCATCCGGTTGCCGTAACCCATACCCTGCCCTCTGCCGCGTCGCTCACCAAAGCGTGCATCTGGGGCGATCTTCCGTGCCTCGATCTCGAAACCAACGCGTTTCTCTGCCATTTTGGCCTTCAAGTCGCTAATATCTTTCTGAAGGGCCGTCGCCTTTTCAGGATCAGGATTAGAGGTGGCCATGAGAGAATCCAATTCTTCTGATTTGGTACGAATTTCATTCCTGAGGGAGACGGTTTCGCCATAGAACTTCTGGTGAAGGTTTTCTAACTGTGTGCGCTGTTCATCAGTAAGGGTATCGATCCCGCTCCATCCCTGGCAACAATACCATGAACCAGCTTCTTGGTTGCCCGTCATATGATGGCCCATTCCCCATCCCGGTCCCCAGGCAAAAACAGGGTAGGCTATCGCCAAGACCAATATGAGAACTCCCAAAGCAAAGTTTAAGTTTTTCATTTCTAGTCCTCCTTTTCAATTTAGGTTTCTGTCATTCCTTGCCTACAATGTTGAGCAAGGGGCATGCCAAGGCATCTGTTTCGATTTAATCATTTGAAATTACAGGCTTATACCATGATTAGTTGGTTTGCTGCCTCATTCTTGTTGCATTTGTTGCAGAAAAATGGATAGTTAGTATGCAGACCCTGTATCCATTTGGATAAAAAGTCCCCAGTATACAGGTTTCCTGGTAGTTCAGGTTAGCCCCGAAATATCCTGCCCACTGGGGTAGTTACTCTGAGGTCATAATTTTTGGTACCCTTTTTGCTGATATGTTGAGTATGAGCCAAAAAAAGAGCCCAAAGGCCTGGATCGGCATTCCTCCCTGGGTCATCCTTGGCGCAGTCTTGGTCCTTGTGCCTATCTTTGTCTTAATGACCATTGAAAATCTACACCGGCAAAAAGAGAATACTACAAGGCTAATGGTGGAAAAGGGTGCAGCACTGATAAGGTCCTTTGAGGCAGGTGCCAGAACCGGAATGATGGGGATGCACTGGGGTGGCTTTCAGGTCCAGAGCCTGTTGACCGAGACGGCACAACAGCCTGATATAGCCTATCTCCTTGTAACAGACGTGAAAGGGACAATCCTGGCGCACAGTGATATCTCAAGGATAGGGCAACGCTATGGATCAGGCCTGGATCTGCAAAGGATTTCTCGCTCAAAAAAGGCGGAATGGCGTCAGGTCTCCAGAGAGAAAGGATCGCGGGTCTTTGAGGTGTTCCGCCAGTTTTCGCCGACCCAGGGGCACGCGGAGCGATTTCGCTGCAAGATTAGGCCCAATGACTGGTGTTGGCCCCATATGGGGACGGAAGGGCGCTCACCCAATGACGGTCAGATCATTTTTGTGGGACTTGACATGGGCCCGATTGAGTCATCCAGAGAGGCAGATGCCCGTCACACCGTGGTTATGGCCCTCATATTGCTCATGATCGGGTTCGCGGGAATCGTGTCTCTTTTTCTGGCCCAGGCCTATCGATCAGCCAGGAGTTCACTCTCGGAGGTAGAGGCCTTTTCTGACAAACTGGTGGAAAATATGCCTGTTGGACTTTTGGCCGTGGACGTGAACGGAAGGATCGCATCTTTCAACCAGACCGCAGAGTCAGTGCTTGGGATATCGGCAGCGGATATCCTTGGCCAAAAGGCCGATGATGTTTTGCCCAGGCAGCTTTTGTCTGTGGCGGACAGGCTCAATAGCAGAGGAGGGATTATTGGCCGGGAAATCGATTGTCCTGGAAAAGATAGTGCATTGATTCCGCTGGATGTGATTACCACATCGCTGCATGATAAAGGCGGAGCCTTCATGGGACACCTGATCCTACTCAGGGATCTGACCGAAATAAGGGCACTGAAAAGAGAGATCGAAAGGAGCGAGCGCCTGGCATCCATCGGGAGTCTGGCGGCAGGGATCGCCCATGAAATACGCAATCCACTCAGTTCGATCAAGGGCTTTGCCACATATTTCAAGGAGAGATACAGCGATGTGCCAGAGGATCGAGAAACGGCACAGGTTATGGTTCAAGAGGTGGAAAGGCTGAATCGTGTCATCGGGCAGCTCCTGGAATTCGCACGGCCTTTGAGCCTGCGAAAAAGGGCCACTTCATTGCCAGCCCTGGTTCAGCATTCTCTCAAAATGATTGAAGGGGATGTTCATCGCAAAAACATAAATATAGAAACAAAGATTACCCCAAACATTAAAGATATACTGGTCGATCCCGACAAGATAACACAGGTACTGCTGAATATTTATTTAAATGCCCTAGAGGCAATGGAAGACGGTGGCACACTTTCTGTGGATGTCGGCATGGATTACAATACCGAGAATACAAGGATCACTATATCGGATACAGGCCCTGGGATAAATGAAGAAGATCTGGCCCGCATTTTTGATCCCTATTTTACAACCAAATCGTCGGGTACTGGCCTGGGGCTTGCCATTGTACATAACATTGTTGATGCACACAAAGGGGATATCAGGGTCCAGAGTCGCCTCGGCATCGGAACCAGTGTTACCATCACCCTCCCATATTCGATAGAGGTCTAACCGCTATGAAAAAAAAGAATACTGTCCTGGTTGTCGACGACGATCACGCCCATCGAACCATGTTAAAGACCCTTCTCACCGGATGGGGATATATGATAACCGAGGCGGATGATGGCCATACGGCTATAATAAAGGTTGAAGAGCAACCCTATGATTTGATCCTGATGGATATTCGTATGATCAAGGTCTCCGGGCTGGAGGCATTAGGCGAAATAAAGGCCTATAACCCTGCTATACCCGTCATTATCATGACCGCATATTCCTCGGTGGAGACGGCCGTCGAAGCCTTGAAAAAGGGCGCATATGACTACCTGACAAAGCCTCTCGATTTTGACGAGCTACGACTTACTATGGAACGGGCTGTGGATCACACCCAGTTGAGAGAAGAAAATCGCCTCTTACGGGAGACACTTGGGACACAGTTTGATCGGCAAAACATCATTGGACGGAGCGGTACCATGGTCAAACTCCTTGAAACGGTCGCCCAGGTCGCCCCGTCCGAGGCCACGGTTTTGATAACCGGGGAATCAGGTACAGGGAAGGAATTGATTGCGGGCGCAATCCATTTCAACAGCACCAGAAAAGAAGGCCCGTTTGTGAAGATGAACTGCGCGGCCCTGACAGAGAGCCTGATGGAATCAGAGCTGTTCGGTCATGAAAAGGGGGCCTTCACTGGTGCGCACAGACGCAAAGAGGGGAGGTTTCGTCAGGCGGACGGCGGAAGCCTGTTCCTGGATGAGGTCAGCGAGATGCCGCTGTCCATGCAGGTGAAGTTGCTAAGAGTGCTCCAGGAAAAGGAGATCACCCGTGTTGGTGGTGAAGAGGTCATCCGGGTGGATGTGAGGTTGATAGCAGCCACCAACAAGGACCTGATCCCGGAGATCGAGGCCGGACGTTTCCGGGAGGATCTCTATTATCGCCTCAATGTGGTGAACCTGGATGTGCCTCCCTTGCGGGAGAGAGAAGAGGATATTCCCATGCTGGCGCTTCATTTCTTGAATCATTTTGCCGAGAAAAACCACAAGCGGATCAAGGGTTTCAGCCCCCAGGCCATGGATCGATTGCTGAAATACCAATGGCCGGGCAATGTTCGGGAGCTGATGAACAGCGTTGAGAGGGCGGTGGTGCTGTCACGGTCCGAATACCTGGGGGTAGAGGATCTGCCTCTTGTTACGAGAGATGAAATTGCCGGGGCTGAGAATTTTTCACCCCTGGATTCCGTACCTGTTGACATACCCCTAGACGAAGTAGAAAAGGTGACTATACTAAAGACCCTTGAATCCACAAAGGGAAACAAGAGTGAGACGGCGAGGCGACTGGGAATTACCCGAAAGACACTTCACAAAAAGCTAAAGAGGTACGGGGTCATGCCCTAGTCCATATTTCATCACTTCCCAAAGGGGCATTTGGGGAAGGTGCACGTTTTACACGCCAGGCAGAACGATCCGTGGCCCAGGCGGGCCAGATCGCGCCGCGTGATGTCCAGTCCCGCCAGCAGGCGTGGCAGCAAGAGGTCCAAGCTTGTGGTCTTAAAATACAACGCACAGGCCGGAACGCCGATTACCTGAACTCCATCGATATGAGTCAGCAGGGTCATGGCCCCAGGCAGGATAGGTGTTCCGTAAAGCATATCTTTTGCGCCTGCATCTGCGAGGGCCTGCCGGGTGACATCATCGGGGTCGACAGAAAGACCCGCGGTTGTTATCAAGAGATCCGCACCCGCATCCAGGAGTTCTCTAACGCCTCTGCTGATTGCCTGTCTGTCATCCGGAAGGATAAGGCCTTTTACGACCTTGCACCCGTATTTTTGTGCCTTGTTGCTGATTATCGGGATAAACTTGTCTTCAACCAGACCATTAAACACTTCAGTGCCGGTTACCAGAATACCCACCCTGGCCCGGCGCAAGGCAAGAACCTGGAATAAAGGACCGTCCGCGAGAATTCCCATCGCCTTAAGAAAATCTTCGCGGTGAAGAAAAAGGGGAATGGCCCTGGTCCCGGCCAATTTAAAGCCTTTGTCAACCATGGTATAACCGTGACGACTGCTACACATAACCCCGGGTATCAGATTGAACCGCTCCAGTTGTTTATTATCAACTACCAGAAGACCGTCACGTTCGGCTAGAAACTCAGCCTTGCCCTCACTGGGCGCCCCAGTGAATGTGACTCCCTGGCCCGCCATGGCCCTAGCAAATGCCAGGGCGGCCTCATCCTCATGCACCCATTCTGAATCAGCCGGATTTTCTTCTGCCGTGAGGATGTTTTCCCTGCCCATCTGCTGGAGCCTGCAGATGTCCCCTGCTGTAATGAGCTGGCCTCGTTTGAAGGCGGCGCCTTTTTCTTTTCCAGGAATAATTCTGGTCATATCACTGAGTGCGTGTCTCCCAACGGCCTGTTCCAGGGGCACCTCTATAAGATAAGGTGTTCTATTATTCCCTGTGGTTTCCATCCTCTCAGACTGCTCGTAAGGTGCCTCCCCCTGGCAGGCACGGCAGATGCCCCCGTCCGATGCGGGATAGGCCTCATTACACAGCGGGCATGTGGTAATGGCTCCCCTGCGTTCCTTTTTTATGAAGTTTGCCTGAAGACTGAGGGATTGTATCGAGCATATACCTGATCCGGCTTCCTTGATTTCGGAGATAAGCTGCTGGTAATCCTGATCTTTCTTGGGCTTAAGTTTAAAGAACCAGCTCTTGAGCTCAGGCCATTTTTCAACTTTGGCGGAATCCAGAAAGACCCGAGTGCCCTTGCCCTGGCCTTTTTCGTAAAGGGTGAGGGCGTACCTCCCCAGATTCACCACCCTCAGCCAGCCGTTTCCTATGGTGCAAGGCGTAAGGAGCTGTATTGCGTCTGGGAGACAGCTCCTTGTCTCGCACACTGCATCAAATAGCTCTCCTTGAGGGAGATTTTGTAGGGCCAGATCTACCATGAACCCGCCTATTACCATGCCGGGAGCTACATGGCCGTGAAAGGACCTTACCATATCGATGTACTCATCAATTGAATGATTGCATATGTCCATTTGCTGTCTTTCTGTTCATGACTATCCGCATACCCTGCGGCCCACGAACGGCTGGTATTTCATGGTAAACTATTCAAACTGGCTGAAATCCACCCCACGCCTGCGTCCTCGTTCCCTGAACCACTCGACCTCATCCACAGGAGGAACCACTAAATCCTCGTCCTCTTTACGAACTAGTTGGATGGCCTCCTCTGGACAGGTCGTCACACAAAGTCCGCAGCCAATGCACCTCTCCTGGATGACCTTGTAGGCATCCTCACCTTCCTCAATGGCGTTGACCTGGCATCGTTCGTCCGCACAGGTGCCGCAGGCCACGCATTCATCGGGGTCAATTACGGCATAATAGTGCGAATTGACAACCGTGGATGCAGGGATGCCCAGTTGATTTATGCCCTTCAAGACGCCACAACAGCAACCGCAGCAGTTGCAGATGTAAAAACGTCCATCCTGAAAGTTGTTGGTCATGTGCACAAGTCCGGCCTCCTCGGCCTTTTTAAGTACTGCCCTGGCCTCATCTTTTGAGATAGGGCGCCCAAGCGGGGAATCATCAAACATAGCGGGAATTGGGGCGAAGGCCATACAGACCTCAAGGGGCTTGTCACAACGATTGTCCAGCAGGCCCTGTTCCTTTTTACAGATACAGTCCATCAGCATGAAAGATTCACTGCTATCAAGAATTGCCGAAACCCTATCATAGGGCAAGGCCTCCTGATTAACAGAGATCTCTTTTTCAATAGGCAGGGTTTGCATCAGTTGTGGCGTGTTCGAGAAAAACTGCTTGCCAAAGGCTGGTGCAAACTCTTCGTTCAATTCCACAAACTCCCGGTCAAGATGGGGTTGTTGCATCTCATAGATCCCAAATGCCCAGGGTAACATCTTAAAGACCCGAGTCCCTCCAAAATCCACACTAAAGATCTGACCTTTGTTGGCCATGTTGAGCAACATATCGTCCAGGCCTTCCAGGGGTCGTCCCGTGCGTTCAGCTATCTGCTCAGTTGTTTCAAATGTCAGCCTCATATCACAAAAAAGATATGCTTCCTCGGGACTAAATATCTTTTTTAGCAGCTTGATCTCGGCTCCACTCTCGGTTGCGGGAAAACCGTTAGGGAGGGTATCAAGGACTTTGGCCAGTTTGACATAAACTTCATCACTCATGATTTATAACCTCCAGTCCTGGGTGAAATGCTTTGTTTCTTACAAACTTTCATATAATTGAAAATACCCTGAATGTCAATTCCAAGCAGGGGACGTCCGTGAAATATTAACATTCTTGTTTTTTCTTGACATCAAGGCTAAATCAACATATTAATAACTGTTAATATAATCCCGGATTTGCCCAATGCCAAATTTTCAAGGGCTTTTTGGTGCGGTCTGGTTCTGTGGTAAATATAAAGGGAAAGATTGTCTAAAACCAAATACAGACAAGACGCAGATTCCTCTTTCGATCTAAATAACATTGCTTTTCTCGCCAAGACCTTATCGGATGAGAACCGGCTTCGGATCCTTTTGTGTGTGTCAGATGGGAAAAAGTCTGTTTCAAGGATTGTCGAAGAACTCGGTCTCTCCCAGCCCCTGGTTTCTCATCATCTCAAGGAGCTGAGGCTGTCTCTCCTAGTGAAGGTGGAGCGGAAAGGGCCTTTTATCTATTACGAGTTGTCTGATCCCAGGATAAAAGTTATTTTAGATCGGTTGCATGATCTGGCCAAGGATTTACTCGAAAGAAGGAAGAGCTTTTAAACTGGGGATATTCAAAAATCCCCCCATGAATCTGGGGTCCGGATATGAAAGAAAGGAGGATTTGTAGTGAACGCTGTTTTTATTATTACCAGTGACGACGGGGAAACGATCTATAACGCCATGAGACTTGCTAACATAGCAGTAGAAAAGGGAGATAAAGTCAGCGTGTTTATGCTGGGGAGAGGGGTCTTATTTGAAAAAAGTGGAAGTGAAGAGTTCGATGTCATGGGCCAGATGAACAAGTTCGAGGGCGATTTCTATGTCTGAGGCGTGTGCATGAAATCCCACGGTCTGGTGGGATCGGGCACTTGCCCTATAGGATGGATGGATGACCTCTACGAATTGGCCCACGAAGCCGATAAGGTCTTTACCTTTTAGGCCAGCGTGCCTGTACGCGAAAGACAGGGATTTAAACCCATAAAAAATAAAAGACTCCATCAGATTTGTCTATTCCCCAAATGTGGTGTAGCAGATCTTATCCTCCTGCTTCGATGCCCGGGCCAGTTCCATATGTCGCAAGGTTGTAAAATTTATTTTAAATTCAGCTTCAGAAATAGCGATTTCTTTGTTCATCGCGACAGGGCCGATGTCCTTTTTTCGGAGAATGGTCATGAATTCGGAAACACTCATACGATTCGGGTTTTTCTTTGGCATATTTGCCGTTATGGCCCTGTGGGAGCTGATTGCGCCGCGTCGGAGGCTGACTGTGTCCAAATGGGGACGCTGGGGGAATAACCTGGGAATCATCCTATTCGACACGGTGATCGTTCGCCTGCTCATGCCTGCCGCGGCTATGGGGATGGCTATAGCGGCCCGGCAGAGCGGCTGGGGATTGTTGAATTATTTTCATGTATCCCAGGGTCCTGCCATATTCATTGGTGTGCTATTTCTCGACCTGGTCATTTATCTTCAGCACCTCATGTTTCATGCGGTCCCTTTGTTGTGGCGCCTTCACATGATGCATCATGCCGATCTGGACATTGATGTCACCACAGGCCTCAGGTTCCATCCCATTGAAATCCTCATATCCATGGGTATAAAGATCGCTGCTGTGGCGGTCATTGGGCCACCGGTGGTGGCAGTACTGATCTTTGAGGTGATCCTGAATGGAACGGCTATGTTCAATCACGGAAATGTGCGTATGCCGAAAGGGCTGGACCGTGTACTGAGGCTCCTTGTTGTGACTCCGGATATGCACCGGGTGCATCATTCGGTCACCATCCGGGAGACCAACAGTAACTTCGGCTTCAATTTCCCCTGGTGGGACCGGATCTTCGGTACGTACCGGGCCCAGCCTGTTGCCGGACACAAGGGTATGACCATTGGACTTGCCCAGTTCCGGGATAAAAAACGGGTCACGTTTCCCAGGCTGCTTGCCCTGCCTTTTTTCGGATATCCCGGATCCTATGCCATCAACAAGAGCGGAATGGAGCCGGTGAAAAGGGAAAAGAAGGAGAAAACCGAGAAGGGAGGAAGATAAAGTAAATCCCCGGTATGTCCATTGGTAAATCAGTATCTGCTTGTTATCTTACATTTTTTCATTGTCCATTGACCTTTCCAAATACGTTTTGGTTGTAGATTACGGAAAAATAGATTTGACATTCCATGCCACATTGTGGTATGGATATCAGTATAAGGAGGGCTTTTTAAAAAGGAATCAAATATTAGTGCCTGAATATAATGACGCAACTTGAAGGCGATTCCGCTCATCACAATTTTTCCAAAAAAAGAGTTCAATAATTGACTTAGGTCAAGGGAATTTCAGTTCATCTTTGATATTGAAAACATAAACCCTTCAGGGCTCCCATCCTGGTTTTGTATAAATTTATTGAAAGAGAAAATGAGCAAGCTTGTTATTATTATGATAGGATTTTTCGCGTTTGGGTTAGTACTGGTCTCGATGCCTGGAGAGGCCGAGATGCATGCAATGACAGATGACCAGATGAAGGATCATTTCTTCAGAGGACGGGGTTCCTCACTGACGGCTGATGTTGAGAAAGAAAGTGATATTGTAACAGAGGAACACAATCTGTTGGGAGAAACAGAAGAGTCTAAGCTCGACAATTATATTAGGGAGCGTTCCGGGCCAGGAATTGAAGAGAGCTCCGGCCCAGAGCTTAATTCGGTCAACAAGCGTCCGAGGCATGAGTCCCGTGGTTGCGGGACGGGCTCACGCGAAGGAGGTGGATGTCCGTACCGGTGAAAGGTGGCCGAACTCTTACGAATGATGGATGAATTGTTCAATTGAGCCGACAAGTTACTAAAACTATTACTATAATGAAATAAGCCTAGGCATGAATATCTATTGGCTCTTCTCCCAATCGAGTGGGTAACTTTTAAGACTTACAGCGCCGGTAACATGCAGGTGAGGACCTTGAGACGTAAGTATTCTTGATCCCTCAACC
>CAYYPQ010000030.1:0-38271 GCA_964473615.1 uncultured Desulfobacteraceae bacterium
ACCTGCACAAATGCTCAGATATGGATAAGTGGCGACAACGGTGAAACCTGGAACCTCAAAAAGGATCTTTCAAAGGAGTCTCCTTCTCAGACATGCATTTTTTCTTTGGTCTATGATTCTTTTCATCACAGCATAGTGGCAGGCACATACCCTGATGCTCAGATATGGGTGAGTGATGACTATGGTGAAACCTGGGCTCTCAAAAAGGACCTTTCCACTGTCTCTAGTACTAATAATTATGTCCGTGCCATTATCTTTGACTCTCGTGCTAACAGGTTAGTGGCAGGCACAACTTCAAACGGCCAAATATGGGTAAGTGATGACGGTGGCAATACTTGGATCATTAAGAAAGATCTTTCTAAGGTATCACCAATCCCTCAAAAAGAAGTCCGTTCTCTAGCGTTTGATTCTTACCACAGTAAGCTATTGGCTGGTACCTATCCTAATTGTCAAATATGGGTAAGTGGTGACCATGGTGAAACCTGGAGCCTCAAGAAAGATCTTTCTAAAGTATCGTCTCTACAGCTACAACTTGGTTCTCTGACTTTTGATTCTCATCACAACAGACTACTGGCTGGCACGGGTATAAAAGAGGGTCAAATATGGGTGAGCGATGATGGTGGGAACAATTGGAACCTTAAGAAGGACCTGTCTAAAGAGTTGCCTCCGCAGCCTCGTGTCTATTGCTTAACTTTTGATTCACGGAGGAATAGAATCATAGCAGGTACGGGCTATAAGCAGGCTCAAATATGGGTGAGCGATAATGGCGGGGAGAACTGGACCTTTAAGAAGCAACTAAATAGCATCTCGTTACCGGAGCTAGCGACTCTGTCTCTCGCTTATGATGCCCAAAACGATACGCTTTTTGCAGGTACAGGTGATGCCGCTGGTCAAATATGGATTAGCAAAGATGCCGGAGAGAACTGGACCCTCAATAAAGACTTCTCTATCGAGTCTCTTCCACAAGCAGCCGTCTTTTCTCTAACAGCTACGAATAAATAGTATTATCTCTGCACCGCCAAACTGCACAGATATATAGACAATGATGGATTTAATACCTGAATTCACTCTGAAAAGCGGTGACACAATCTCTTGCTACGATTGGAATGAAGAGGACTATGGATGAGCTAGGAGTTGATAAAGAAAAGATCTTTATACAGTCTTCAGGGCTGAAGATAGAGGCCCTTGTGGAAAATACCGAAAGAGAACAGGCGGTAGTCGTTACCCATCCACACCCCCTTTTTGGGGGGGATATGTATAACAATGTTGTTGAATCGGTGGTGAGGTCATACCGCGCAGAGGGTTACGGCACTCTCCGGTTCAACTTCAGGGGCGTGGGCCTGAGCGGCGGGAAGTATGATAATGGTGTTGGTGAGCAGGATGACGTAGGGGCGGCCTTGGAGTATCTTCATGGGCTGGGTAAGACGCAGGTCGATCTGGCCGGATATTCATTTGGTGCATGGGTAAATGCCCTGGGCCTTGATAAGTTTGTCCATGCCAAGCGTATGATCATGATTTCTCCGCCCGTGAACTTTGTGGATTTTTCATTCCTTGAATACAGCCCAAAGATTAAACTGGTCATATCAGGATCTGATGACGATATCGGGCCACCGGCCATAATTAAGAAAATGCTTTCACGATGGAATCCGGAAGTAGAATTCAGGGTTATCCCTGGGTCGGATCATTTTTACTTTGGAAGGACCGGCGAATTAGGGGAGATCATCCAGGATTTTCTGAGTCACGAGGGGTTGGGCCCGGAAGGACTACTTTAAGGCAAGCGGGCTCGAGAATCAGAGCGGTTAGGGGATGTAAACCGGTTCTCGCATTATAAGCTCAGTGGCATCTTGAGCGACAGAGGCGATCTTGGGGTGTGTTTCTCTCAGGTTTGAGACCTGTCTGAGATGGTCCGCGGTCCTCATGATTAGCGATGCCATATCTCCCTCGTCAATGTGTACAACGTCCAGGAGCCGCTCCCAGGAATGCCCTCCTGCCCAGAAGAATAGGGCCACTGCAGGCCAGTATAGTATAGGGGGGCTTTCAAATCCCCGTTTCTTTTTCAGGGCCATGATCGGTTCGATATGGTCCACGATCTTATTGAATGTGAATTCAATATCACTCATGTCCAGCCCTCCCTCTATCTTTAGCTCCACTTGATAGTCCCCCCTGTCCCACACAAAAGGAGCAATAGTTCCTGCCAGGATATCAGGGGAAAGCCCTGCCAGACAACCTCTCCTGATGGCCTCTGCTATTACCAGTGGCTGGTCAAGCCTCAGATTGGTGGCCCAGTATCCGTCAGGCGTCAGTCGGTCCGTTTCATCTACAAAGCCGGTTTCTTTCAAGAATCGCACATGACGCTTGAAGCTCAGCCACAATCCGCCCTGGGTTGCCTCCATATGCATGGATAGAAATGCAAAGTCACGAAGTAGCCTTCTGAGGGAGGCCTTCTTGGTACCATGACAGGTCTTTAGGTATTCGCACCCTTCACATGGAAGTGAGCCCAGCCTTTGTTTCACGGTTTCCAATTCTTCTTTAACTGAATGCCCCTGCCCGGAATCGTCAATCGTCAAGGTTTCCAGACGGTGAACAGGGATGTCCTTCAAGAGATGGCCCAACCTTTCTGTGGAATAGTCGCCTGAAAGGTCTATTCGGTAATTGAAGATGTCCTTGATTTGATTCAGGTCGACCTTGATCAATCTTGGCCGACGTCTCCTGCCATGAGAGGTCTTCTTGATATTGTGCGCAAGGCAGACAAGCCTTTCCTGGTCCATATATGTTTCAAAGACGATATAGATACCCTTGTTTTTGTGAAGAAAGAGCCTCCCAGGCTGGAGGTACTTCTTGGGGATATATGTCTTGTGCCCATGGCGAAAAGAGCGTGTCAGTCTCCTTAGCTCCTCATGCAGTTCTGATCTCTTCTGAACGTTTTCCATGACCTCATATGGATCGCTTATATCGCAGTTGCCTCTTGGAATCATTTTTTTTAAGTCCGCCACCATTTGCGTCCAGCGCCTTATGGGTGATGCCTCTGAGTTCCTCTCCTGGAAGGCCGCAAATGAACGCTCTATAAGGTCCTTGACCTCGGATGGCGTATGAGAAAGGAGGAGGTTGAGGGTCATGGAGAAATTTATGTGGATCTGGCTTGAGAGGGGTTCCGGAGGTGCGCCTTTTAGTTCATGAATGAGAAGGGGATCCTGATGCAGGCCTGGTATTACAAGCCCAAAGCCCACATAATCCTTTCCCCTCCTTCCTGCACGTCCGGTCATTTGTTGGAGTTCGGTTGCGGAAAGGTCGATAAACTCTCGGCCGTTGTAACGGTCACTTTGCACAAGTATGACTGTCCTGGCCGGAAAATTTACACCCGCAGCTACTGTGGAAGTAGAGAAAATGGCCTCCAGGTAGCCATTATTCATCATGTTTTCTATGAGCAACTTCCAGTAAGGCAGTTGTCCCCCATGATGAGATCCCACCATTGATTCAAGAAGGGTTTTTATCTGCCTGTGTTTTTTGAGATGAGGATAATTCTTCAAAAAGGCCATCACGGTCTCTTTAAGATCCTTTTTGACTTCGGGTGTACCTTCAACCGGTGGGCAGGTAAGGATGGCCTTATCACAGTCTGTTCTCGATTTGAGAAAAAAGATCGCAGGCAACAGGTCAAGTTTTCTCAGACAAGAGATGATAGTACCAAAATTGGTCGGCGCAGGTCTCCTCCCTTTTCTCTGCATCTCAGAGGCAACAAAGTTCTTGACCTTAGGGTTAAGTCCCTTTTTGCCCGATAGGGGCACAACAAGGCCGCTGGGTAAAAGGAAGAGCATTTCCAGGGGAACAGGTCTCTCCCCTGAACGAACCACCCTGTTTGGGGTACCTCGAATATCCCTGAGCCATTCACATATCTCTTCTGCATTGGATATTGTGGCTGAAAGGAGTAAAAGTCTTACTCTCGAGGGCAGGTAGATGAGGACTTCTTCCCAGACTACGCCCCTGTCCGGATCGCTCAAGTAATGGGCCTCATCGAGAATGACCAGGTCGGTTCGAATACTGGTACCCTCATGCATGGCATCGTAGAGCTGATTTCGCAGGATTTCCGTTGTGCCGACAACGACCGGGGCATCTGCATTTTCCTTACGATCCCCGGTGATAATGCCACAGGATGAAGAGCCGAATTCACGGCAGAATTCGCGGTAGATGGAATTAGAAAGGGCCTTAAGGGGGGATGCGTACCATACCCTCAAATCTTGATCAAGATATGAGTGAATTGACTGTGAGGCAATCCAGGTCTTCCCGGAGCCTGTGGCGGCGCTCACAAGCACATCATAATCCCTGATTAGATCAAGGGCCTCTAATTGAAACGGGTCAGGCTTGAAGGGGCTGTGTTCCGGTGTCCCAATTTTTTCGAAGATCGGCCCGAGTCTCGGGTCTATCTTGGGATTTTTATAATCGGCCTCAGCGCTACGGCGCTGTCTTCGACGCGGATAAGGCCTGTTGGGACGGCGGTAGGTTTTTTTTTGCAATATGGGGCCCTAAAATGTGTACGTCTGGTAACACATCAGCAGGTTGAATAGGCCAAGGTGTTACTAGGCCTGTAAGTATTTCGCGAAGGCTATCCGGCGTTACGCGACCAATTCAGAAGCGATCAAATCCATATCCTTAAGATTATCCTTCAAGGCATCTGCCATGTCTATGGCATTAAGGCCCTCAAAATCTTTATCAACACCCATGGTTTGATCACAACCATAGAGGATTTTCAGGGAGTTGATATAGACCTTTTGTATGGCCTCTCTCACAAAAAGCCTGGCTGAGGCCATCATAAAGGAAGGCGACCTGTCCTGGTCACCTTTATAGACAGAGGCCTTGTGACAAAGCGCCTCAGCAACCTCACACCATGTCATCATATCGGCCAGTAGAAACATCACATACTGCGATCGCGTCAATTTATGCCTTCGGGTGGTGAGAATTGTTGTGTTCATAGTCCTGATGGCCTTCGCAAGTAAAGGGCCGAAACAGTCCTCAAGTAGTCTGTCCAGGCCTTCGGCGATTTCAAGATAAAAGTTCCCTTTGGAACGAACGGTGCTCCTCAGGCGGAATATGGATATAATATTCCTCTGTATTTCGCTGGTGCCTTCATATATAGGGAGGATCCTCACGTCTCGCTTGATCTTTTCCACCTCATACTCGCGCATATAGCCGTATCCACCCAATGCCTGAATCCCGTCATTCGCCATGGCATCACCGGCCTCGGTGGTGAAATACTTGGCAATTGATCCCTCTACCTGCAGGTCCTCCTGGCCCGAATCCAGCCTGCGTGCCGTTTTTTCAATGTATGCCCTTGCCGCTTCTAATTCAACGGCGTGTGGAACCAGGATTTTGTGGGTATATCCCTGCTTCTCGGCAAGCGTCGTACCGAACTGTACCCTCTCCTTTGAATATTTGATGGCCCTCTCAAGGGAGGCCATTCCACCACCCAGCCCGAAGGTGGCTACCATAAGTCTCGTATAACCAAAGACCTGATTGGCCTGCTTTAGGCCCTGACCCTCAACGCCTCCGACGAGGTTCTCAGCAGGGACGAACATGTCTTCAAAGGTCAGGGGGCATGTATTGGAGGCCCTGATCCCATGTTTATCTTCATGCTTGCCCGGTATCAGACCCTTGGCACCGGCCTCCACAATAAAAAAGGAGGGGCCTTCCGGTGTATTTGCAAGGATTGTATAAAGATCCGCTACCCCGCCATTTGTAATAAACTGCTTTTGCCCGTTGATGCTATAGCCTTTGATTTTTCCTTTCCCGTCCAGTACCCTCTCGGCCTTGGTCTTAAGGGATTGGACATTGGACCCTGCCTCGGGTTCTGTGACGCCATAGGCGATAATGAGGCCCTCATTTGCGATCTTGGAAATATATTTTTCCTTCTGCTCCGTGGTTGCCCCTACTCGTATCGGGTCCATTCCCAGGCAGATTGCCAAGAAAGAGGTCGCCACAGCCAGGTCCATTTTTGCCATTCTTTCCGATACCAAGGCAATTTCGGAGGTGTTGGCTCCCAGTCCCCCATACTCCTCCGGGATAAATATCAGATGGAGGGCCACGTCGGGTCCAAGCATGAATCGGATGAGATCCATGGGGAACTCTCCTGTGAGGTCCATTTGCAGCTTGGTCTCCAGAGAAAGCTTGTCTTTTTCCAGTTTTGAGATGGTATCGAGCACCATGGACAAGGTTTCAGTGTCCATTTTGTTATGTTGTGTCATGAACGGTCCTCCCTTTTTGGTAACACATGAAGTGAGTCCCGCCCCGGGCGGGATTAATGTAGAGCTTCGCTCTTCTATTCAGTAAAATGACATAAAATTCCTTAATTTTAGACACTTTAGGCATTTTAGATCACTTTAGTCAATCTGGAGATACAAGAGTAAACAAGCCTCCTCTGGGGGCAAGCCAAAGCCGGGCCCTTTGGACCCGGATTCTTTACTGTAGCCAATCAGGTTGTCAGGTTCATTGCGGTAAATCGTTGTGCATTCTTATCTGATTATAGGTTTTGTTGTCAATATGTCCGAGGTTGTAACCTATCACCTTTGGTGTTGTCATGTCTTATATGATACTATAAAGTCAAGAGGAAAGCAGGAAACCAGATTCTCTTGAGAAGGGGATTGCTTGTGTTAAAAAAGGGCCTCATTCAGGCATATACCGGGACGACAGAGCAATTCAACTTCGCTCCCATCGGGTTGGCTCTCAGGGCAGCGGGCCAAAATCTCCGGACCCTGATTACCTGTTTTATGGATCATGAATTTTCTGATGCCGGGGGTGTTGCCTCCGAACTCCTTAGACCCAACCTGGTCATTGATCATACTGCAATCGAAAATAGTTCTCCGGGTGGCAGTCTGGATGAGACCAAGGTAGTAGCCTCTTATGTAAGGGCCAAAGAGGCAATTATAACGGGTAATTTCGATATTGTGATTTTAAACGGCATTCATTCTATATTGAACTTAGGTGTCATTAGCTTAAAGGACATCCTGGCGCTGATGAAAGAAAAGGCCTCCAACGTAGAGCTGGTCTTGACTGGACCGGAGGCCCCGAAAGAAATTATTGAAAGGGCCGACCTGGTTACTGAAATAAGGGTATCTCGCTCAAAGGGGGATAGGAACAGGGTCGACCAAGGTGGCGTTGAGGTGGTTACAGGAGACGGTAAAGGCAAGACCACTTATTGTCTCGGCAAGGCCTTTTTTCTTTCATGCCTTGGAGTTCGGTCCTCCATACTACAATTTGTCAAGTCGCCCCGACCCTACGGAGAGGTCAAGGCAATAAAGAGTCTCCCCAACCTGGATATCAGGACCATGGGCGAGGGCTTCCTTGACAAAAAAACCGCCCAAAGGGAAAGAAAACACCAGGACGCGGCCAAGAAGGCATGGGAGGTCTCTGTCAGTCTAATCTTTTCAGGTAAATACGGGCTGATTGTATTGGATGAAATCAACATCGCTACCCATTATGGTCTAATAGGGGCGGGACAAATCACTAAGATGTTGGCAAAAAGACCTGAGAACATAGGGCTTCTGCTTAGCGGACGAAATGCCCATCCCGATGTCATTGACGCCGTGAATACGGTGGTCGAGATGAAGGAGATTAAACATCCCTTCCAGAAGGGTATCAAGTCAAGAAGGGGTATCGAGTTTTAAGAGATAACCTGTGCCCCTTTATTTTTTTATCTGATGCTGGCGATTCTGGTGATAGGCGTCTCTGAGTGAGACATAGGGTTCAAGGGCGGCCTTTTTGAGTGATTCGTACTCACCAAGTCTGAGAGAGACCTTATTCAGATTATCGAAGCCCTTGACAGCAATGTTATACTTTGCCGGTGTAACGAAGTAATTCAATGGATCGAGAAAACCATCTCCCAGCCATCCTATTGTATCGCGTAGGCTGGACGGTCCTAAAAAAGGCCAATTTATATATATGCCAGGGCCGAGGCCAAAAAATCCGAATGTCTGGCCAAGATCTTCATCTCTCATCTCGATATTAAAGGTCTTCTTTGCCGGGTCAGTCAACCCAAGCCCTCCTATTGTCGAATTCATAAGGAAGCGTGTTATTTCTGTTCCAAAGCCCTTAATCTTACCCTGTAACAGGCAGTTTACCGCACGAATCGGCATATCCAGATTGGAAAAAAAGTTGCGCACACAGATCCTTGCGGGTTCAGTTAACACCCTGTTATAAGCGATAGCAATGGGTTTGACTGCCCAGAAATAGAGCTTGTCATTGAAATGGAAAAAGAGCCTATTGATGGGCTCAAGGGGATCAGGAATCAGGTCTTCCTCCGTAAACTCTTCGGGGAAGACATCTAAATCAGCGTCTAGATTTGACTGGCATATTCTTAAATGGCCCTGATGGCTGGTTTCTGCATTCCCTGATTCGTCATGGCGTGTCTGAACGGCGGCTGGCAGTCTGGGTAAAAAGGGAGGTGTAAATATTTCTGCAAAAGAGAGGGCGGGTTGAAGGATCAGAAAACAGCTCAACAGAACTAACATTAACATCCGGTCAACAATCGCCATGAGATACCAATTCCTAGGTTCAGAGCCAAAGTTCCTTGTGGGTGCGCGGGCTATTTTTTTGCCAGTTTGGCCTTCAGTTTTTGGACCAATTTATCATAAGATGATCTCACGATGATACTATTGAACTGGGTGCGGTAATTGTTTATTAGGCTGACGCCTTCGACAGACACGTCATAGACGTACCATTTTTTGCCCTTCTTCTTCACCCTGTAAAGCGCGGGGATCTCTCTCTCGTTATGGCCTACAATCTTTATTTTCACGATGCCATAATTCCCCTCTATTTTTTCACCCCCATAAACGACCTTTTCACCGGAATAATCATCCACCTTGTGCATGTAGGTGCGCTCTAAGAACTTCCCGAACAGATCAATAAACTCTTTCTTTTCTTTATCAGTCCTCCTGGACCAGTGTCTGGCAAGGGTCCTGCGGGACATCTCTTCCCAATCAAATCGTTTGTCCACCGTAGCCCGAAGCAACCTCTCTCTTTCCTGGGCCTTCTCCGGCTTCTTCAATGCAGGATCGCTCAGGATAGCAATTATCTTATCAGATGTTTCTTTTATCTGTTCGGTTGCTTCCCCTGCCATCGACGGAGCAGAAGTTGAAATGAGGAGGAACAACAAAAAAGTCATCAAATACATCCGCCTTCCAGGCATAGCAACTCCCTTATCTGACCCTTTAACTGTTTAGCTGAATATAGCGTAATCTCAATAGTTAAATAGTCTAGTAGCTTTTTTGCTGCACAAGGATATCCCAATATTCTATTGGCGGCAATCGCCGAAGTTTTGTTTTTAATACACTTTTTTCGGGCTTGGAGGTTTTACTATAGTTTTCCAAAGACATAATTTGAAATCAACTGCTCCAGATCCACCGCGGACTGCGTATCGCGGATCCGTCCCCCTGGTTTAATATAATTATCGGATCCGCCGGGTGTAATGCCTATGTATTTTTCTCCTATCAAACCCTTTGTCTTTATTGAGGCAATGGCATCTTCCTGGACCTTTACATCTGATTGTATTTTCATGACCACCTTGGCCTGATAATCATCCAGCCAGATACCCTTGACGCGTCCCACTTCCACCCCTGCAATGATAACAGATGATCCGGTCTTGAGTCCGCCGCTATTCGAGAAAATGGCCTCAATCTCGTACCCCTTTCCACCAAGCACCTCCATCTTTCCAAGCCTGATGGACAGATATCCAAGGCAAATGATCCCTGCTATCATAAATAGCCCCACAGCCAGTTCAAGATCAAATTTTTTCATCTATCCCCCCCTGTCTTGCATGCTATCCATTGCGTATCGATGTCCTCAATATCATCTCCGCCGCGTCAAGGCCTTTAAGAGCCCTTTGTGGTATTACCAACGAATGCCCTGACAATAGGGTCCCGTGATGACATAACATCTCTAGGGGTCCCCTCTGCCCAAATAATGCCCCCGTGGAGCATGGCCACCCTGTCGACGATTTCGAAGACTCTTGGGATTTCATGGGTCACAATAATTCCGGTAAAGGAGATCCTCTTGTGACAGGCATCGATAAGTTTAAGGATCGCCAGACCGATAACCGGGTCTAGCCCTGTTGTGGGCTCATCGAAAAACATGATTTCGGGGTCCATTACCAATGACCTTGCAAGGGCCGCCCGTTTAACCATACCCCCACTTATCTGTGAGGGATACTTGTTTTCCGAACCCGACAGGCTCACGTGAGCCAGTTCCTTTGAGACCCTTTCCTGGATGAGATCATCATTTAGTCTGGTCTTTTCTTTTAGGGGAAAGGCCACGTTTTCAAAGACGGTCATGGAATCGAATAGGGCCCCCCCCTGGAAAAGAAAGCCCAGGCGATCCCTCAGACGGGCCAGACTCTTGCCCCGAAGCCTGTTGACGTCATTTCCATCCACCTCGATGCGTCCTCGATCGGGTTGCATCAGACCAGACAGATGTTTAAGTAGTACGCTTTTCCCGCACCCACTTCCACCGATGAGGGCAACGACCTCCCCCTTTTTGACCTCCAAGGAGACGCCTTTGAGGACTTCTTTTCCATCAAATGATTTGTAGACATCTTCGATTTTGATCATCATATTTTCTCATTGTTGTCCAAAGTCAACAACCATCGGCTCAAAGATTCAAGGTGTCACTTTTCTGCCGCTTTTGAACCCAAATCTGTTTATAAGGCACTAAAAGAGCAATGAAGTCATGAAATAATCCCAAACAAGGATCAACACCGAAGAAAGGACCACCGCCTGGGTTGTGGCCTTGCTGACGCCCTCCGCACCAAAGCCACTGAATATCCCTGCGTAATAGCCCTTGTAACAAGAGACCCAAACAATGAGAACGCCAAAGCTGAGGGACTTATAGATCCCCTCCATTATGTCCGGCATCTCCAGATAATTGGCCATTTCCCCAAAATATGTGCCGGCACTGACCCCAAGAAGTTTGACACCTATCAGATATCCTCCCATGATGCCCATTACATCAAAGATGGCACCCAATAAAGGCAGTGAAATTATTCCTGCCACAAGGTTGGGGACCACCAGATAACGATAAGGATTGAGACCCATGAGCTCGAGGGCGTCAATCTGCTCGCTCATACGCATCACACCGATTTCCGCGGTGATTGCTGAACCGGCCCTTCCTGTCACCATCAGAGCAGATATGACGGGCCCCAATTCCTTAATGAGGGCAAAACCCACAGCAGGTCCCAGGAAGGCATCTGAGCCGAAACGACTCAGGCTATGATATCCTTGGAAGCCTAATACCATGCCGGTAAAACATCCGGTAAGCATTATTACAAAAGTGGATTGAAATCCGATAAAGCGGATTTGCCTGAGGACACGTATGAATTTTAGGGGAGGGGTGAAGGCATAGAAAACGGCCTTGAAAAGGAAGATGCACATGATTCCCATTCTTTGCAAATATCTAAGTGTTTCTGCACCCAGTCTTTTGATGATTTGCATGGATTCCACTCTTGCAGAACTAATCAAATAAGTCAAAAATTTTTGGTAACTATTCGTCTACTGGAATTTATTATCTCTTCCAAATAATAAGGGACGCGAGAAGGCCTCCGAAGGTATCTGCCGCTACGTCCCATATGCTGGCTTCCCGCCCAGGGACAAAAAGCTGATGTATCTCGTCAAAGCAGCCAAATGCACCAACTAGAACGGTTATCAGAAGTATCCGGTTCCAAGGCAGATTCTCCTCCCTTGGGTTAAATGAGCGACAGAAAAGCAGGCCTAGAATACCGAAGACAAGCGCATGTGCGAGCTTGTCTTGACCCCAGAAAAGTGTCGGCGCTGGCAGATTTGATTTGCTCGAGAGCCAAAAAATCAGCGCCATCCATAAGAGCGCCAGGAATCTATAAAATCTATGGTCTTTTGGAATATACATGTCGTCATGCCGCCAAGAGTCTGTTTAAATCTGGGTAGGTAATTTGCCCACCCCTTTTTAGACGAAATGATAATGGCCTGTCAATTACTGTATCAAAACTCTATTATTGAAATTTGTGGCTATTTGTAATATCAGTAAGATGCGGCTTATGATAAGAGGGTAATGCGACCAAACTATTTTGAAGAGGGCTAAACTGATACGAAATATCGGATGTCGAAGTATTTTAACTCCTGAGGTTTGAAATTGGTTGTTCGGTGTTCTATCTTCAGGTGTCCTTGCATAGGTTGGCCCCACAAATGATATGAGGTTGAGCTAACCGCATACACAGTTAGATCAATATGAGGAAATAGACGTGAAGCTCAAAGAATTCCCAAAAGACATTCGTCCATATTTGGTGCCCAGGCCTCATGGGGAAATGGTCTATAGATGCCTTGGCTGTAAACGTGAATTTGATATAGCCCAGCTCCTTTATACCTGCCCTGAATGCGGCAAGGTGCTATTGCTCCACGACAAGAACATGCAATATATCAACGGGGTTGGCGGCGATACGTGGCGCAGGGTCTTTGATTATCGCAAGATGTTAAACCACAAGTCCCTAAAAGGTATTTTCCGCTACTATGAGTTCATTGCCCCCATAATTCCCCTGGACCAGGTCGTCTATCTTGGTGAGGCACATACGCCATTGGTAGAGGCGAATTCCCGTCTAAAGGAGGATGTGGGAATAAATTTTTACTTCAAGAATGATGGGCTCAACCCCAGCGCCTCATTCAAGGACAGAGGCATGGCCTGTGCCCTAAGCTATATCAATTATCTGGCCAAAAAGGAAAAAATCTCTAATCTATTGACCATCTGTGCCTCCACCGGGGACACCTCTGCAGCAGCGGCACTCTATTCATCTTATCTGGGGGATTTTCTGAAATCGGCAGTCCTTCTGCCAAAAGGCAAGGTGACTCCCCAGCAATTGTCACAACCACTGGGCAGCGGGGCCAAGGTCCTCGAGTTACCAGGTGTGTTTGACGATTGTATGAAAGTGGTCGAATCCCTTGCAGAGAATTATAATGTCGCACTTTTGAATTCAAAGAATAGCTGGCGTATTCTGGGACAGGAATCCTTTTCTTTCGAGATAGCCCAGGATTTTGATTATGAGCTTAGCGATAAGGTGATTGTTGTCCCAATCGGCAATGCCGGTAATATCACTGCCGTTATGAGTGGTTTCCTGAAATTTTTCACGGCCGGAGTCATAGGTTCGCTCCCCAAGATCATAGGGGTGCAGTCGGAACACGCAGACCCTGTTTACCGATATTATTCAAAGAAAGACCCTGATGAGAGGGATTTTGTGCCAGTGACCGTACGGGCTAGTGTGGCCCAGGCGGCTATGATAGGCAACCCTGTATCCATGCCACGGGTGATAGAGCTGGTAAAGTCTTACAACCACGCGGCAGGTGCAAGGAAGGTCTTCATAGTCCAGGTAAGGGAACAGGAAATCATGGATTCCATGATCGTTGCCAACAGAAATGGGAACATCGCGTGTACTCAGGGGGGAGAGTCCCTGGCCGGTTTGAAAAGGGCATTGAAGGCAGGGCATGTCCTCCCCGGAGAGGTAGGAGTGCTCGATTCCACGGCCCATGTGCTTAAGTTCGCAGTATTTCAGGATATGTACTTTAATGATAACTTTGGCCCAGAATTTTCCGTAAGCCCTAAAATGGAACTGAGGAATGCCCCTATTCAGATCGAGTCAGAAAAGATCTCCAAGTATCCCGCTCCCGGAAGGCCCCTTAAAGGGGAAGATATGCAGGTCTTTGTACGCGAAATGACAAGAGAAATAGCAAGGTTTCTAGATCTAAAGAAGAAATAGAAGCTTCTTGATTGGGTGCGCGTCTTTATGCTGAAAATCAAAATCATTGTAGTTGAACGCACCCGGGCCCCTTTTCTCAAACAGGGAGAAGATTTTTATCTGGATCGGCTTAGAAGATATGCAAATATGGAATGGGTGGTGGTGAAGCCGGTCAGGGCCACAAAGGCCATGGGGAAAAGCCAGGTCCTGGTCAGGGAAGGTGAGTTGATCGACAAGAGGCTCCTTGCCCGAGACCATGTTATCGCCCTAGATAGGGCTGGGACGGCATATGATTCTGAGGGTCTTGCAGGACGAATAAAGAAATTAGCCCTTACTCAAAACCGTCTGGCCTTTATTATTGGTGGGGTCTTGGGGCTTTCAAAGAGAATCCTGGGAAGAGCAGATGAGGTTCTCGGTCTATCCTCGCTAACCTTGACCCATGAAATGAGCCGCCTCGTGCTTCTCGAACAGTTATACAGGGCGTTTACCATCATAAACAATGAGAAATATCACAAGTAGCTGTGTTTATTTGGGGCCTCAGCGCATCTCTCTGGGCTGGCCTGTTGAGGCCAGAACACTGCTCCATAATCTATCATTCGGGTCGATCTGCTTGCGCCTGGATACGGCTAATGGGATAGGCACATGGGTATATTCGCCATTCCAGTAAGCCACCAACATATTGGTTCGACCAGACATCCCCGCATGTGCCGCATTATGGCCCAAAAGTAAACAAAACACAGAGTCATGCGGATTCGCCGGCCTGCTTCGAATCATATAGCTGGGGTCGATATATTTTAGGCTTACTTCCATGCCCACTTTTTTCATATAGACATTTATCTTGTCCTTCAGGAAAAGGCCTATATCATTAAAGCGGAGATTTCCAGACGCGTCTTTCTCATCCCTCTCTCCCATCAGATTCTGACCTGCTCCCTCTGCCGTTACTACTACCCCATGCCCCCTATTTTCCAGCCTGTCCCTGAGGGCCTGAAGGAAGGATTCAAGGGTAAAAGGTGCCTCAGGCACAAGGCAGAAGTTTACCTCACTATTGGCAAGGGTGGCATTTGCGGCTATGAAGCCGGCATTTCGGCCCATCAGCTTCACAAGGCCAATACCGTTCCTGGCACCGACGGCCTCAACATGGGCGCAATAAATTGCCGTTCTCGACTCGGCAACTGCCGTTTCAAAGCCGAACGACTTGCTCACATAAGAGATATCATTATCTATTGTCTTCGGGATGCCTATTACACCAATCTTCAGGCCGCGCCTCCCTATCTCCTCGGAGATGGCCTGGGCACCGCGAAGGGTTCCATCCCCCCCTATGGAAAATAGGATCCCGACATTCATCCGGTCCAGTGTATCGACCATCTCAGAGATATCCTGAGGTCCCCTGGATGAACCCAGGATAGTTCCACCTTGCTGGTGAATATCGGCGACCTCATGAGGGGTCAACTCAATGGGAGGATGACGAAAGCTCGGGGAGAGACCCTCAAAACCATATCTGAAGCCAAAGACAGTCTGTACCCCATAATGGTGGAAAAGACTTAGGACGACCGCACGGATAACGTCATTTAGACCCGGGCAAATCCCGCCACACGTTACGATCCCACACTTGAGCTTAGAGGGATCAAAGTAGATCTTCTGCCTCGGCCCTGCCATCTCAAAACAGGGAGGTTTCTCGCCCGATTCCAGACAGGAATCAACCTCCTGTAATCTTGAAAAATAAAGCCCGCGTTCTGCATCGTCCACAAATTGTACCGCTGACATGGGAGAGGGTATCCGGCATTCTCCCAACTTTGAGACCGTAAAGTCTAAGTTACTGGTTTCCATTATGTTTTTTCCTTAAACTCCACTTTTGTTCTCCGGCCATACGCAGAGGCTGCTATTTTACCGGGGCGAGGCATGCCCGTATTTTGCTGATTGCGTCATGGACAGCGCCCCTATTTGGATTGGTTCCCGGCCTCCAATGCCATGGCTATCTTATTCTTGAGTTCAGTCAAATCAAAGGATTTGATTACATAAAAATCCGCCGCAATGGACTTCATATCCTCTTTAAAGGTGTCATAGGCCGTGCAGAGTACGACTGGGAGGTTATAGAATTTATTCCGAATGTCCTGCAACAAATCCAGCCCATTATAATCCACCATCTTTATATCCAGGACGACGAGATCCGGCTTCTCATCCTCGATCTTTTCCAGGAGCCTGTACCCACTATCGGCTGTAGTGACTTCGTAGCCTGCTTCGCCTAATTCCTCTGAGTACAGGTAACGGATATGCTCCTCATCGTCCACAATCAATATCTTTGCCATGGTCCTTTCTCCTAAATTTCAGGTTTGTAGATAAGGCCACAATAATGCATATCTGTATGTTCCAAATGTTGCTTATTAAATACAACCTACTACAAAACTATCAAAGTTGCAAATGGAATACCCCAAACACCCGTGGGTGCCCAAAACCCATGTTATGGAAGTTGGTCCTGCTAATCATGAATAGACGTAAAAGCCCTTGCCCGTTTTTCTGCCCAGCCATCCGGCATCAACATACTTCCTCAATAAAGGGCATGGCCGGTATTTGTCGTCGCCCAATCCGTGGTGCAGGACTTCCATGATGGCAAGACATGTATCCAGACCGATAAGGTCGGCTAGTGCAAGAGGGCCCATAGGATGATTCATGCCTAGTTTCATGACCTGGTCAATATCTTCTGCCTTGCCCACCCCTTCAAAGAGGGCGTATATTGCCTCATTGATCATTGGCATGAGTATCCTGTTGCTTATAAAGCCGGGAAAGTCATTCGCGGACACTGGGGTTTTGCCCATTTTTAGGGCCAAATCTCGCGTTATTTCAAAAGTTTCTTCGGAAGTGGCCAGGCCGTTGATGATTTCAACGAGCTTCATGACGGGAACAGGGTTCATGAAATGCATGCCGATGACCTTTTCCGGCCTTTCTGTCGCGGATGCGATCTTAGTAATGGAGATTGAAGAGGTATTTGAGGAGAGGATAGCGCCTTCCTTACAATATTCGGACAGATCCTTAAAGATTTGTTGTTTCAGTGCCTCATTTTCTATCGCGGCCTCCACTACAAAATCGGCCTTAATCATATCCTTGAGAGATGTGGAGCCCTCAATCCTCCCTAGTATGGCCTCTTGGTCTTCCCGGCTGATCTTCTCCCTCTTGATCATACGTCCAAGGCTTTTTTCAATGGCGGAAAACCCCCTCTCCACATATTCATCTTTGACATCATTCATGATAACATCTAACCCGCTGGAGGCGGCAACCTGTGCAATCCCCGATCCCATCTGGCCTGATCCCACAACACCTAGAATTCTTATCTCCATGATCAACAAACCCCCTTTGGTCTTTTCTGCTATGTACCTTTGAAATTAATAAAAAATTTTCCTGTTCCAGCCGACCATATAGGCCAAGATCCTAAATTTTGGCCTATACGGGCCGGGCAGGCGAAACTTCTCTGGCCTTAAGTTCCTATATGACTGATTGCCCTGTTAATCCTATTGAGCACCTTTTGCTTGCCGAGGACGTTCATCACCTCGAAAATACCCGGGCTCACAGTTTTACCGGTGAGGGCTACCCTTAGTGGTTGAGCTATTTTTTTCAGCTTGATCCCTTTTTCCTCCAAGAAGTCCTCAAATAGCCTCTCAAGGCCGGGAAGGTCGAATTCAGGTCCTCTCTCAAGTCTTTTCTTCAGGTCTTCAAATAGTGGCAAGACATCAGGTTTCAAAAACTTATCGTCTCCATTTTTTTCGTAGGTGAGCTCTTCCTGAAAATAGAAGCAGGCACCTTCTGCCATTTCGATAAGCGTCTTGCTTCGCATCTTGATGGTGTCTACCACTTGAATTGACTTTTCATTATCAATGCCCTCAAAGCCCAGTGCTTTTAAAAAAGGGCCCAGTTGCTCTGCAAGGAATGTGCTGGCCGAGTTCCGGATATACCAGGCATTCAGGTCCAGGAGTTTATCGGCATTGAAAACCCCGGCCGACTTACCCACGTTTGAGAGGGAAAATTTTTCTATGAGTTCTTCTTTTGTGAACCTCTCTTGATCACCATACGACCATCCAAGCCGAGCCAGGGAGTTGAGCAGGGCGTGTGAGAGGTAACCCATGTCCCTATAACTTGTGACCGACATGGCTCCATGTCTCTTGCTGAGTCTTCGACCGTCAGGCCCGAGGATCATAGGCAGGTGGGCATAGAGCGGGACGGGTTCTCCCAGTGCCTCGTAAATCAATATCTGGCGGGGGGTGTTGTTGACGTGATCGTCACCTCTTATTACATGAGTGATGCCAAGGCTAATATCGTCGGCCACGACCGCCAAGTGGTATGTGGGAGTTCCATCAGATCGCTTCAGAATGAGATCGTCCAGTTCCTCATTGTTAAATCGGATTGGGCCTTTTATCAGATCGTGAAATTCTGTTGTGCCACTTAGTGGAGTTTTCAGTCTGACCACCGAACCAGGTTCAGGACCAAGCCCCAGATCGCGGCATTTTCCATCATATTTGGGTTTGAGTCCCCTTGCCTTGGCCTCTTTCCTTTTCTCTTCCAGTTCCTCTGGGCGGCAACGACAGTGATATGCCTGCCCTTCCTTCAGTAGACGCTCTATAAATTCATTATAGATATCATATCTCTGAGACTGTAAATAAGGGCCCTCGTCCCAATCCAGCCCTAGCCATTCCATGGAGTCTAAGATGGCCTTGGTGGCCTCTTCTGAAGACCTCTGCTTATCAGTATCTTCAATCCTCAATATGAATATCCCACCCTGCTGTCTGGAAAAAAGCCAGTTAAACAGCGCGGTCCTTGCACCACCGATGTGGAGATACCCTGTGGGGCTGGGAGCAAAGCGGGTCAGGACTTTTTTTGGATTCATGTGTGAGGTAAGGCCTCCTTATTTACATAAGGCAACTTTGCCCAAGGGTCTGCGAAAGAATGTGAACTTGTCTCCCCGGGGAATTCAAAAAGCTATGTGGAAACTAACATATTGAATGTTATGAAACAAGGGGATCCTGGCATCTTGAGCAATTTTGGTTAGTTTCTGGTTATATTTTCTTTAGCAGTGTATAATGAAAGCGATCGGAAATTTTATGGCCTGGTGAATTTTTTCAATGGATCAGGACTTTATGCCAAAGGATACTGACAACAAAAAAATTCAGGTTATCACATACTCCGGCTATAAGGCAAATGAGCGGCCTCTTCATTTTCTTGTGGACGGTGAGGATATAAAGGTCAGGGAAATTGTCGATAGGTGGTACGGGGAAGATCACGACTTTTTTAAGGTTGTTGGAGATGACGGGCATACATATGTGCTTAAATGGCATCGCTCACAGGGTGAATGGATGCTTTAAAAGGCAGGGCAACATATGGACGTTGACTGAAATTTTTTGTCATAGAAGGCAACGATTTTGTTCTTGAGGGGCTAAGGCGTTACCCCAATTCTATGTCATATTAGTCGGTGGTATAAACCCAGGCATAACTGATGGGTTTTGCATCCAAGGCGTTAATCGTTGGGTGGAGAAACTCATCTCTAAGTTTTAACCAGTTATAGGCCGGTCTTAGTTTGCGGAGTTTCCCATCCGCTGGGGGCTTAGAATAGAAGGTTGGGCCATAAGATGCCTCTGATATACCGATATAAAAATTCTCTGCCGCGTAAAGATAGGTTGACTTGAACGTCTCCAGTTCCATGCCCTCTCTCTGAGCTAGGGCATTAACCTGTTGATTTGTCAACTGTATCAGAAAGAATTTTGATACGCCTCGCTCAGAGTACTTATACATTGAGCGCGACTCAGAGCTGGAGACAAACACTGTCGAGATAGAATCCAATTTTCTCAAAAGTTGTGCAGCGATGAGCCCGGCAGTCCTTCTCCCACCAACACTATGATGACACCCATAGAATTCAAAGAGCTTATTTTGGAGGATGCGGGCCTCTTTGTCGCCATTCTCATACAAGTTGTTTTGAATGTACCTGAGCCATTTGGCCAGGTCTTCGGCCGCAACGGCTATGGGCCAGTCAATCTTGACATGGAAATGGGTAAGGGAATAACGGTTCTTTTTTTTGATAGTTGGATCTTGCTGTATGAGTAAGGCGTAATCGATATTTAGTAGGTCCTGAAGGAAATCCAAGAAATGGGAACTGTCAAAATGCCTGAGATTTTGCTGAAAGCGCTTATAAATAGTAAAGCTTGGGAGATATTCCAGATTCTTTTTTACAACGCTGTTTTCAGGAAAAAACCGGATATAGTTTTTTAATTCCGGGCTGACGGCACCTTCACAGAAGATTACTATAAAGGTGTTAAACAGCTCCGACTCTTTTTCCATTTTCTTGGATTTTGGCTTCAGCTCGCTCTTATCCAGAAAGCTATAGTGAACCCCTTCTCTCTGGTAATTGAAAAAAGAGTCGATAAGAGAAATCTTCATAAGTCGGCGTTCCAATGCGTCTCTCAAGACTTCATAAAGCGAACGCCTCAGCTTTTCATTATAGGTAAGTCGCTCTCTGTATCTCCACATGGAAAAAAGATCAAGGACCTTGAAGTAAGTTATTGATTAGGAGCTCAGAGTTCTTGGCTTCCGGGAAATATGCGTTTGGAGAATTTCCCCTGCTAGATGGGGAAGGCATAGGTCATACTGTATGTATAACCTTAAGGAGCTTACTAAAAATGGACCTTGAGTGTCAATAAAAAATGCGGAAACTATTGAGGCCCCAAAAAGAGGCACAGAAAGGAGTCACTATATCTTGTGACTGCACGAACTCATTTTGCGGATTAACACCTTTTGAAAATAGAGGTACGCTTCAGTCGGATAAACTCATAAAAGTTGTGGGAAGACAAAAATCGACATGGGACTAAAGGTGTAAGCCAGGGGTATCCCCCTTCAATTGTTGCAATATTCTATTTATGGAGAAGCGGGAAGGGCCGATAAAGATTAATTCTCTTGACAAAGCAGAAGCTACTTATGTAATTATCCCTTTACGTTACTCTCAGGAAAAATGTCTTACATTGCTTTATAATAGAGTTTTTCCAAATGATCATTGACCTGAGAACCATCTTGCATGGGCCCCGCCAGTTTGAGTTTACCCTTAAGGCTGGCTGGTGGCAGAGTGATAAAGAGAATGATCAGGTCCTTGGCCTCCGTGGACCTTTGAGGGTTCAAATGAATATTTACGGGCAGGGGGGCAAGTTTGTTCTTTCTGGTCACTTGTATGGCACGGCCGAAGTTCGGTGTGACAGATGCCTGGAGCCTTACCCCAGTGATCTGGACTGCGACTTCAGTTTGTCGCTGGTGCTCGCCCTTACAGACTCTGATCAGAAAGAGATCGAACTCTTGGAAGAGGATATGTCGATTGATTTAATCACCGAAAATGAGGTCGATTTATACGAAATTGTCCGAGAGCAAATCTATCTCTCATTGCCCATGAAATTCCTTTGTAGGGAAGACTGCTCAGGGCTGTGCCCTATATGTGGGGCCAACCTGAATATGGAAAAATGTGATTGTCAGCGAAAAAAGGGTCACCCTGGTTTTTCAAAGCTTGAAAATCTGAAGATAAAAGGAGGAAAGACATAGATTATGGCGTTACCAAAAAGGAAAAGATCCAAGTCCAAACGGGGCACGCGTCGAGCTCACGATAGCGTCAAAATGCCAAATATTGTCAATTGTCCCCACTGTAATGAGCCAATATTACCCCATCACGTGTGCCCTGAATGCGGGACATACAAGGGCAGGACTATTATTGAGATAGAAGAGGGTTAGGTAGGCCAAGAGTAAGATATTATGCATGATTCTCCTGGTAGAGTAGTTGTTATAACTGGTGCCTCGAAAGGAATTGGCCGGTCAGTGGCCTTCAGGTTTGCAGAAGAAGGCGCCAAAATTGTAATTGTGCATTATGACCCGGATAACGAGGCCTCTGATGAGACGCTGAAGGAATTGGTCAAGAGGGGAGTAACTGCAGAAAGTCACAGGGTCGATGTATCATCTTATGAGTCAGTGGACGTATTGTTCAAAGATGTTATATCAAGGTTTGAAAGGGTCGATGTCCTTGTGAATAATGCCGGAATTACCAGAGATGGAATTCTGATGCGAATGAGTGAAGAGGACTGGGATTTTGTCATTAGGGTAAATTTGAAGAGCGTGTTTAACTGCACCCAGGTGGTGGTACGGCCAATGATCAAAAAGAGATCGGGCCGCATAGTCAACATTTCTTCTGTCGTAGGTCAGATGGGAAATTTTGGTCAGGCCAATTATGCCGCGTCCAAGGCGGGTATTATGGGTTTTACCAAGACCATTGCGCGAGAAGTAGCGTCAAGGGGAATAACTGTTAATGCTGTCGCGCCTGGCTTTGTGGATACCGATATGACAGCGGCCCTGTCTGAAAAAGTTAAGGAGGGCTTTCTTCAGCAGATACCTCTGGCCAGGATTGGCAGGCCGGAAGAAATCGCGGAGGCCGTTTATTGGCTCTGTTCTGATGCCGCCGGCTATATTACGGGTCAAATTATCCACGTAAACGGGGGATTGTATATGTGAAGTGTTGCGGATGAGGTTTCGCTACAACAAGCAACCAGAAACTATTATCCAGCATCGGGTGATAATGAGCATAAAACATCGATGATTCCAAATACTCGGCCCAAGTTCACGATCTTGTGCCATAGAGACGCCTAGTGCCCGTCCATAAACACATTGTGGGCGCCAACAAGTTTCCAAGTCAGAAATAAGCAATTTTTTTAGGAGGTAAAGCTATATGTCATCTGTTGAAGAAAAGGTCAAAAAGATTATATGCGAACAGTTGGATGTTGATGAAAAGGATGTTGTGCCAGATGCCTCGTTTGTCGATGATTTGGGTGCTGATTCCCTTGACCAGGTTGAGCTTATTATGGCTATGGAAGAGGAGTTTGATATCTCAATACCTGATGAGGAGGCAGAGAAGATAGAAAAGGTACAACAGGCCATAGATTATATAAACAATAACATTGAAAAATAATCTTGCCGATCAGGCGCGTGGGTCCGACCAAGTGGCGTAAGCTTAGAATTGGAGGAAGGCATAAGAGGTGCGCTGGCCTTATATCGAGAGGCCTTCGCCTGAAAGGCTGGGAGAGTATGGCACTCAGAAAAGGAGCAGTGAAATGGCCAGAAGGGTTGTGGTAACAGGCCTGGGAATGGTCACCCCCCTGGGCACCGGCGTCGAGAAAAACTGGGAAGCGGCAAGCTCAGGAAAGTCAGGCATCGCACCCATCACAAAATTTGATGCATCCGATTTTCCTTCCAGAGTAGCCGGAGAGGTAAAGGACTTCAACCCCAGGGATTTCCTTGATAAACAGCAGATTAGGCGTTTTGATGTATTCATCCATTTCGCTATGGCATCTGCACGGATGGCAATGGAGGATTCAGGCCTGAAGATTGATGCCTCCAACGGTCATAGAATCGGGTGCGTTACAGGGACAGGCCTGGGCGGACTCGAAATGCTGGAGCACTACCATGAGGTCCTTTTAAAGAAAGGGCCCGGCCGTATCAGCCCCTTTTTCATCCCTGGCATTATTGCAAATATGGTCCCCGGGCAGATAGGAATAGAATTTGGAGCAAAGGGACCCACTATTTCGGTGGAAACGGCATGTGCGGCCAGTTGTCATGCCGTTGGAGAGGCCTTTCGATTCGTTCGTGACGACATTGCAGATGCAATGATCACCGGCGGTGCGGAGGCAGTAATAACCCCACTCGCCCTGGGCGGGTTCTGTTCTATGCGTGCCCTTTCCACGAGGAATGATGATCCAGAAAAGGCATCGCGTCCGTTCGATCTCGATCGTGATGGGTTCGTGATGGGAGAAGGCTCCGGTATATTGGTCCTGGAGGAATTGGAACATGCCCTTGAGCGAGGCACTGACATATACGCTGAGGTAGTTGGGTACGGATTAAGTGGGGATGCTTATCATGTGTCCGCTCCAGATCCTGAGGGTGATGGTGCTATTAATTGTATGAAGATGGCGCTAAAGTATGCGGGGCTTAGGCGAGAAGATCTAGACTACATTAATGCCCATGGCACATCAACAAAACTCAATGACCTATCAGAGAATAAGGCAGTTAAGGCCGTGTTTGGGGAACATGCCTACAAGCTCGCCATAAGCTCTACCAAATCTATGACCGGCCACCTCCTTGGAGGGGCGGGTGGCGTTGAGGCCATTTTTACAGTTCTTACAATCAAATATGGCATCATCCCGCCGACAATCAATTATGAGACCCCTGACCCCGAATGTGATCTTGATTATGTTCCGAATGTGGCTAGACACACTAAGGTAAAGACTGCGATGTCTAATTCTTTTGGATTTGGCGGCACGAATGCCTCATTGATATTTAAGGCATATGAGCCATGAAAATAGAGAGGCATACGCCAAACGCCAGAACAAGGTAGGAGACTCTCCGACCGGTAGATAATCTGAAAGATCTCCTGAAACCAGGGGATCACGGCCGCCATGCACCCATGAAAGCTGCCAGATCGCTTTTTTCCAAAAGGGCAGACAGTCACCCCTTCAACTCCATTCGCTTTGTTGCTAATTGGAAAACCCCCGCCTGCGTAGGCAGGCTCGGCTTCAGGACAACGGCTCCAGCCGATGTTTGTTGACTTTTTGGCCTGATTAGGCATATGGTGAATTCAAATTTGTGCCGATTCATAAGGTGTAAGGTATAGAGTAATATCATGGAAATTATAATAGGTTCGGATCACGCAGGGTTTGACTTAAAAGAGGAATGTAAGGCCCACCTGGAAAACTCTCCTGAATATGTGGTTAAGGATATAGGGGTGTTTAGCCGTGATTCAGCGGATTATCCCAGGGTGGCCCATAAGTTGGCCCAGGCAGTCGCCAAGGGTGAATATAGGCGCGGCATCTTGATTTGCGCAACCGGATTGGGTATGAGTATAGTAGCCAATCGGTACAGAGGCGTGCGTGCCGCCCTGTGCCATAATCTCTACACGTCAAGGCTGAGCAGGCTACACAATAACGCCAATATCCTCGTTATGGGAGGTCGTGTGCTTGGGGTAGGCCTCGCCCTTGAAATGGTAGATCTTTTTATGGAAACCAACTTTGAGGGCGGCCGACATCAGGTGCGGCTGGATCTAATTGATTGAGAGGCGTGTCTTGAAAGAGAGGAGTTTGAGGGAGATAGACCCTGATATCTATCGGGCAATAAGAGAGGAGGTGGATCGAGAAAGAGACAATCTTGTAATGATTGCCTCTGAAAACTATGCCAGTTGTGCAGTGCTGGAGGCTCAGGCCAGTGTGATGACCAATAAGTATGCAGAGGGATATCCAGGTGCGAGATATTATGGCGGTTGTGAATATGTGGATAAGGCAGAAAGCTTGGCCATTTCCCGCGCCAGGAGGTTGTTTGGTGCAGAATACGCGAATGTTCAGCCGCATTCAGGGTCGCAGGCAAATATGGCTGTTTATCTGGCCTTTTTGAAGCCCGGTGATATAATTATGGGAATGGATTTATCGCACGGTGGCCATTTGAGCCATGGGAGCACAGTCAGTTTTTCAGGGACCCTTTATAGATCAGTTTTCTATGAAACAGACCCGAAAACACAGCGCATCGATTATGATCATATAAGAGACCTTGCAAAGGCCCACAGACCCAAGATAATCATCGCAGGTGCCAGTGCCTATCCAAGGTTTATAGATTTTGCCCGTTTTAGCGAAATCGCCCATGAACACGGATCATATCTTATGGCCGATATAGCCCATATCGCCGGCCTGGTTGCAGCGGGCTTACATCCTACACCTGTGGGACAGGCCGATTTTATTACAACCACAACCCACAAGACCCTTAGAGGGCCAAGGGGTGGTTTGATTCTGTCAAACAAGGAATTTGGTGAGAGGCTGGATAGATCTATTTTCCCGGGTATCCAGGGAGGGCCTCTTATGCATATAATTGCCGCAAAGGCGGTAGCATTAAGAGAGGCATTGACGCCAGAGTTCGCTGATTATCAAAGGCAGGTTGTCAAAAATGCGGGTGTCCTTGCCGAGGCCCTTATGAGTTTTGGCTTTGATCTGGTTTCAGGTGGGACGGATAATCACCTGGTCCTAATTGATTTGACCCGAAAGGGGATAACAGGAAGGGATGCAGAGACCGCCTTGTGGAGAGCGGGTATTGTAGTTAATAAGAACAGTATCCCATTTGACAAGAGGCCCCCTAAAGTGACCAGCGGTTTACGGTTAGGAACTCCGGCATTGACGACCAGGGGGATGAGGGAGTCCGAAATGAACCTGACAGCGAAACTAATTAACGACGTGTTGGAAAGACCTGAATCTGAATCCAATTTGTTGGAGGTTCGGGTGGCTGTTTCGGAACTTTGTCGGCGCTTTCCTATCTACCGGAACTGCTTTCAGGAGTCTTAGTTGTCGAGACCATCATGGAACGAATATTTCATGACCATAACAAAGATGGTTGCAAAAAGATCAACATGTCTCAGGCGCCAGGTGGGTGCTGTACTGGTAAAGAACAAGAGAATACTCGCCACCGGTTACAACGGGGCCCCTGCTGGCCTCCGGCATTGTGCAGAGGTTGGATGCCTAAGAAAGGATTCCTCTATTCCCTCTGGGGTGAGACATGAGCTCTGTAGGGGACTTCACGCCGAACAGAATGCCATTATCCAGGCCGCTTATCATGGCATTCCTATTGCGGGATCAGTCCTTTATTGCACTAATAAGCCATGTAGTATATGTTCAAAGATGATTATCAATGCCGGCATTGAGAAGATTTTCTATGTGGAAGGTTATAATGACCCTCTTGCCGACCAGATGTTAAAAGAAGCCGGTATATATGTTGTGAGGTTAGTCAAATGAAATGCCCCTATTGTACCAAGATAAAGAATAAGGTTGTCGACTCCAGGCTAAGTAAAGATGGCAGAATGATTAGAAGACGCCGGGAATGCCTGGAATGCGGGAGGAGATTCACCACATATGAAAAATTGGAAGATGTCCTTCCAATGATTGTCAAAAAAGACGGCCGGAGAGAGCCCTTTAACAGGGAGAAGATCCTATCAGGTATACGTAGGGCGTGCCAGAAACTACCAGTGAGCATGACCGACATTGAAGAATTTGTTGATTCTCTGGAGCTCTATTTTCAAGAACTGGGCAAAAAAGAGGTTGGGAGTTCGGAGATTGGTGAAAGGGTAATTAATAAGCTTAAAGAATGGGATGAGGTGGCCTACGTCCGGTTCGCCTCTGTTTATAGACAGTTCAAGGATATAAATGAATTCATGGCAGAGCTTGAGGAGATCCTGAGGGCGAGGAGCGAGGAAGGAGACCGGCAGAAGGTCTAGGGGTTCGAAGCCAGAGTAATTAAGCTTATGCCATGAAGTAGTTAGGTTCTTACTGATAGACATGGGCCTTGACGTAAAACATGGGGTCAATGATACCAGGTTTATGAGGGAGGCCTTGCGCCTGGCCAAAAAGGGTCTGGGCCGCACATCGCCCAATCCTCCCGTAGGGGCGGTAATTGTCAGACATGGTCGCATCATATCGGCGGGCTATCATCACGAGGCAGGTCAACCGCATGCTGAGATTGAGGCGCTGAATAAGCTGGGTGGAAGGGCCCCGGGGGACACCCTCTATGTAACGCTGGAGCCATGTAACCACCAGGGCAAGACACCGCCCTGCACCGCGAGTATCTTGAAAAGCGGTGTTAAGGAGGTGGTTGTCGGTATGAAAGACCCCAACCCAAATATATCAGGCGGGGGCTGTGAATTTCTGAAAAAGAAAGGGATTGATGTAAGATTAGGCATTCTTGAATTAGAATGTCGTAAGCTAAATGAGGCCTTTATTAAATTTGTCTCTACTGAACGTCCTTTTGTCATTGTTAAATCGGCCCAGACATTGGACGGTTGGACTGCGACCGTTTCAGGATACTCCAAGTGGATTACAAACGATAAATCCAGGCAATTTGTCCATCGCTTGAGGGATCAGATGGATGCCGTAATGGTTGGTGTAGGGACGGTCATTGCCGATGATCCTCAGTTAACTACTCGACTCAAACGCGGTGGGGGCAAAGATCCTCTCCGCGTTGTTGTTGATACCCATCTGAGGACACCCCTGAAAGCAAGGGTCCTGAATCACCATTCTACTGCCGAGACATTGCTTGTAGTCGGACCCAATATACCCGGAAAGGACATTAAAAGATTTCAGAAGGATGGTGTCTCAACCGTTGTTTGCCCTACTAAGGCTGACAGTATTGACTTGTCTGCGCTGATGGATATACTAGGAAAGAAGTCCGTGAGCAGTCTTCTGGTGGAAGGGGGCGCGTCAATCATCGGTTCCTTGATCCGGGAGAGACTGGTAGATAAATTTTACATCTTTAAGGCGGCCAGGATCCTCGGCGGGGATGATGGCGTGCCCATGGCCGCGGGGCCAGGGCCAAAAAATATGGATCAATCTCTGGTATTAAGAGACGTGGAGACCAGGCGGTTTGCAGATGATATACTGGTGGTAGGTTATCCTGATTACTAATGCTCCTGCGCGTGGAATGAGAGAAAGGACCTCGCGTTCAGGCCATCGGCCTCAGCCGATTTGTTGACTCTTTATAGAGGCATTGTAAATGTTCACAGGGTTGGTAGAGGGCATTGGAAAAGTAAAGGGCATAAAGCGGTCTCAGAACGATATTAGGCTGACCATTTTGCCGCTTTTTCAGATGACCGACTGCAGAGTTGGGGATAGTATCTGTGTCGATGGTGTTTGTCTTACGGTTGCTGATATATCAGAAGGCTATCTTGGCATGGACGTTTCTGGGGAAAGTCTTTCTCGGAGTACCCTTGGATCAATGAAACAGGGTGATGGGGTGAATCTGGAGAGGGCGTTACGCCTTTCAGATCGTCTGGGAGGACACCTTGTCTTGGGACATGTGGATGGTGTAGGCATGATGCTGAAGAAGGAGGTGCTTCAAAGGTCTTGTGTCCTGAGGATAGGCATTGACGAAAAGCTCTCAAGGTATACAGTTGAAAAAGGTTCCATTGCCATAGACGGGATCAGTCTGACTATTAATAGGTGTGAGAGGACCTTTTTTGAGGTGAACATTATTCCCCAGACCGGGATTGAAACGACTATCTTGAAAAAAAGGGTAGGGGCCTTAGTCAATATAGAGACGGATTTGATTGGAAAATATGTTGAAAGATTCTTAAAAAGGGATGGGACGAACGAATTAATGGAAGAGAGTTCTCGTATTGACCGGGAAATGCTTTTGAAGTATGGATTTGGTGACTAGGATGCCCGTAGCAAGTATTGAAGAAGCACTGGAAGATTTGAGACATGGGAAGATAATAATCCTCGTAGATGATGAGGACAGGGAAAACGAGGGAGACCTGACCATAGCCGCCGAAAAGGTAACGCCGGAAGGCATCAATTTTATGGCCAAATACGGTCGTGGCCTCATCTGCCTTGCCTTGAGCCCAGGCATAGTGGATAGACTTAATCTTTCTCCCATGGTCTATGACAACCGTTCTCCCTTTAAGACGGCCTTTACTACATCTATAGAGGCGCGTTGTGGCGTGACAACCGGAATATCGGCCGCTGACAGGGCCCATACGATTCTGACTGCCGTGGCAGAGGACTCTAAACCGGAAGACCTGGTTCAACCCGGGCATGTCTTCCCACTCAGGGCCAGACGGGGGGGAGTATTGTTCAGGACTGGTCAAACAGAGGGGGCCGTTGATCTGGCGCGCCTTGCTGGTCTCACGCCTGCGGGCGTGATCTGTGAGGTAATGAAGGATGATGGCACCATGGCCAGGATGCCTGATCTTGAAAAATTTGCCGAAGAACACGATCTAAAGATCGTTACAGTGGCTGACCTTATTTCCTACCGGATGCGGAATGAATCTTTTGTGCATGAGGCTGCAGAAACAGTTTTGCCCACACCGTACGGCGAGTTTAGGGCACTTGCATTTGTAAATGATATCGACGATTATGAGCATCTGGCATTGGTAAAGGGTAATATCGACCATGAAATGGAGGTCATGGTACGAGTTCACTCCGGTTGTTTGACAGGGGATGTATTCGGATCCTACCGGTGCGATTGCGGGGAGCAACTGAAAGAGGCAATGGCCATGATCCAGAAAGAGGGCCTTGGCGTGATCCTATATCTTCAGCAGGAAGGCAGGGGCATCGGCCTCGCAAATAAGTTAAAGGCCTATGCATTGCAGGACAAAGGCCTGGATACGGTGGAGGCCAACGAACACCTGGGATTTGACGCCGATTTGAGAGATTATGGAGTTGGGGCCCAAATTCTGGTAGCCCTTGGTGTTCGAAGAATGAGGTTGATTACAAATAATCCAAAGAAGGTAGTGGGTCTTGAAGGCTATGGCCTCCAGGTAACTGGGAGGGTGCCTATAGAGATTGAACCTAGACCGGAAAATCGAAAATATCTGATGACGAAGTGCCAGAAACTCGGGCACCTGATGAAGATTATCGAGGAATAAAGGAAAAACCAGATAAGGGGGTAGATATGCCCAATGTTTTGGAAGGTCAGTTACAGGCTGAGGGATTTCGGTTCGCAATCATAGTTAGTCGGTTTAATGATTTCATCTGTTCAAGACTGGTGGAGGGAGCTGTGGACGCCCTGATAAGGCATGGTGCCACCGATGACAATATAACTGTGATAAAGGTGCCGGGAGCATTTGAAATTCCATTTGCTGCCAAAAGATTGGCTGATAGCGAACGCTACGATGCTGTGATATGCCTTGGTGCGGTCATCAGGGGGGCAACTCCACATTTTGATTACGTGGCATCAGAAACGTCCAAGGGTATTGCGAATGTCGCTATGGGCAGCAGGATTCCTGTAGCCTTTGGTGTCCTAACAACGGATAATCTTGAACAGGCTATTGAAAGGGCAGGATCGAAATCAGGAAACAAGGGATATGCCGCCGCCGTGGCCGCCATTGAAATGGTCAACCTTTTCAAAAGATTAGATTAATTTTTTCTTTTCACCCTTTCCCCTGGCCTTTGTTAGTCCACGAAAAAAATTTGGTCATCCTGCGTTGATGAAACACGTAGGTGCCGGATGACCGAGCCCTCCTGACAATTACTCATGAAAGACATCACCATACACCTGAAATCGAGCAATTTGTTTTGAAAAGGGCTAGACCGTTACAAAATGGGTAGAAGAAGACGATCTCGAGAGCTGGCTGTCCAGGTTCTCTTTCATCTGGAGTTTGGCTCGGATGACCCAGGTGAGGCCTTTGACATAATATGTGACAGCTTTGAATCTCCTGCATCAATCAGATCATTCTCAAGAGACCTTGTCCTAGGCGTGTGTGAGGAAAAGGAACATCTGGACAGTTTGATAGCCAGCGCATCTAAGCACTGGCGGCTGGATAGGATGCCATTTTTGGATAAATGCATATTGAGAATGGCCGTATTTGAGATCTTGCTGATGGAGGACATACCACCGAAAGTTTCCATCGATGAGGCGGTGGAGATAGGGAAAAGATTTGGGGGCAACGATTCCAGCGGTTTTATAAATGGGGTGCTGGACAATATCTACAGCTCTCTGGTAAGGGAAGGTCGTTTGAAAAAAAATGAAAAGTGACCGGAAACGAGAAAGCATGAAGTTGGACCTGAGGTTCACCATTCGTCCTTTAGAGGAGCTTTGGTGTCAGATTGTGGTCGCCCTTTCATTTTTGGGCCCTATTGGGGGAGACGATGGCATATGTGGCCTTGATGCCAAGACCTCTGGCTACTTGACAGACCTGTGGAAGAGGGGCTTTTGGACAGGGGCCAGAGGTGATACCCTTTTAGTGGCTTCTCAAGACATGATAAAGGCGGACAAGATACTATTGAAGGGCCTTGGCGCCTGTTCTGATTACGGTGTTGAAATCTTAGGCAAAACCGTGAGAGAGGTGGGCTATACGTTAGAAAATATGAGGGTAAATGATTTTGCTATACGGGTTCCTGTTGCGAAAGGCCAAGACCTTGAGTACCCCCGTTATCTTGAAACGACTTGTAGACGTATTATTGATCCTTTCTTGCTTACTCATAGAGATGAACCTGACTTTGTGTTAAAAATGGTCATGTCCGTTGACAGCGCATTTATTGATGGGCTCAAATCCGTTGACCGTCATCTCAAAGAGCATTTTGCTTCTCGAGCAGATTATACGCTTGTCATTGATAATAAGGAGATAACAGTTTAGGGAAAAAATACTACCCCAGTGGTTTTTCAAATACCTACAACCATAATTAAGCCGGTACTCAATTAGGTAGCTGTCAGGGGCCAGGATTCATGGGTCAGCTGGTGTTGTAAAAATGTGATTAATGCCTCTTCCTGCCAACTGACAAATGGCAACCGGCAACTATCCAATTGAGCGTTTTCGCTCAATTGGGGTACAATATTAACAATAAGGGATAATGAGCCATGAAATATAATCCTCGGAAATTGGAGGCCAAATGGCAGGCCACTTGGGAAGAAAAGGCCCTGTTCAAGCCCTCAGAAGACCCGTCCAAAGAGAAATATTACCTGTTAGAAATGTTTCCCTATCCCTCAGGAAAAATCCACATGGGCCATGTGCGAAACTATACTATCGGTGATGTGGTTGCCAGATACAAGAGGATGTGCGGCAAGAATGTGCTGCATCCTATGGGATGGGACGCCTTTGGTTTGCCCGCAGAAAATGCGGCCATTGAGAATAATACGCATCCGGCCCAATGGACTTACGATAACATACAGGCAATGAAGGTCCAGTTGAAGAAGATGGGTTTTAGTTATGACTGGGACCGCGAATTTGCTACCTGTGATCCCGAATATTACCGGTGGGAGCAACTCATATTCTTGAAGATGTATGAGAAGGGGCTGGCCTATAAGCGTAGGACTTACGTCAACTGGTGCGAAAGATGTCAAAGCGTTCTGGCCAATGAGCAGGTTGAAAACGGTTGTTGCTGGCGTCATACAGATCAGGAAGTGACCATAAAAGAAATGGACAGTTGGTTCCTCAAAATAACCGCTTATGCCGACGAGATCCTGGATTATTGTGACAGGCTTCCTGGATGGCCTGACAGGGTCTTGACAATGCAAAAGAACTGGATAGGCAAAAGTTATGGCGCAATTATAAGGTTTCCCCTGGATGGATCCAATGAGTGTATAGAGGTCTTTACCACACGGCAGGACACGGTCTTCGGTGCGACCTTTCTGTGTATGGCCCCTGAGCATCCTGTGCTCAGGGAAATTGTAAAGGATTTACCTCAGGAGAGAGAAGTCATCGACTTTGTGGAGCGGACGCTCAAGGTAGACAGATATGTACGAACAGCAGATTTTACCGCTAAGGAAGGGGTTTTTACTGGCCGATACTGCCTAAACCCTGCCACCAAGGAGAGGATACCGATCTTTGTCGCTAATTTCGTCCTCTTTGACTATGGCACCGGGGCAATCATGGCCGTTCCTACTCATGATCAGAGAGACTTTGAATTTGCAAAAAAATATGATTTGCCCCTCAGGTTGGTTATCAAGCCTCTGGATCGGGACCTGGAGGAAGACACGATGGAAGAGGCATATGTGGAAGAGGGCATCTTGGTGAATTCAGGTCCATTTAACGGTTGCCATAACCTGGAGGCCCTGGACAAGATTGCAGAGTATTTGGAATCAGAGGGGATGGGATTTAAGACATCTAATTTCCGGATTAGGGACTGGGGGATATCCAGGCAACGCTATTGGGGCGCGCCCATCCCGATTATTTATTGTGATAACTGCGGTACGGTCCCTGTCCCTGAACAGGATCTTCCTGTCATTCTTCCCCTTGATGTGGACATGAGGCCAAACGGGGGATCTCCTCTCCCATTTGAATCCTCGTTTTATGAAGTGACCTGTCCAAGGTGCAATGGCAAGGGAAGACGTGAAACAGACACCATGGATACCTTCGTGGAGTCCTCTTGGTATTTTGACCGCTATGCATGCCCCGACTATGTCATGGGTCCACTGGATCCGGAACGGGTGGGTTATTGGATGCCTGTGGACCAGTATATTGGAGGCATAGAACATGCCATTCTCCACTTACTTTATTCCCGCTTCTATACCAGGGTGCTGAGGGATCTAGGCTTTTTGGAGGTTAGCGAACCATTTACTAATCTCTTGACCCAGGGGATGGTATGTAAGGAGACGGAAGAATGCCCAAGGCATGGTTACCTTTACCCTGACGAGGTCAAGGGGGGGAGATGTGTTCAATGTCAGGCAAAGGTCATTATAGGGAACACTGTCAAGATGTCGAAATCCAAAAAGAACGTGGTAGACCCGCAGGAGCTGATAGATCGATATGGCGCAGATACGGTTCGTGTGTTCTGCCTCTTTGCCTCGCCCCCTGAAAAGGATCTGGAGTGGAGTGATCAGGGGGTGGAGGGTTCATATAGATTTCTGAATCGTGTTTGGCGACTTTGTGTCGGTAATTTGGATCAGATTAATGCGGTCTCTGCCTATGGTGGGTTAGAGTTGACAGGACAACTCAGGTCACTTCACCGGAAGACACATATGACTATCCAGAAGGTAACCGGTGATATAGAGGATCGTTTTCATTTTAATACGGCTATCGCAGCGGTCATGGAGCTTGTCAATGAAATAAATCAATTCCTGAACAACCAGGAGGAAAAAGGGGACACCGCATGGAGCGTGGTTCGCGAGGCCATTGAGGCCACTGTGGTGTTGCTATCGCCTGTGGTCCCTCATATCAGCGAGGAGTTATGGCATATGCTGGGCCATGATGAGAATCTCCTTCATGTCCCATGGCCTACATACAGTGAAGATGCACTGGAGACTGAGAAGCGGCTGGTTGTGCTGCAGGTGAACGGTAAGGTGAGGAGCAGGATTGAGGTCCCCGCTTCCTATGGTACCAAGGAGATAGAGGACCAGGCACTGGCGGATGATCGTATCATACACTTCATAAATGGAAACGAGATCAAGAAGGTTATTGTGGTACAGAAAAAGCTGGTTAATGTCGTGGTGTGAAATGGAGATGTCCTTCCGGCATTACAAGAATTTTTTAAAGGCCTTGGATATCGTGCTGGTCGTTTCGGCCCTAATGGGTTGCGGTTATCATTTCCGGTCTACCGGTACGCCCATAGGAACAGACATTCGAAGCCTGGCCATTCCTCTGATAACAAGCCCCTCTTCATCGCTTGGATTTGAGGGGGAATTTACCAGGATTGTCCGAGAGGAATTTATGAGCCACGCAAAGGTTCCCCTCGTTCCAAGAGGACAGGCCGCGGCTATCTTGATTGGGAGGGTATATGAAATCAATATCGAGCCCTTGAGTTATGGTCTCACCCAGCAAACAGTAAACGGCCAAGTGACCACATATGAAGTGACCAATACCAGATGGCTGAGGCTCAAATTGGACGCAAGGCTCGTCGATAGGGCCACCGGGAAGGTCATATGGGAAGACAGGTCAATGAAAGAGAGGGCCGTCTATGCCATCGGGACAGATCCTCTCGAAAACAGATACAACCAACGAGAGGCCATCAAAGGGATTGCCCGGAAACTGGCGACTAGACTGTACTCAAAAACCATGGAACGCTTCTAATGGCAGGGGATCTATCACCTGAATATGTCTTGAGGCAACTGAAAAAGGGGGAATTGTCCCCCTTTTATCTTTTCTATGGCCCGGGCGAATTTAGATTAGAGATGGTATTAAACAGTATTCGCGAGACTTTCATCCCTGAAGAGGCAAGGGATTTTAACCTTCAGATCTACTACGCCGACGATACCAATGTTGATCCGGCAGACATTATTGAAACGGCATGTTCTCTCCCCTTCATGTCTTACAGAAGGCTCATTATTGTTCGAAGGACTGAAAGTTTCTCGGCCACAGCCTTGCAGGGATTTATCCCATACCTTGACAGGCCGGTTGAATCAACTTGCCTCATATTCGTATCATCAAAGGTGGATTTTAAAAGAAAGTTCTATCGGAGGGTCAGGGAACTCGGTCAGGCGGTAAATTTCAGAAGGCTAAATGACGGCCAGGTGGTATCCTGGATAATGAATACGGCAAAAAATTTGGGCCTTACCTTGAGCGGGGAGGCCTCCGCTTACCTTCAGCAGGTGGTCGGAAATCGGCTAGGAGACCTTTATTCGGAACTCGAAAAATTATATCTCCGATATGGGAGAACCGCGATCGGAATTGAGGAAATCCGGCAATTGGCCATCTACAGCCGGATTTACAATATTTTTGAGCTGATGGATGAGGTATCGTTCAAACATCGATCTAGGTCGCTGGCAGTGTTAAACAGGTTTTTGGAGGAGGAAGGTAAAGAAGTGCAATTGAGGGTCCTTGGTATGCTTAACCGCCAGATTCGGTTGCTTTGGCATGCAAAATCAATTATTGAAGGTGGCGGGAAAATGGCAGACGTGGCGAGGAAGATCAGGCTGCCGGCCAATCTGTCAAAAAGGGTGGTCGAGCAGTCCAGATGCTGGAGTAATGAGGGCCTTGAGCGGGCCATACATCAACTTTACGAGGCGGATGGCTTGCTCAAATCAGGGTCTAGGGGCCATCTGGTGCTTGAAGAGCTAGTTCTCTCCCTCTGTGCCTGATAGCAGCACACAGATTTTTGTCGTGACCTGATGCTAAGAGCTATTTGCTGCCAAACTGTTAACCTGGGTGGACAGGCGGGAAATTATTCGAGCGGCCTTGTTCCTGTGAATGACCCCTTTGGAGACGGTTTTTTGGACAACAGAGACGGCGTGAGTAAGGTCCTTTCTTGCCTGATCAACGGATTCGTTTGCCATGGCAGTTCTGACCCCCCTAACCGCTTTCTTGGCGCTTGTCCTGTAACTCTTGTTTCTTATCCTTCTGATCTCGTTTTGTCTGGCCCTCTTAAGGGCCGATTTATGATTTGCCAAATTTTGACCTCCATGGATAATTTCGGAATAGAATTTTAATTCCAATTTACCTCACATGTCAAGGATTTTGTGTGAATCGTCCGAGTATACCTAGAACTGAGGAAGAAAATGTCAGCCGAGCAGCGGGGGTGGTAGGATTTTTCACATTTCTCAGTCGTATCCTCGGCCTGGTTCGTGATATGGTCCTGGCCAGATTTTTTGGTGCTGGCATGTCTGCGGACGCATTTTTTGTGGCATTTCGCATCCCTAACCTGTTGAGACGCCTATTTGCTGAAGGCTCCCTTACCATCAGTTTTATTCCCGTTTTTACCGAGTACCTAACAACAAAAAGCAGAAAAGATGCCTTTGACCTGGCAAGGATCGTGTTGACCCTCTTGGCCCTAATTCTGGTGATCGTGGCACTGATGGGTATTCTTTTTTCTCCGTGGATCGTCAGGGTCCAGGCCTTTGGTTTTGGGGGTTCAGGCGAAAAGTACAATCTAACCGTGTTGCTCACCCGAATTACCTTTCCTTATATCTTTTTTATCAGTCTTGTTGCCTTTTTTATGGGAGTGCTCAATTCCCTGCGACGTTTTGGCGCCCCCGCCGCCGCGCCTATTTTTCTTAACGTAGGTATCATCGGTGCCGCTTACCTGATTTCTCCACATTGTCCTGAGCCCATTGTTGGGGTAGCCATTGGAGTCTTGATTGGGGGGATCCTGCAGGTCGGCCTCCAGATCCCCTGGGTCGTAAAAGAGGGTCTTGCCCTATTTCCTCGATGGCAACCTAGACATCCCGCTGTCAAGAGAATCGGATTGCTTATGCTTCCGGCGGTTTTTGGATCTGCGGTTTACCAGTTTAATCAATTTATGGGGACCCTGTTGGCCTCGTTTCTCGCCGAGGGTAGCGTGTCCTGGCTTTACTATGCGGATCGTCTCGTTCAATTTCCTTTAGGGGTCTTTGCAATAGCCATTAGTACTGCTGCCCTGCCGTCCCTCTCGAGTCAGGCCGCAAAAAAAGACCTCACCCAGTTTGGAGAGACCTTAAGTCATGCCCTGCGTCTGGTTTTTTTCATCTCCTTGCCCTCGATGGTTGGCCTGATTATCCTTGGAAGACCAATCATCATGATCCTGTTCGAAAGGGGGGCATTCAATGCCCACTCAACGCTTATGACGAATCACGCCCTTATTTTCTATGCCTTAGGGCTTTGGGCATTCTCAGGAATCAGGGTGATGGTCTCAGCCTTCTATGCGCTTCAAGACACAAAGACACCTGTCAAGGTGGCGATTATTGCATTAACAGTCAATTTGTTATTAAGCCTGGTCCTTATGAAACCGCTGAAACATGGGGGTATCGCATTGGCGCTCTCTGTGGCCTCATCTGTCCAGCTTGGTCTTCTCATCTTTTTTTTCAAACGAAAGATTGAAAGACCCGTCTTGGAATCCGTCAGAACATCCCTTCTAAAGTGTGTTTTTGCGTCTGCCGTGATGGGATTGGGCATCTATTGTCTCAATTTGAGATATGTATTGACGGATCCAAGTATCGGATCATGGAAAATGTCCTTGAATCTGGCGGGCCTTATCGCATTTGGAATGATCCTTTATTTTGTTATTGCAAGAGCACTACATTGTCCGGAGCTGCAATCATTTCGTGACATATTTCGGCCAATCTTCAGAAACTCTCGGTAATAGCTCAATAATTGAGGGGAACCAAAACTT
>CAYYPQ010000031.1:0-38091 GCA_964473615.1 uncultured Desulfobacteraceae bacterium
GGAGATATGCGAGTAAACAAGCCCCCTCTGGGGGCAAGCCAAAGCCGGGCCCTCTGGACCCGCATTCTTTACTGGTGGCTTTATGGCCGAAAAGATAAGAAAGAGCGAAAGATTTGGGTGGTGTCTTTATGACTGGGCCAATTCGGGCTTTGCCACTACCATTTTGGCCGCTGTCCTGCCTGTCTATTTTGCCGAGAGTATTGTCCCTAGCAATGGAGTTGCTGTCCCATTTATGGGTTACTTGAGTGCCACAAGCCTCTGGGGTTATGTAAGTGGTTTGACGGCCTTGGTGGTAATGATTTCAGCTCCAGTGATGGGCGGGATAGCGGATTACAATCAGAAAAAGAAATCCTTTTTGATGGTATTTTGTTACGCGGGTTCCCTGATTACCACCTTCTTCTTTTTCAGCAGGCCCGGGGATGTGTTTTTTACCTTGGTCCTTTTCTGCCTGGCCCATTTCTGCTTTGTTGCGGGAAACGTTTTCTACGACGCCTTCTTGCCTTTTTTGGGTAAAGGAGGGGAAATGGACCGGCTTTCCGGCCAGGGCTATGCCTTGGGCTACCTGGGCGGAGGTATCCTACTCGCCTTAAATGTTTTCTTTATACTGTTTAGCGGGAAACTTGGTGTTCATAAAGAAATTGCCATCAGGTTATCTCTTGCGTCGGTGGGGATATGGTGGGCCCTATTCGGAACCATTTCGTTTATGCTTTTTCGCGAAGAAAAGTATTCTTCTAACAGACACATTGGCCTGTGGCAGGCCGCCCTAATAGGGTTGCAGAAGACCTGGCAAACTACCAGGGCGATTTCAAGGCATAGACGTCTCCTATTATTTCTGTTGGCATACATGATTTACAATGATGGCATACAGACTGTGATAAAAATGGCCTCTATTTATGGAAAGGATGAGCTTCACCTTTCTACCGGAACCCTATTTGGAACCCTGCTCATGGTTCAATTTGTTGGCATAGGGGGGGCGCTACTGATGTCATGGATCGCAAAACGCCTTGGGCCAAAGCAGACCATCATGGGGGCACTTTTGGTCTGGCTGGGTTTGACACTTTTCGCATTCGGCGTGACAACTGCCGTGGAATATTGGCTGCTCGGTCTCATTGTCGGCATCATTCTAGGCGGTACCCAGGCCCTCTCCCGTTCTTTTTATGGCCGTCTCATACCAAGGGACCAATCCGCGCAATTCTTTGGGTATTTTTCTGTATTTGCAAAATTTTCCGCCATATGGGGGCCAATCCTCTTTGCATTTATTCGCCAGATAACAGGGACTTCCAGAATCTCTATCCTCTGCCTTTCCCTTTTTTTCTTGACCGGTTGGATCCTTCTATTTTTTGTCCAGGACGAGGACGCCAGTTAATTTCCATCCCCATTTATCGCGAAGTTACGATTCACTCTTGTATTCGACAAAAATGGCATGAAATTCCTTAAGTTTGGGCATTTTAGTCACTTTAGTCACTCTGGAGATGTGTGGATAGAACAAAAATATTATCATCAAAATAAATTTGAAATATAATAATAAAAATTATTGACATTTTATATTATTTATGATTTTATTATATTGCTACTTTTATATAATTAATATAATATAATTAAAATTATATTCTTATTTCTCAGCTTCTATGGGTCAATGTTGCTGGAATGTCTCTTTACACCAGTATCAGTGCCTGGGGGAAAACTGTTACAGGTGTCCGGCCACCGGGTCATTTGAATGGTAAGCAAGGGGATGGGGTAAGAAAATAGATGGACGCGATTAGGCTAGGCAGTCTTTTACCAAAAAAGGGGGGGGTGATCAGGCTTCCCCCTCGGCTGTTTCAGCATGAAGACCTGATACAGGCACTTGGGGACGCCCGGCCGATCGACCGGGCAGACCTGAAAAATACCCTTAATCATATCCATTTCATGGACAAAGTTGCCTTTGTCCACCTGCGCCACAACGAGCATGAAGAAGGTGTACTGGTAAAGGCCCTCCCAGGGCCTTGTCTTGGCAAAGAGCTTACCTGCCGCTGGTCAGAAGAAGACCTGTCAGGTCTCGATCTGGAGGAGTACCAGTTTCTGCATGTGGTGATTGATGATGGCCGGTCCATGTTAGTGGTGCCTGCCGCCTTGGAGGAGATAAACCGTAGCTGTCTTATTGTACGATTGCCAAATACAAGTTATGCGTTAGGGCAGAGGCAGGCAAGGAGATATAGATGCCATAAGATTGCAGTGGATTTGATACAAAGTGGGTTTCAGGCGAAAGGTGAATTATCGGACTTTAGTCCGACTGGATTCCGGGTTAGAGTGGCACATATAGCATCTGGTTCATTTCATTGGTTCAATTCAGATGCATTGGTCAATATCCATTTTCGGAAGGATCAACAGATTCTTTTCTCAGGGCTATGCGAGTGTATTCGGCAGCAGGATAATCTTGGGGATAATGAAATTGTGTTGGTCCCAGCGGATAGAAAGATCCAGCGATTTAAAAGAAGAGAAATCCGCAATCGCCGCCAGGCTCTGGTGCCTTCACCTGCTCTCGTCTTCGATCATCCCCTGTTAAAGAGAAAGATACATCTGGAGGTTTCAGATATTTCCACCTCTGGATTCTCTGTGTATGAAAAGGCAGATGAGGGGACCCTGATGCAAGGTATGATTATCTCCGAGCTGGTAATCGATTTTGCCGGCGCATCAGGCATGAAGTGCTCTGCCCAGGTGATATACCGCCAAGATGAAAAGAAAGATGGCATTCGTTGCGGTCTTGCCATCCTGGACATGGATATCAATTCCTATAGCCGTCTGGCCTACTTATTAACCAAGGCCCTGGACCCCCATGCCCATCTCTCCAATGACGTTGATATGGAGGACCTGTGGGAATTCTTTTTTGATACGGGCTTTATCTATCCCTCGAAGTATCGTCTTATTCAGTCTCATCGAGAGGATTTCAAGAGGACCTATCGGAAGTTATACAAGAGTTGCCCGGAGATTGCGAGACACTTTACATACCAGAAGAACGGCCGCATTTACGCTCATATGTCAATGGTAAGGGCGTATGAGAGGACATGGATGATCCATCACCATGCCGCCAGGATCATGGATAGCAGGCGGGCCGGGTTCTTGGTGTTGAAGCAAGTCATGCTTTACCTAAATGATATGCATCGGTTGCCATCAACCGAAATGGACTATGCAATGTGCTATTTTCGCCCGGACAGCAAGTTCCCCGGGCGTGTCTTCGGGGGGTTTGCCAAGGCCCTTGACAACATACGTGGTTGCTCCATGGACCTGTTCTCCTATCTCTCCTTTCCGAGGGCCAGCATTGAGGCACAACTTCCTGATGGCTGGGCCATACAAGAGGCCTCAAATCTGGATCTGTGGAAATTGAGGCGGTTTTATAACCACCAATCAGGAGGACTTTTATTGGACGTCCTGCGGCTGGGACACTGGCCTTCAAGCAGTGAATCTTTAGGGGCCCTCTTTGAGAAACTGGGTTTCGTACGGAGGTGGAAGATATACTCGCTAACCCTCCATGGGGAGCTATACGCCGTTTTGATTGCAAACCAGTCAGATTTTGGTCTGAATCTCTCTGAACTCTTAAATGGCATCAAAATCCTGGTGACTAAAGAGTCCCTGCCTTGGGATGTGCTTTCATCTGCCATAAATGAGTTGGTCCCCCTGTATGAATCATATAAAGTCCCTGTCTTGATCTATCCCGTGGAATATGTTGACGGGAAGGGTATTCCCTATGAGAAGCAATATCGCTTGTGGATCTTGAGCGTTCAATACGGGAATGAATATATGGAGTTTATGCAGAAAAAATTCAGAATAGGCTATAAGTAATTTGGGCACGTCTCCAGAAGAGTTGGTGATAGCTTAAGGGTTCTAGGGGTCAAGGATTCAAGGATTCGAGTGAAGCAAATGACCCAGGCGCTTCGCTTCGGGGTTATACATGAAGGAAACTTCAAAAAAGATGATACGTTGGTTTTTTAAGACAGGTGATTGCAAGAACAGATGATCGATGTTTTTTTAGGAGCACATGGAATAACGGGGCGAAGCCCCCTGAGTTCACCTTTTGTAGGCAAGAAGTAGCCGGAATTATTTGATAGCAATCTACTTAAACCCATCTAAGTCCTTTTAGGTATGGGTATTTATGATATGAAATGAAAGTTGCCCTCATTAATGTCTCAGGCCAGTTATCTTCGGACGGATCCCGGCTTATTTCAGCACTGCTGAAGCGGGCGGGCCATTCAGTGAAGAGCGTATTCCTCGCCAGAAAGGAACCTCTTGAATATGGACCCGAAGAGCTCGGCCAACTGGAGGAGATCCTGTCAGATACTGATCTGGTAATGATTGGTATCTATAGTAGCTATGCTATTCGCGCGATCCAGGTCACCGACTTTGTAAGGAAAAAGTACCCCGGCATGAAGGTGATTTGGGGGGGTCCCCACTGCATCTCCGTACCGGAGCTTGGCCTTCGCTATGCCGATGGTGTATGTTTTTCCGAGGGCGATCAGGCGGTGATCGATCTTGTAAACAATATGGAGAACGGGGATGATTATATTCATACACCTAACATGGCCTTCAACATGAATGGTTCCCGGATAGTGAACGATGCCTTGCCGCCCTTTCGCGATCTAGATAGTCTCCCCTATTATGACTACAATCTGGAGGATCAATTTCTATTGGACCGTGGACTTTTCCAGATGACCAAGGAAAGGCTCAGGGAACGTCACGCAGGATATCCATATTATATACCAATCCTATATTTCCTGACATCCCGGGGCTGTCCTCATAAATGCTCTTATTGCAACAACTGCCGATACGTGTCTATGTTTGGGCGCAATATCATACGTTTCCACAGTATCGACCGTGTTATCGACGAACTGGAACATATTCTGGGATTCCTGGATTTTTTTGCCTTTGTGGGATTTGCGGATGACGACTTTTTTATGCGTCCTGAGAGCCAGCTAAATGATTTTGCCAGGAAATATAAGAAGAGGATAGGGCTACCGTTTGGAGTTGCGGTAAGCCCTAACACTTATCGCAACGGGAAGATGGAAATTCTCTTGGATGCTGGCCTGAAGCTTATGCAGATGGGTGTGCAGTCTGGAAGCCAACGAATCCTAAATGAAGTATACAATCGTAAAATCGATATTCCAAAGACCAGAGAGGTAGTCTATCAAATCGAGAAATACCATGGAAATAACGGTTTGGATTTTCTTGTCGATTTTATTATCGATAATCCATATGAAACCAGAGATGACATTATCGAGACCTACCGATTTCTCCTTGACCTGCCTTTGCACGTCAAAATCAATATCTTTTTCCTTGCCTTTTTCCCTGGCACTCCAATCTATGAGAGGGCGCTCGAGGATAATATAATAAGACCTTTTAGTGAGAAGGCCTTTAGATTCTATACCAGGGGACATGTCAAGTACCAGAAAAACTATGAGACATTCCTGGTTTTGTTGGTCAAGTATCTTAGAAACCAGTCATTTTTACGCCGGTGTATTCCAAGAACTATCTTGCGTGCCATGGGAAGTAGTCCGGCAAGATTTATTGCTTCCATTCCTCCCAAATCATTTTATGCCTTTCTGACCAGGATGGTCCAACAGCCGCATAAGTAGCCTAATTTTGTGACTCTCGAAGCTGGCTCAGGAGGTTGGGGCAAAAAATAGCTCAATAATTGAGGGTAACTATGGTAGCAGAAAGACAAGGCCGGCAGGGGGGGCTTTTTTCGGCCTTCTATTCTGTCTGACGGCATTTATAAAGGCGGCGTCAGAGAGTGTGGGTTGAGGCTCGTAGCGTGGTTCCATTATAGACTTTGTTGTGAGAGAATTCTAAGCGCATATCGCCGCGCGATGATGGTGATGACAGGGGCAGTGATGATACGTATGTCTTGGTTTTTGGCCTCAAAAAGCTCCCACTGCCGTCCCTGTCCTATTCACCCTCTGGTGATTAATCCCTATTTATTGAGCTAATACTTGACATATGATGTTTTTGTAGTTAGTGCCTTATAAACAGCTTTGGGTTTAAAATGGGCAGGGAAGTTTCTAGATATGGTATACGGAGCGAAGCGACACCTTAACTTTAGTCACTTCGAACTTTAGTCAATTTAGGCACTTTTCCGGTTTATCCGGGTGAGGGGTTAACTCATTCCAGGAATTTAAGAGCCCCTCGTACTGGTGACCGGGATATGTTGTCAAACGCTTAAGGCACCTGTTATTTTTGGGACCCAAGGAACTTTTAATGTCTTCCCCCAATGACTCTAATAGCAATATCGATGATCCCCTCTATAATAGCCGGGTCATTAAGAATTACGTTGAGTACGTTAAAAAATTCCACCCGGAAGTAAATATTGACTCCGTCCTGAGCTTTGCGGGGATTTCCACCTATGAGCTGGACGACCAGGGCCACTGGTTCAGCCAGCGGCAGGTAGATCGTTTTCACGAAATTCTCACTCAAAAGACGGAAGACCCCAATATTTCCCGTAAAGTCGGGCGCTTTGCGGCCTACTCTGCCGCAACTGGAATTTTACGACAATACGCTCTGGGTTTCATTACTCCAGCCTCTGCATATAGGATGCTGGAGAAGTTTAGTTACAACGTGAGTCGTGCCTTTACGCTCAATATAAAACAGATAGCCAGCAATAAGATGGAAGTAATAGTTCGGCCCAAGGCGGGTGTGAAGGAGAAGCCCTATCAGTGTGCAAATAGGATAGGCTTGCTGGAGGCCATTTCAAAAGTATTCACAAATAAGTTTGCAAAGATCGAGCATCCCGTATGCATCCACAACGGGGGAGATGCAGAGCGTTATATCATAACCTGGGAAAAGAGTCTTTCTCTCATCTGGAAGCCAATACGGAATTATTTTCTGTTGGCCAGTGTTCTGGCCAGTCTGCCCCTTTACTTTGCCTTGCCGATCATGAATTGGGTAATCTTTATCCTGTCATGCGCATTGTTATCAATGGTGTTTTCGTTCTACTTCGGGCGGCTTGATAATATGGAACTGAGCAAGGCCATTGAGGCCCAGGGAGATGCGGCCAAGGATCACCTTGATGAGATTAATATCCGTTATAACAATGCACTCCTTGTACAGGAGCTCGGGCAGGCAACGTCCACGATTTTAGATATCGATGATCTCTTTGATACTGTTGTGGGCATAATGGAAAGGCGGCTTGATTTTGACCGTGGCATGATTATGCTTGCAAACGATGATAGGACCCGTCTTGTATACCACGCGGGTTATGGTTACGGCAATGAACTGGAAGGAGTCTTGCAAGGGCTTGAGTTCCATCTTGACAATCCCAAATCCAGGGGAGTGCTTGTCCTGGCCTTTAAGAAGCAACAGCCCTTTTTGGTAAATAATGTAGCCGAGATACAGAAAGACATGTCGAAAAGGAGCAGGGAATTTGTCAAACAGATGGGCATCCACTCTCTTATTTGCGTTCCCATTGTCTATGAGACAGAGTCCCTCGGCATTCTGACCGTTGATAATATGCAGTCAAAAAGGCTTCTTACTCAAAGCGATGCTAGCCTGTTAATGGGAGTTGCGTCCCAAACGGCTGTGAGCATTGTCAATGCGAGGTCTTTCCAAAGGCTTCAAGAGAGCGAAAAAAAATATCGTGAACTCGTTGAAAGCGCCAATAGCATTATTTTACGAATGGATACGAGGGGGAACATAACCTTTTTTAATGAGTTCGCTCAGAAATTTTTTGGTTATTCGGAAGATGAGATACGGGGAAGGAACGTGAAAGGGACTATCCTTCCTGACATAGAATCAACTGAACGTGGGCTTGAGAATCTTGTCATGTCCCTGCAACAGAATCCCCAACAGCAATTTGTTAGTGAACACCAGAATGTAACCAGGAATGGTAGTGAGGTCTTGATTGCGTGGACTTACAGGCCTATATTTGACAGGAGTGGCCAGTTTATCGAAATCCTCTCCATCGGTAACGACATCACTGAACTGAGACGCGCAGAGCGAGAGAAAAAGGTCTTGGAGGCACAGCTCCAGCATGCCCAGAGAATGGAGGCCATCGGCACTTTGGCCGGTGGTATTGCCCATGATTTCAACAACATTCTCGGCGCTATTATTGGCTATACAGAGATGTCTCTTTACGACACCCCGGATGGTTCTAAGACCAAGGGTAATATGGAAGAGGTCCTCAAGGCAGGGCATCGAGCAAAGGATCTGGTACATCAGATTCTTGCCTTCAGCCGACAGAGTGAACACGAGAGACAACCCGTTCAGATTCACCTGATAGTCAAGGAGGCCCTTAAGTTACTCAGGGCCTCTCTGCCTAGCACCATTGAGATCCGTCAGAATATTGGGACAAAGCTGGGTTCTGTTCTAGCGGATCCGACTCAGATCCATCAGGTAATGATGAACCTGTGTACCAATGCCCATCATGCCATGAGAGACAAAGGAGGAATCTTGGAGGTGGCCCTATCTGCCGTGGATCTGGACAAAAGTGAAGTTGCCTCCTTTCCCGATCTCTACCCGGGGCCCTATCTCAAACTGAGCGTCAGTGATACAGGCTACGGTATGGACCGGGGTGTTATAGAGAAGATTTTTGATCCATATTTCACTACAAAGGAGAAAGGTGTTGGAACCGGGCTGGGACTGGCAGTCGTCCACGGGATTGTAAAAAGCCATGGTGGGACAATTTCTGTTCAGAGTGAACTGGGCAAGGGTACAACCTTTGATGTATTATTCCCCAGGATTGAAAGTGATATAAAATCCGAAGTAGAGATATTGGAGCCCCTCAGGACGGGCAAAGAGCGAATACTCTTTGTCGATGATGAAGAAGCACTAGTTGATCTGGTAAGGCAGATGTTGGAAAGCCTCGGGTATCAAGCTGAATGCAGGGGTAGTTCTGTTGAGGCCATGGAGTTTTTTCGGGCCCATCCCGAAAGCTTTGATCTGGTAATCACTGACCTGACAATGCCCGATATGACGGGGGATAAGCTGGCCAAAGGAATTATGGAAATCCGCCCTGATATCCCTATTATCCTGTGCACCGGATTTAGTGAACGTATTACAAAAAAGGAGGCCAGAGAGATAGGAATAAAAGAGTTTATCATGAAGCCTTTTGTAATAAATGATCTCGCAAATGCTATTCGAAGATTGCTAGACAAAAAGAGGTCCTGACGATTAAACCCCTCTGGACCCGGATCATTTATTTGCTGTAACTATTCAGGTGGATAGACTGAAAAATACTTCAACCTTCAGCCTTCGACCTAAATAGCTGGGTAGTTACTATTTGCTAAGATAATATGGTTGAAAATGATTTAATAACGTCTTGTTTTGAGAGGGGATTTTTTGTCGTATGCTTGGAAAGCCTATGACGCGTGGAAACAAATTCTTTGCGTTGATATGGTTTTAGGCCAAACAGGAGATCTAGGTTGTCCCCTCTGAAAATGGGACCGGAATTATCAAGCTCAAGGAATGCCTTTTTCACATGTCCCATCGCCTGATTGAAGTCCATTGTGGTGTGTTCCCAGTTTTGCATATATCCTGTTAGCCCATATTTTTTTCTCATCTCAAATTCATAAATTGGGCTCATGGGGCTTAATATAAATGGGAACATGGACCATGAAATAATACCTTCGAGCTCGGGGTGTTCAATGCCTTTCATGAATTCTCTGGTCCTGAGTGCGCTTTCTTCGGTTTCGCCCGGGAATCCAAATATAAAATAACAGGAACAGTTGACCCCGGCACCAAGAACTTCCCTGACTACTTTGGCGTAAAGGGCAGGGTTGGCCTTTTTGTTCATATTACGTAGCACTTGTGAATCGGCAGATTCCAGGCCTAACTGTACCTCTACGCAGCCTGCGCGACGAAGCAGTTCCCCATCAAAATCTTTCAATGTGCTTGCCCTGATAAAACTCATCCAACTGACTAGAAGATTTTCATCTACAAAACGCTGGCAGACAGAATCGAGATCACTTTTGCCAAGGCGGAAGTTGTCATCCGTAAACCAGACATATCGAATTCCCCGACTTGACACGGTTTTCAGCTCATCAATCAACCGCTCCACAGGTTTTATAAAGGTTAGCCTGCGGTCCTTCGTAAAATTACAAAAGGAGCATTTGTAGGGACAGCCATTGCTGGCCTGCATTGGGACAACACCGTATTTGAAGATGTTATCAGGAAGAGATTCCCAGTCCACATAGGGTTCATCCGCTTCTGATACGTCGTCAATTCGGGTCGTAAAGGAATAATTCTTTCCAGAGGGCCATGCCGAATTAGGGAGATTGTCTTTGGGCCTATTCTGTTTGATCGCGGTCAGGGCATCACACAATATTTTTTCCCCGCGGAGACTAATAATATAGAGGTCGACTTTGGGCTCATTATCGTTATTAAGAAACAAAAAATCATCTTTGGCACACTTGGTTTCATATTGCTGGTCATGGGTCTTTTGAAGCATAAGATAAGATAGATATATGAAAGGGCCTCCGACTATAATAAAGACATCTGGTGCCAAAGAGCGGATATCAGCAACGAGCTTGCGAAGGGCCTGTTTGCTATGAATAAAGGTAGTTGATATAATAATAGTATGAGGTGTTCTCTGAAGTAAGATATTAAAATCATCCCTTTCTTCATAATAATGATTAATGAGTTCGACCTCAAAGTCATGCCTGGTAAGGTGGCTTAGGAGGTAAATTCCGTTGAGTTTGGGGGCGGATGACCAGCTCATTATCCCCTCTCCCTCTATGGGCAAGATGACCTGGCCCTGGTTTTCCAGATAGTTTCTAACAACCTGGACGCTGGCAGTTCTTCCGTCAAGTTTAAGTCTGAGGGGGTTTGTTCCGGAAAGACTATCTTCACCAAAATCTGATATTATTATTGCATCGAGATCCAACTTGATTACCCCTTTCATGCCCACAATATCACAGGGGAGGTGTTTTGCGCATGGTCATGCGGGAAAAGGCCTTGTGCCTCTGCAAAGGATTAAAGGTGTGTAAGTGAATCGTCTTGGATCATTGAAGAATTTAAAAAAGTCGGCATAAAATGTCTCATAGCCGCCTGGATACTTTTCAAATGCCTCCCGGAGTATTGATGCCGCCTGGGCCTTTTTGATCCAATTAAATGCGTCCGTATTTTTTAACTTTCCGTAAATGAGATGATGCGGCATCAGATCCACACGGATGTCCTGATAGTCCAGATCGTACAGATAGGAATACAATTTTCTTCCCACAAAAGGATCAAAATTATACTTTTCTTCCGTTATGGCCATAAGCTCGAACAGAATTCGTTCCATTTCTGCCGGTAATCCATAATGGTTTAGTGCGTTGTGGTCAAGATCCATGAGGCAAAGATGCCCCCCAGGTTTTAGGCATGCCGTCAGGTTTTTAGTAATTTCAGGGCCTTCTATCCTATTATATTCCAATACAAAACGGACCCAAATAAGATCAAAAGGGCCCAGGTCTTCCAAGGGATCCCTCAGGTCGCGGACCTGAAAGTCAATTCCCGATTTTCTGCCATATTGCTTCTCGGCGTGACGAATCCTCTCTTCAGAATAGTCAACCCCCAGCATCGTACCGTCTGGCTTGATCATTTCATAGAGGATTGCGGTGGTCTTACCCGGTCCGCAACCGGCATCTAATACGCGGAGCCCAGGCCTTATGCCACACCAATTGGCCTGTTTCCGTACCGCATCAGGATCAGTTTTGACCTCCAGACGAATGGTCTCTTCAGGGCTTTCCATCAAGTAGGGATAAGAATCTCTTGTGGTAGCAGTCATTTAGGCCTTTCTAAGTGATTGTGGTCTTGTGTATGTTTGAGTCGGGGGAACTATACACGAGCCGTCATGCCATGGCAAAAGAAATTTTCCTTTTAGCCTTCCACCTTTAGTCTATCCACCTGAGTTGTTACGATATATTTTGCTTTTTCTGTAAAAGAAGTTATATTGTAATACGTTAGGTCTTTGGGGCCATAAAGGGGCATAACCTAGACTCCCATTATACTCGTTAGTAGGATTTGTCTTAAAATTGCCCGTGTTTTCTTTATAGTGGCTATGCACTTTACAAAACCGCCTATAAAATACTGAGAAACAGATGCTGGAGACGTCCATTGATCAACGAGAACCGCAGAATTTCGAACAAGAAATGTCGAATGTCGAAGTATTTTAACTTCTGCGGTTCGAAATTCGGTGTTCGATATTCAAGTGTCTTTGCATGGGTTGACCCCATAAATAATATGAGGTTGAGCTAACTGCATACGCAGTTTCTTTATATTGGATAGGAGAGATATTTAAGAAATCAATTACCACCCATGTATTATAAAGTTACGAAGAAGCAAAGATGAGGTTATGAAATGACCGGAAGAGAAATGTGCTTTGAACAGGGGCCAATCAGGCCACCCAACGAGGCTCGCAGCCTCCTCTTGCGTATCACACGGAATTGTCCGTGGAACCAGTGCCTGTTTTGCCCCGTGTACAAAAAGAAAAAATTTTCATTAAGGACGGTTGATGAGATCAAGCAGGATATCCAGACGGTCAGAGACATTGCAGACGACATAAAGGCCATTTCGTGGGAATTAGGCAGTGGGGGAAGGATTAATGATCAGGTGATTAGCCATGTCTTTGGGCATGAAGGCTATAGCGAAGGGTACCGGAGTGTCGCGATCTGGCTCTATTATGGCACTGGTGCCTGTTTCTTACAAGACGCTGATAATTTGATTATGAAGACCAAGGATCTCGTAGATGTCTTAGGTTTTCTAAGAGAAAAATTTCCGGAGATCAGCCGCGTTACCACATATTCGAGGTCACGTACGGTTGTCCGTAAGTCAGTGGAATCGCTTAAAGACATCAAAGAGGCAGGGCTGGACAGGATACATATAGGTCTCGAGAGCGGCCACGACCCTGTCCTCAAGCTGGTTAAAAAGGGAGTAAGTGCGGCCCAGCACATTGAGGCCGGAAAGAAGGTCTTGCAGGCGGGCATGGAGTTATCAGAATATGTTATGCCAGGATTGGGCGGCCAAGAGATGTGGCGTGAACATGCCATTGATACTGCATTGGTGCTCAACCAGATCAATCCTCACTTTATCAGACTTAGGAGCCTGAGGGTCCCCAGCAGGGTGCCGCTCCACAAGAAACTGGAAGACGGGACGTTTACCATGCAAACAGATGACATGTTAGCGGAGGAGATAAAACTCTTTATCGAGAACCTGGAGGGCATTACCAGCACTGTAACGAGCGATCATATCATGAACCTGCTTGAAGAGGTGACGGGAAGGCTCCCTGAAGAGAAAGAAAAAATGCTCCAGGTAATACGAGAATACCAGGGGCTTCCTGAATCTGAACGGTTGATTTACATTGTAGGTCGTCGTGGTGGTGCATACAGGTCCACTGGAGACCTGAATCGTGACCACGTGACATACCAGAAAATAAAAAACCTGGTTCGGGATATTACAGCGAAAGATGGAACTCAGGGCGTGGAAAAATTTATAACGGATATGGTGGATAGGTATATCTGAGTGCAGAAAATTTTGACCTTAACTTTAGTCAATTCGTATTAGCTCAATAAATAGGGGTTAATCACCAGAGGGTGAATAGGACAGGGCCGGCAGCGGGACCTTTTTGAGGCCAAAAAACAAGACAGACGTATCATTACTGCCCGCTGTCATCACTATCATCGCGCGGCGATATGCGCTTGGAATTCTCTTACACCAAAGGCTACATGGGAAAAACGCTACGAGCCTCAGCCCACATTCTCTGACGCCGCCCCCATAAATGCCTCAGACAGAATAGAAGGCCGAAAAAAGGCCCCACTGCCGTCATAGGAAACTATCTGTTTGAAAGGGCTAAAGTGTTATAAAAAATAAATAGTTACCAAGGTTAGCAGTTAATGGGTTACTATCCAATTCTTCTGGAGCTTGAAGGAAAGACGGCCCTCGTGGTTGGTGGGGGTAGCGTTGCACAGAGAAAAATCGAAGGGCTCCTGCAATGTGGGGCGTCAATAAATATCATTTGCAGGAAGTTAAGCCACAGACTTAAAGAGTTGGTTGATGCTAAGACAATCAGGCACCTGGGGAATGAATTCAGGAATGAGCATATGGAAGGCGCATTTCTCGTCATTGCCGCTACTGATGACAAACTATTAAATCAAGAAGTCAGCAAGATCGCCCGGGAAAGTGGCATATTGGTGAATGCAGTGGACCAGCCCTTGGATTGTAATTTTATCCTCCCTTCAGTTGTCAGAAGAGGGGACCTTTTAATCGGCATTTCAACGTCGGGAAATAGCCCGGCGTTGGCCAAAAAGATCAGGCAGGACCTCGAAAAACGATTTGGGCAGGAATATGCGGCCTTTCTAAGATTGATGGGTCATTTACGAAAGAAAGTCCTGTCAAGAGGGCTTCCGCAGGAAGAAAACGGCCTCATTTTTCAAAGAATAATAGATTCAGGTGTGTTAGAGGCCTTGTCACGAGACGATTGGAAGGATGTAGAATCTATCCTCATGGGAATCATTCCCGACAACCTGGCCGTCGATATCAGCTCATGGATCGAGGCCTTTAGAAAAAAGGAATGAATATCTTCAGCTAACCGAGGAGTGTTATGGCTTCTTTGTGGTTTGATTTGGCACTTTTTTCTGATCTTCTTGCAACTGGCGGATTTGTTGTATATCTAATCAAACAAGACAGGAGGGTATTCAGGTATTCTTACTGGATCCTTTTCTGTGGATTTATCTTCCACACCATTTTTTTGGGCTATAGGTATTATACATTAGGCGCTGTTCCTGTTTTGGACCTTAAATCTGCACTCTCATTCTTTTCTTGGAGCGTCATCTGCGTGTACCTGGTTTTTCAGTTGAAGTCTAGACTGATGGTCCTTGGCTCATTTGTTGCCCCTTTTGCCGCCTTTCTGATGATTATCTCATCCGCTATGCCATGGAAATATGGTCCTGTAAGCCAGGATTTCAAGAGTATATGGCTCACACTCCATGTCTGTACCATATTCATTGGTAACGGACTGTTTGCCATAGCCTTCCTGGCGGCAATTATGTATCTAATCCAGGAATACCAGATCAAGAATAAAAGATTTGGTTCGTTTTATAGTAGGCTGCCATCTCTGGCAACACTGGACGGCATTAACTATTATTCGCTTATATATGGCTTCCCGTTCTTGACTGTAGGCATATTTGCCGGGTCCATCTATGCGCAATATCTCCATCACACATATTGGCAATGGGACCCCAAGGAGGTATGGTCCTTGATCACCTGGCTTTTTTACGCGGCCCTTATCCACGAGAGAATTGCCGTAGGCTGGCGAGGCCGGAGGGCGGCCATTATGTCCATAGTATGTTTCTGCATTTTGATTTTTACGTTTATTGGTGCCAGCCTTTGGCTAGGCGGCTATCATAGCTTTAGTAATTTAAATGCCCAAAAAGCACTGTTATGAAGATCATAAATATCGGCATGAACCATAAGACGGCATCGGTAGACCTCAGAGAGTGTCTGGCAACAGATCCTGATAATGCCAAAAAGGCCCTCACGTCCATGAGGGAGATCAAATGCATCAAAGAGGGGTTGTTTCTATCCACTTGTAACCGTGTTGAGTCCCTGTTTACCACCGATACTGCGGGAGAGGCCAAGGCATCCATGATTGCATTGATGTCCAGGCTGGGTAACATTCCTGAAAAGGGTCTCCTGGCGGCCTCTTACACCCTTGAGGATATTGATGCGGTAACGCATATTTTTAGGATCGCATCAAGCCTTGACTCTATGGTAGTGGGCGAACCCCAGATCCTGGGTCAGATAAAGGAGGCCTATACCCAGGCGATCAGGCAGAATACATCAGGCGTCATCCTTAATCGTCTGATGCATCGCGCCTTCCATGTGGCCAAAAGGGTGAGGACAGAGACAGGGATCTGCGAGGCCGCGGTCTCAATTAGTTACGCCGCCGTTGAGCTGGCAAAAAAAATATTTCATGTCCTTCATGATAAAGAGGCGCTTTTAATAGGTGCCGGTGAGATGGCCGAACTCGCTGCCAGGCACCTCATAGCTCACGGGATAGGCTCGATGCTTGTGGCCAACCGGACCTTTGATCGTGCCGCTAGGGTTGCGAGACAATTTGACGCGGGTCTTGTCTCCTTTGAGGAAATTGGCGCTCAACTCTTGACCGTGGATATCGTGATAACGTCCACCGCTTCTCCAGGATTTGTAATTACTTATGACCAGGTAAAAGGGTCTCTCAGGAAAAGGCATAATCGCCCTATATTTTTCATTGATATAGCCGTGCCGAGAGATGTCCAACCTGAAGTCAATAAGCTGGACAACGTCTATGTCTATGACATTGATGACCTCAAAGGAATTGTTGAGCTGAATGTGGCACAGCGAAGGCAGGAGGCCATCAAGGCGGAGCGCATCGTTCAGGAAGAGGGGGCCAAATTCGAAAGATGGCTCAAGACCCTTTCGGTGGTGCCCACGATAGTTTCTTTAAGGGAAAAGGCCGAATCCATAATTCAATGTCAATTGAAAAGGAGTAATTCAGCCCTGGGCCAACTCACCCAGGCCCAAAGGGATGCAGTCTTGACCTTGACCCGTTCTGTTGCTGAAAAGGTGCTGAACGATCCCATCCTTTTCCTAAAAGAAAGGGCTGACAGGCCGGCTATCGACAGGTATCTCGATTTGACGAGAAGATTATTCAGCCTTGATAGAGAGGACGATGGTAGGGCTTAGTAATTACAGGTCCTCTGGTTCAGAGTCCACAGTCAATTGCCGGGTTACCAGAAGGAGTGCATACATGGATTTGAATAAAATGATCCAGGCTATGAAACGTGATCCAGATTACTCCAAGATGGGCATGATTGCGAGTCATCTGGGTGTGGTGCGTGGGACCTCTCTTAATGGAAAAAAGGTGTTAGGGGTTGACGTTAGCTTCGACAAGAAATCATTAGACAGAATAATTGGCGAAATCAATCAAATGGCAGGTATCATTAAAGTTATGATTGATGTTTGTGGGGGTCGGCTAGGGGTGGGTGATGAAATCATGGCAGTGGCCGTGGGAGGGGATACCCGGGAACATGTCTTTCCCGCGTTGATGGCGGCTGTCGACCGAGTGAAATCTGAGGCCACGACAAAGAGGGAGTTGTTTTAGGTCAGGGGCACAAAATGGGTATGGTAGACATCAGTGAAAAGCCTGTTACCAAGCGTGTGGCAGAGGCCATTGGGAAAATACTCCTTTCTTCCGATACAATCGAGAAGATCAAGAACCGCCAGATAAAGAAAGGGGATCCCCTTGCCGTGGCGGAGATTGCCGCGATGAATGCGGCAAAGCAGACCCACATCTTGATCCCCCATTGTCACCAGATTCCCCTTGATACAGTGAATGTTGCCTTTGAGGTATTACGGGACTCTGTTGAGGCAAGATGTGTTGTAAAAACTCAGGCAAGGACAGGTGTTGAGATGGAGGCCCTGGTAGGTGTTTCAGTGGCCTTGAACACATTATGGGACATGGTAAAGTATCTGGAAAAAGATGAAATGGGCCAGTATCCTTCAACAAAGATCACTGACATCACGGTGTTAAGAAAAGAGAAACATGGGTAATGGCCTAGCTTGGGATTGACATGCGGTCAATCTGTAGGTAATCTTACAGACTAATCCTGTCCAAAAACGGTTTTTGTTGGACAACATTTCACGTTAGGGTTTGCCTGAACAGGTTCGATTATTGAACTCACCCTTTGCAAATTAACCCAAGCCTGTTACGGGGGGAGCTTATGTCAGAGAAAGGAAGAATCGGATTTCTTGTTTTGCTCGTCTCGTTTTTCCTTTTGCATGCAAATAATGACGGCATTAGTAAGATGATTGTAGGTAAGAAGGCGAAAATAGGCGTCACGAGCACTGCGTTTAAGCAAGGGGGCATGATTCCAGTTCAATATAGCTGCGCAGGCGAAAATATTTCTCCTCCGTTAGCCTGGGATAATATCCCAAATGGTACTAAGAGCATCGCCTTAATCTGTGACGATCCTGATGCACCAATGGGTACCTGGGTCCACTGGGTCATTTTTAACATGCCGGCGAATACCACGGGCCTTTCCGAGGACATTTCGTCTCAAAAGAGTTTGCGGAATGGTGCGATACAGGGGTTAAATGATTTCCATAGGCTAGGCTACGGCGGCCCCTGTCCCCCGAGGGGAACACACAGATACTACTTTAAGGTCTACGCCTTAGATACCCTGGTCGATCTTTCCCCCGGAGCCACAAAGGCCCAATTGCTTGAGGCCATGGAAGGGCATGTGGTGGCTGACGGTCAGCTTATGGGGAAATTTAGGCGATAACAGCGAGATATTGCCAAAAGTAAAGAATCAGGGTCCAGAGGGGGCTGAGTGACTAAAGTGATCTAAAATGTCTAAAGGGTCTAACTGACCTGGCCCTGAGGACCAGGTTTTCCAATTAACAATAAAAGGGGCATCCTGTGCCTTTGAGAGTATGGACGTGGGCCTGAAAAAAATGAAGAGAATCGGAATTTTGATCGTTTTTAGTCTGGGATTAGGTCTTTTTGGTCAGCCGGGCTGGGCCGAAAAGGCGTATGTGACAGATTCGTTTGAGATTACCCTTCGGACAGGTCCCAGTGTGTCTAACAAGATTATGACGCTGCTTCATTCTGATCAGCCTCTGGAGATTCTGGAGGTTCAAGACGCCTGGACTCATGTTCGCATTTTGGAACAAGCGGACCAGGAGGTGGATGGATGGGTTTTGAGCCGCTATCTGATCACCCGTGAACCATGGAAGGATCAGGCCAAGACCTTGAAACAAGAAAATGCGCGTCTAAGGGAAAAGCTGGATCACTCTGAAACGCAAGGGGGCGAAGCCGCCCGTCGTGTGCAAGGACTAGCGAGGCGGTTGAAAGAGGCCACCGAAGGCCTGCATGATTTGCAGAATAAATATGAGGCCTTGAAACGGGGATCGGCCGATTATCTGAACGTAAAGGCAGAGTACGAAAAAACAAGCTCCTCACTGGAAGCCGCCCAAAAAACTGTTAAAGGCTTGACCCAGCGAAATGATCGACTGAAGTCTTCAGATAGGAATAGTTTTTTTGCTATGGGCGCCTTGGTATTACTGTTTGGTTTGATGATTGGCCTAGCGATTGGGAGACAACAGAAAAAGCGTAAATCCTTACTATATGATTGATAGCCAGCGACTAAGTGCAGTCTGACGGGTTTGCACTGGGATGGTCAACCTCGGGGAGGGTCCCTGGGGTCCTTTTCTGTCTCCCGGTATTTCCCCTGAAAGCTATGCCTCATACTTGAACAACTCCCCTCTCTTATCTTATTGATCGATCTAAAACTTCAACGGAACGCGGAGAATGCATCTAGATCTCACGATGAAACAGACGGTCATTCGTCGTACCGTCCGAAAATACGCTGAAAGAAGGCTGGCCCCAGCAGCGGTAGAAATGGACAAGACCGGCCTTTTCCCCCAGGATATCGCCAGGGAGATGGCAGCGCTTCAATACTTTGGTCTGGAAATTCCTTCTCAGTACGGTGGCGCAGGGCTTGATGCAGTGAGTTGTTCCATAGTGATTGAAGAGATATCGAGGGCAAATGCAGCTATGGGCCTGTGTGTTACCGTGCACAATAGCGTTTCTGCGTACCCGATATTCAGCTTTGGCACTGATGCTCAACTTGCGCGTTTTCTGGTGCCTCTTGCCTCTGGTGAAAAAATCGGCACATTCTGCCTCACAGAGCCAAATGCCGGTTCCGATCTATCATCCCTCGAAACCAGCGCTACGCGCGATGGTAATGATTATGTCCTCAATGGCAACAAGATATTTGTATCAAACGGGAGTGTCTCGGGGATCAACCTCATACTCGCCTATAGCAGGCCAGATGGGGGGGAAAAGAGATTTACCGTCTTCATTGTGGAATCTGACAGGGAAGGTCTCGAGAAGGGTCCGGTGGAGGACCTCATGGGCATGCGAGGTAATCCAGTATGTCCAATTTCCCTCCATGACTGTCGTGTCCCTAAAGAAAATCATCTTGGAGGGGAGGGCGATGGTCTCAAAGTTGCGCTTTCCACGCTTAACGGTGGTCGGATTGGAATAGCGGCGCAGGCACTGGGAATCGCTCAGGCCTCTCTGGACGTATCTATCAAGTACGCAAAGGAACGTCATCAGTTCGGAAGGCCAATATCTCAGTTTGGTACTATTCAAAATTTTATTGCTGACATGGCGACCCGAGTTGAAGCGTCACGTTTGCTGATCTACCGTGCCTCGTATATGAAGGATAAGGGCATGAATCACATGAAGGAATCCGCCATGGCAAAGGTCTTTGCCAGCGAAGTGGCTGTGGATGCGACTAGATTTGGTGTCCAGATACACGGAGGCTATGGGTATACAAAGGCATATCCTATTGAGCGATTTTATAGGGATGCCAAGGTGTGCGAGATATACGAAGGCACCTCTGAGGTGCAACGAATGGTCATAGCCAGGAGCCTAATGATGACCTGACTAGGGGTATTGAGGCCGCTTATGCATATCGTGGTTTGTATTAAACAAGTTCCAGATGTACCAGCTATTCGAATTGATCGGGAAAGGATGACAATAATCCGGGAGGGGGTGGAGAGTGTTATAAATCCGCTGGATTATGTTGCGCTTGAAGTGGCCTTAGATTTGTGTGGAAAAGAAGGGGGATGGATTGACGTTATGACTATGGGCCCACCTCAGAGCGAGGCCGCTCTTAGAGAGGCCCTGGCGTTTGGGGCGGATCGTGGAATTTTGTTGACCGATTCGGCATTCGCAGGTGCGGACACACTTGCTACTTCCCATGTGTTAGCCAAGGCCATTTCCAATCTTGATCCCCTCCCGAATCTGGTCCTGTGCGGTATGCAGACGATTGACAGCGATACGGGTCATGTGGGGCCACAAATTGCAGAGGAGCTTAATCTCCCCCAGGTATGCAGTGTGAGGGAAATCCACCCCCAAGGGGACTCTCTTATAGTAAAGCGGTTAAGCGATGGATTTTTGGACACCATGAAGGTAACCATGCCTGCCCTTCTTACAGTTACCCACGGAATCCTCCCGGTGAGAGACCTGCGCCTGGGTGAACTGGAAACGGCCTTTTCCCAAAAGGATATAATTCGATGGGGAATTGAAGACCTGGGCCTGGCAGAGGACGAAGTAGGACTCAAGGGCTCTGCTACCCATGTCTGGAGACTCCGGACACCTCCACCTAGGAGGGAAGGTGAACTTGTGAAGGGTTCATCACAAAATCTGATTGACCATTTCCTCCATAAACTTGAGGCCTTGAGTATTTTGGATGAAGAAGATGGGTATGAATAAGTCCTATAATGGCGTTTGGGTTTTCGGCGATTACAGAAATTACTTCCAGAATCGTGTGACCTTGCAACTAATCGCCAAGGGAAGGGACCTGGCGCACAAACTCGACACGAAGGTAACAGTGGTTGTACTTGGCGAAAACGTTCACCAATACGCCATGGAATATGTGGCCCACGGAGCGGACGATGTCATGGTGGCCGAAGACCATGACCTGAAGGAATATCATCTGGAACCTTATGCCGACGTGTTGTTCAAGTGGGTGAAGGCCTTTAGTCCGGAGATTTTCCTCGCCGGCGCAACCGCTTTTGGCCGGGAGCTCTTTCCACGACTGGCCAAGAGACTTAATACAGGATTAAGTGCCGATTGCGTGGCCCTGGAAGTGGATGCTGACACAGGCCTTCTAATTCAGACTACCCCTGCCTTTGGAGGAGAACTACTTGCAGAGGTGATAACCCCTGACCAGCGACCACAAATGGCCACTGTTCATCCCGGGGTTTTCCAGGAGCTTCCGCACAATAGGGATGCGTGGGGTCATATAATCTATCCAGAAATAGATACGTTGCCTGAAGCACGTGTAGAGGTCCTCAGGAGTCGGCGCCAGCAGGCACACAATATCAACCTGGAGGACGCGGCCGTGGTCATTGTAGGAGGCAGGGGGCTCGGCTCAAAAGAACAATTCAGGCTCCTGTTCAAACTGGCGGATCTATTGGAAGGAGAGGTAGGTGCGACTCGTCCTGCTATCTTGGCGGGCTGGGCCGAGGAGGACAGGCTGCTGGGACAAACAGGAAAGACCATTAAGCCAAAACTCCTTATCTCGGTGGGAACATCAGGGGCCTTACAATACACCACCGGTATACAAGGTGCTGAGACTATTATTGCAATCAACAGGGATCCCAGCGCCCCCATTTTTAAGATGGCTGACCTGGGATTGGTGGGAGACGCCGGTACGTTTATACCCATGTTGCTTGAGGTATTGCGTAAGAGGATCTAAATTGAAATGTCTAAAGTGATCTAAAGTGTCTAGAGTGTCTAAAATTGATGTATCCGCTCATTTTGAAATTCCTCGAGCTTGGCCGGGTCTCTCAAAACTGGCCCGCCGAAGGCGAACCACAACTTTAGGCACTTCGAATTTTAGGCACTTTAGTCACTTATTAGTGTGTGAAACTCCCGGCCTGCCCGGGTTATGGTATAGATACGGGAGGAAAACCGTTTGATCAAGTGCAGGAAAAGCAAGATAAGCGCCCATCATAATTACCTTGTAAATAACATGCTCACCCCCGGGTTTGTAGTGGGTGATCCAAATTCACACAAGGGCTTTTACTTCCTGGCGGATCTGGTTTTACCGGGAGAATCCACCCCGCGCATATCCGCCAGGTTGCCGGATAATGAGAGTGGGCTGTTCCTGGAATTGAATTGGAACCGTATACGAGAGAATCCGGCCGGATATTCTTTCCATCCCACCTCAGGAGGGTTTAAGATTCTGCGTTCTTCGGGCGAATCTTTGCTGGAAGTGCGGACCCAAGGTTTTGCTAATGGATACCTTACGTTGATCAAGGCCAGAGTTCTTGACGAACATGGCAATATCAGAATGGAGGCCCTTGGGGAAAGCGTCCGGGTCCATGGAAAGGCGACTTTGGTCCTTGAATCTCCTTTTTCGTTTTCTACACGGTAGCCGGTCATTCTCCCGCCCGGTTTTGCCTCTACTTTTCAGCCTCAGACAATTGGAGGAATCGAGTTTAAAAGGTGCGACTTGACATATGTGAAAATTATTTGGTATGAATCGGTCTATCCTTTTATAGATCTAAATTGCATAGAGAGTCTAAAATTGATCTATCCAGTCATTTTGAAACTTTAGGCACTTCAAACTCTAGGCACTTTAGTCACTTATTAGTGTGTGAAACGTCCGCCCCGCCTTTTTGGGGCTAAATCAATGCCACGTCTTCTGCGCGTGCTCGTTTGTTGTTTACGAGGTCAAGGTGTCAAAACGACCTGAATGGTGGCTTTCGGTTCTGGCAAAGATCTGGCCCATCACCTGGACCAGCGCAAAGGCCACAAATTTACCCGTGGTTGGACCTATTATCGCAAAAATCGCCCTGCCTCTTTTTACCGGTAATAATCTTAATATCACTTACATACCCATAAATAGACCGGTCAATGGCGCTGGTTCCTCTCTTTTACCCCTAAAGGTAGTAGAAGAACTGATACGGCGTTCTTCGTATCAGGCTATTATTAAAAGGTGTACTTGTCGAGACGCACGTCAATGTAAGGAGCATCCCATTGATTACGGCTGTCTTTTTCTCGGCGAAGGGGCCAGGGAAATCGACCCACGGATTGCCCGCCATGTCAAAAAAGAGGAGGCCGTCGACCACCTCCACAGATGCGTTGAGGATGGCCTTGTCCCCATGGCCGGTAGGGTCAAGATTGACAACTTAATTTGGGGCGTACCTGATCGAGGAAATCTGCTCACCATATGTTTTTGCTGCCACTGCTGTTGCACCCTGTTGACATCTGGAAGGTATCTTCCTCAGGATGCCCTGGATTCCTTTGTGCCACTCAGGGGACTTCGCATAACGGTTGATGCCGAGCGCTGCGTCGGTTGTGGTCTGTGCGTCGAGGAATGTCATATGGGGGCCATCGCCCTTGATGGCGGCCGCATAGTGCACGATGAATTGAAGTGTAAAGGGTGTGGGAGATGTGTGTTAGTTTGTCCGGAAAAGGCAGTTAATGCGGAGGTTGAGAACCTTGATGAGGCCATGGAGGAATTGATCGGGCGTATCGCGGGAATGATTAATATCGGCCAGATATGAGCCATGTGGTGTGGAACCAATGACAGTCATGTATAACCGCCGGAGGCTCGTAATAAACTAACAGGAGAGGCCTATGCTCCAACAGAGGGGATTCTGGTTGCTCTTAATGGTGGGCGCCATCGCGTTATGGATTGCGGTCTTTTTGGTGGGAATCTTGGGGTTTCCCGATAGTGCCGTGGCAGCCCCGGCCTTACTTGGGGTTTTGTTCTTGATGCACTGTGGGGAGCTTCCGGTTTCATTGAAGATAGGAAAGGCAAAAGGGCTCACGACATTCCGCGTGGTTGTAAAAACGGTAATTTTTGGATTCACGTGGTGGGTGCCTTTAAAAAAGGGTGTCTTGGACCGGTAAATAGGCCATCGAGAGAGGTCTTATTGAGACGAAGACCAGCTCTATAATGTGGGGAGGGTTTTTCTGTGAACTTATTTAAGTATGGTCCCAGCAAAAAAATCGTAAAATTTTCTGTGTGGCTTTCCTGGCCAATTATAGCTGCTGCGAAGAAGTGGAGTTCTTACCCGATTCTTAAGTGGATCATAAACCCCTTCTTTGCCTACCCATGGAATGAAATTACGGCGATTCCGATCAATCAGGAAGTCCCCCAGCCTGATAATGTGATAGTGCCCCGCAGGGTGGTGGAGCGATTTGTATCAAATGTGAAAGACATATTCATTCTTGACAGGTGCATCTGCCGGGACAAACTAGACTGCCAGAACTATCCTCAGGATATTGGTTGCATAGCGCTGGGCCCGGCAATCTCAAGGCTTCATCCCTCTCATGGACACAGGGCAACACAGGAAGAGGCGGTTGAACATATCCGCAGGGCCGCAAAGGCAGGTCTCGTGGCAAATGTTGCTCATGTATGGATTGATCCATTTGCTTTTGGCCTCACAAACTTCCGGCAGCTTATGTTCATTTGCTTTTGTGACGACTGCTGCTGCCTTTACCGTACATACATGCAGAAGAGGGGGCCCAATCTGGACAGGGCATATAAGGGTCTTCCAGGAATATCGGTGGAGGTGGATCCAGAAAAATGTAACGGGTGTGGGGATTGCGTTGAGGGCTGTTTTGTGGCGGCAATGGAGCTACGGAATGGAACAGCCGTTGTGGGTGAGGATTGCAAGTCGTGTGGCCGATGTGTTGACGTGTGCCCTGCTGGAGCGGTGTCGCTCAAAATAGAAGATGAGGATGTACTTTATGAACAGCTTGTCGGGCAGATCAAAGACGTAGCGGATATTTGGCACTGAGGAATAACGGCCAAGAGTTTTTCAACCCTAATAAACACAATGTGGAGGTATTATGAGTGAGATTTATGGTGGGCATCTTGTGGCAAAATATCTAAAGGACGTGGAGGGGATCGATACGGTTTTTTCCCTGGCAGGAGGTCATATAGACAGGATATATGATGGCTTTGTAGAATATCAGGTGAGACTTATCGATGTAAGGCATGAACAGGCCGCCGCAATGATGGCGCATTCATACTCTATTTATTCTGATCGTCCTGGCGTATGCCTTGTCACTGCCGGACCTGGTTTTACCAATTCACTTACAGGCGTGATAAACGCTTATCTTGAAAATGCACCGTTGGTGGTGTTGAGTGGTACTGCACCTGTGAGGGATTGGGAAAAGGGTGCCTTACAGGATATGAAACAGGCAGATATGCTCAAATCTGCCGTGAAGTGGTATGGCATTTGCCATGACATAAAACGAATACCCGAGTATATTTCCACTGCCTTTAGGCATGCATCATCTGGCCGTCCTGGTCCCGTATTACTGGAGCTGCCACCGGATATACTGAACATAAAAGTGAATGAGGATGATGTCCCTTATAGCAAACGGGGTGGTGCTATATATAGGTCACAACCGGATCCCTCCCTCCTTGGAGAGGCCGCGGATCTTATTAACAAGGCCGAGAAGCCTGTGATTGTTGGCGGCAGCGGTATTGGGTGGAGTGGATGCGATAAAGAGCTCAAGGCATTTATTGACAATTCAGGCGCCCCTTTCCTGCTGGTTGACAACGGCCGGGGTGCGGTTTCAGATGAGCATCCCTTGTCCTTGTGGGATGGGGGTCTTACCGCAGGAATGACTGCGCTGAGTCAAGCGGATCTTGTCATTGCACTTGGTATCCGGTTCAATTGGGTTCTCATGTTCGGCCAGGGATTCCCTCAGGCAAAGGTCGTCCGTGCGGACATTGAGCCGACCGAGATAGACAGAAATAGGGCCTCAGATGTAGGCCTTATGGGAGATATGCTTCTCACCCTAAGGCAGCTCAATAACCTTGTAAAAAAGACGGATCACACTTCCTGGCGCAACGAGCTGAAGGATATGTATTCCCCGCTGATCCAGGAGGAACTCGAATCCAGGAATAATTCCTCTCATCCTATACACCCGGCGCGCCTTGTCGAGCAGGTAAGGAATTCAGTGGGTGATGATGCCATATATGTCATTGATGGTGGAGACACCTCTTATTTCGGGATAACGGGCCTTAAGGCAAAGGAGCGTGGCGCTGTCCTGGGGGCTGCCGGGGGACTGTTTGGATGCCTTGGCACCGGGATCCCCTTCGGGATAGCAGCAAAGGTGGCGAGGCCGGATAAGACGGTCGTGGTGATTAATGGTGATGGCGCCTTTGGGCTCAATGCCATGGAATTCGATACGGCAGTCCGTCACAAGATCCCCTTTATTTGTGTGGTAAACAATGACCAGGCATGGGGTATGATAAAACATGGCCAAGAGATCTGTTACGGTGAGAATCGTGTAATAGGCTCTGAATTAGGGGTCGTGCATTATGAAAAAATGGTGGAGGGGTTAGGCGGCTATGGTGAGTTCGTTGAAAAAGACGATGAGATTCTCCCTGCCATAAAAAGGGCCATGGAGTCAGGCCTGCCTGCCTGTATTAATGTGCTGACAGATCCTTGTGTGACCAGCCCGGCTACTTTGATGTTTGGTGAAGCACTTAAGATGGAGTAATACGTGAAGGCACTGCAATTTTCCGTTTCCATACCCAAGTACCTCGCCTTGAAGGTATTGGGCTCCGTGAACAGGCGACTGTATTACCTTGGGCCACTTGCTACGGTAAGATGTGTAGATATTCCTGAACCAGACCTGCCATCACCCAGATGGGTAAAGATCCGGTCGCTTTCGTGCGGTTTTTGCGCGAGTGATCTGAACCTCATATTCTTGAGAGATTCTCCGTCGGCAAGTCCCTTCACATCTTTCCCATGCGTACTGGGTCATGAGGTCTGCGGTGAAATTGCAGAGACAGGGTCCGAGGTCAAGGGGCTGAAGAGTGGTGACATTGTAACTATTGCCCCGCATCTCAATTGCACGACACGGGAAATTGAGCCTGAATGTGCTGCGTGCAGGTCAGGAAGATTAGGAAACTGCGAAAATTTTGCCAAAGGAATTCTCTCTCCTGGGATGTTTGTAGGAATCTGTCGAGACACCGGGGGAGGGTTTGGGCAATATTTTGTGGCACATGAAAGTCAGGTATTTAGACTTCCAGATGGGATACCGTATGAAGCAGGCGCGGTAATAGAGCCCCTGTCCATTGCACTTCAGGCGGTATTAGACAACAGGCCCCGGACGGCGGATGACGTGCTCGTTATAGGCGGCGGTGTAATCGGCAGCCTTATCATCAAATCAATACGTGCCCTCGATATAGACTGCAAGATAACCGTCGCTGAACCTTCGCCATTTGCCGCTGATCATGCAAGGAGGGTCGGGGCCGACCATATTATCGTGGATGGCGATCTCTTGAAGCACGCTACCCGGATAACAGGGGCTACACGATATAAGCCGATGTTGGGCATGGACATCCTCATGGGGGGGTTCACAAGGGTTTTTGATGTTGTTGGCAATTCCAAGACAATCAATCTGGCAATGAGATCTATGGCCGCAGAGGGAGTGCTGAGCATAGTGGGCATTGGGCATGATGTGAAACTTGATCTCACACCCGCCTGGCTCAAGCTGCAGACCATTAGAGGGGTATTCGCTTATGGTCATACGATGGTGAATGGTGAAAGAAAGCACGTATTTGATATGGCCATAGATATGGTCTTAGAGGGCAAGGTCCAGGTAGATGACATGGTAACACATAAATTCGCTCTTGATGACCATGCAAAGATGATTGAGACGAACCTCGCCAAGGGTCGCAACAGGGCGATTAAGACGGTGGTTACATATGCCTGAATACACATGCTCTCTGGCGAGGAAAATAGTAGAAGGGAGATAGATATGTTTAAACGCGATTTATGTGATCTCTGTGGTGATTGTCTTGTCAAGTGTCAGTGGATGGATATTGAGCTAGATGAGGCAATTGAGTGGTTGAAGGCGATGATGGAAGGTAAAAGGACACCTGTGCTTGACAGGTGTATTACATGCTATGCCTGTAATGAGATATGCCCTAATGGCGCAAATCCGTTTGACCTGATAGCGGAACTGCAAGAGAAGTATCATACTCCGGTCTCTAAAGAAATAGTCGATGCCACGGAAAAACAATTTTCATTCAAGGGTGATCTGAAGGGTTTTCCCCAGGATGAACGTGTGATGTCTATCTGTGTCTTTGGAAAGACCGATGCGAACCTCATTCAGGGGGAGCTATATGATATGCCGCGCGTTGGGGGGAAGCCCTATTTTTGTTGGTTACTATTAGGCCATATGTGCGGCGAAAGCGTCCAAAGAGATCACGCCCAGGAGTTTGTTGATCGTTTGGCCATGACGGGCGCTAAGGAAATCGTTTGCTTTCACGATGACTGTTACGCAATGCTGGCTCGGATTGCCCCGGACTACGGCATTGATATACCTTTTCGTCCCGTTCATCTTTCTGAATATCTGGTCAAGTATCTTCTGGCAAATAAGGATCGTATCAGGAGGCTGAACATCGATATGGCCTACCAGCGCCCTTGTGCATCCAGGCATACCCCGGAAAAAGAGCACTTTATTGATGAGCTCTTCGAGTTAGTGGGTGTGAGGAGATGCGAACGGAAATATGATCGAGAAAGCGCACTTTGCTGTGCAGGGGCAAAGCTGATGCTTGGAATTGGGGATCCCAAAGCTGACCAGGAAGAAAACCTGCTTGATGCCATAGATGCCGGAGCAAAGGCATTGGTGTGCCTTTGTCCCATGTGTATGCGCTCGCTTTCGGGAGTAGCCAACGAACATAATATACCTCTCATCTTTATCGGGGATCTGGCACGCATGGCCCTCGGAGAGATAGAATCGCCGGTTTAAGGGCCAACATCTTATTATATCTTTGCAAAAGGGCTCAACCATGACCTTTTATGGGAGGTATAATGTCTGGTAATAAACAAAGGGCCGGGATAAGCAGGGAGTTGAAGACCCTTAGTATACTTGGCCATAAAATGACAAAGCAGGGCAGATACAGAGAGGCCGAAGAGAAATATCACCAGGCCCTGACGATAGACAGCAAGAATGTATATGCCCTGGTAGGCCTTGGTGATTTGAAACGCAAGACAAGGCGATTTGAAGATGCCGTCTCCTATTACCAGAAGGCCTTAGAGGCCGAAAAGGATAATAAATATGCCCTTGCAGGGCTGGGGGATGCCTTTAGGGGATTGAGGAAAATAGATAAGGCATTGGAGCAATGGATGCATTATCTTTCATTGAGCCCTAATGATTACAAGGTAATTACAAGAGTGGCGGACGGCTTTAGGAGAAAGGGAGATCTCAAGGAGTCCAAAAAATACTATCTTAAGGCGGTCAAGAAAAAGGCAGATGATTCGTATGCCTTGATGGGCCTTGGAGATATTTGTTTAAAAGAGGGTAATGATGAAGAGGCCCTGAAATTTTTTGAAAAACTAATAAATATCTCAGCTAGTATACCGGCTGATTCCATTATGGCCCTCACTTCCGCTGCCAAGATCTACCGGAGGCATAGAGAGTACGAAAGGGCCATGGATTGTTACAACCAGGTCCTTGAGATAGACCCACAAAATTCCTATGCATGGCATGGAAAGGCGGATTGCTTCAGGGGATTAAGGCAACACTCATATGCCATTAAAGGTTGGCAGATGGCCATAAAATATGGGATGGATCCGAGGATTGCCCTGACCAGGATCGGCAATGCCTATATGAGCCTTAAGGAGTTTGATGAGGCGGAGACTCATTATAAGAAGGCCCTGGCTATTGGGTATGACAAGTATGCCCATCTTGGAATGACCAGGATCCACGCCATAAAGGATCAAATGGATAAGGCCTTGGAGATATTTTCCATGCTCTTGGAAAAAGAGCCCAATGATTCGAGGGTCAATACCGAGCTTAATAGATTTGTCGAAAGGTATCCCGAGGTCAAGGATAGCGTTATACCACCGGAAATTGATACGGTGCCACGCGCATAAGCCTTTGGGTAGACATCTCAAAAGTTGACAACAGCGCTTAATTCTTGTGCAGGATAGATCTGCCCCTGTTTTGGCGGCATAGAGTTATACACCCATTCGATATCAATCTTACCCAGTAGTACGGACCTGAACCTGGCGAATCCCAGGAAGGCGCCTCTTATGAGGATGTCTTCCATATCCATGCTGAGTCCAAAAACGGCCACTTTTTTCCCTTTCTCTATATGATTGAGTTCATCCTTATATGGGATAGGCGAAAAGGCGAGCCTCCTGCTGTCAGATGCCTGGCACTGGATAAGCGGGATTATCACAGGAAAGCCATCTTCATCGATATAGGAGATAAATTTCAGGGCGTTTAGTCTGTTGAACAATCCTTCCCCCCAGGGATTGAGAATTCGTTCCCTTATCTTTGTCTTAGTGCTGGATTTTGCGAATTTTGTTATCAGGGAAGCGAGGATGATTTGTCTGGAGGGGATATCCTCCCTCCCGTAAGTTTCTATTAAGTTCATGTAATGGACAGTATGTATGCCAAAGTAGGCATTATATCTGAACATGGGCTTGCTGTTGAACATCTCATAGTCTTCCCCTTCCTTTTTTTCATGTGTCCATACGGCCTTTCCCCGCCAGATATGCTTGTCCATCGTCAAGATTAAAAAGGCAGTATTGGGGTTTTTTTTGACATGTTGTTTGCTTAGTCCTTCAGAGAACTGCGCCCATATGACCTGAGTTGGGGTCTTTGCCTGGGTAGAGGTGATCAGAGTGATATGTGGTATTCCCTCAGGGCTAACGGTGGAGATGAGACCCACTTTTGCTTCTGCCTCAAAGGCCTTCATATCCCTTATATCGAAGCAGGTTCTTTTTTCCATCTAGCTCTCCCATATATCTTTTGCTAGGCCGTACTGCAACACTTTACAAGTCTTAGTCTGGGGCCTTCAGGTCTTTCTGCCTTTTCATGTTCCAGCCTGGTTGCCCCACTCCATAGGACAATCCCGGGATCAATACCAGACCTCTTTGCCACACGTGTGATATGCTCCATAAAACTTTCTGGCAAGAGATCGTAATCGCTAAAATTCCAGTTCATTCCCAGCCGTATGTATTTATCCCTGCAGAGATTATTGAAGGAGCATAGTTCCCAGCGCTTTACGGTATCTCCCAGGTTCTTAGAAATGAATTTGCCTATGCCCATGATATTGCTATCCCTTGCCGTGGCATCCGGGATAATCGGTGTCCTTATCCAAAGCTCTTTGGGTGTGTGGTGTGCCTGTATGTAATCGCGTATATGAATTAGATTCTTGAGAATCCTTTCATTAGAATGTCCGGTAAATTCCCTGTGTTTTTTGGCGTCAATCTCCTTTAGGTCATAGAGAACCATGTCACAATAGGGCAGAAGTCTATCAAGGGCACTTTTTTCGGATTGACCACAGGTATCAAGGGCCGTATGGAGCCCACGTTCTTTGCAGCCTTTTAGGAAACCGGCAACAAAATCGCTCTGGAAGCTGGGCTCTCCACCAGATACTGTAATGCCTCCGTTCGAGCTCTCAAAGTATGCCCTGTCTTTTTCAACTTCCTCCAAAAGATCATTCAGTACACACTCCTTGCCCAGCAACTCCATTGCAGTTGACGGGCACTCGGTGGCGCAGGTCCCGCACGCCTTGCATAGTTTCCTGTTTATGGAAATCCCATCTGGAGTAAAGGTCAATGCACTATTGGGACACACATTCACACATGTCTGGCAGCCAATGCATCTAACACCAATCCAATGGATTTGAGGCCTTGGGGATATGCTTTCAGGATTGTGGCACCATATGCATTTTAGGCTGCATCCCTTAAAAAAGACAGTGGTCCTGATGCCGGGCCCATCCTCAGTTGACATCCTCTGGATCTGAAAAACAATACCCTTCAATTCATTCGGGGCTACCTCTTCCCTTATTGCAATCACGTAGACCTCTCAACCAAATCGCATATCAGCATTTGTTGTGATTAACCCTTGCGATGATCTCGTCCTGGAGTTCCTTGCCGATGCTGGAAAAGTATGCATTATAGCCCGTTACCCTGACAAGCAAGTGGCGGTAATCTTGTGGGTGCTCTTGCGCGTCGCGTAACATCTCAGGATCCAGCATATTGATTTGCAGGGCCGTGCCGCCGTTTTCTATGTATCCCCGCAAGAAGGCCTTAAATTTTTCTTTGTGTTCAGGGTCCCCCAGTATAGATGGGTTGAATGTGATTGTGTGGCTTGCACCATTGGGGAGGCTGTTGAGATATTCGCCCCAGTCTCCACATCCATCATCCGCCTTGCCGCCCAGGGCCTTTCCCACAGAGTTGACATTTGAGGTAGGCCCGTTGATATCGGCGCCGTTTGAAGGGCATATCGCATTGGACAGGAACTGGCCCTTAGGTCTTCCATCAGGGCTTGCAGGCAGAATAAAGCCATCTGAGACCCAGTAATTCCAACTGAGCATCCCTGGCCTGAACTGCCTTTTCGAGGACACCGTCTTATATTTCCACGTCTCGTCGGTCCAGAGATCCATGACGTTCTTTGCCATTGAATCGGCCTCATCGTCATCCCTGCCATATTTCGGGGCCTTATACTTTGCTTTGGCCTGGAGAATCTCATGTCCGTTCCAGTTTGATTTTATTGCATCTATCAGCTCCTTCATAGAGCATTCCCCTTGATCATAGATAAGGTATTTGATGGCGAGGAGCGAATCCACGGTAGTGGCAAAAGTTACTGTCTCTAAGGTAGTAAAATTGAGCTCTGCACCACCCTGTGTGATATCAAGACCATTTTCAGCACATCCTTTTACCAGACAAGACAGGTATGGAGTGGGAGAGAACCTGACCCTCACTGATTCGGATGCCTCGTATGTCTCTACACACTTACGCACAATATAGCGTGTCTGTTCCTCATAGGCCCTCCAAAACTCATCCCATGTCTTGAACAAAATGGAATCGCCTGTGTCGGGCCCTTCTTGTCTGATCTTGTCCGTCTTGCCCGTGATGGGGTCTACAAAAGTCAACAGTGGCCTACCTCCGCCAATCGCCAACTCAACTGCCTTGAGTAGATTGAGATTATTGTCTACTGTACCGGAGCGGTCATTTCCTACCATGGTGTTTTCAAGACACCCGACCGGGGCATAGTCATGGATGTTTTTGTCACTGATAAGGTCCTCACATTTGGCCTTTCTCGCCTCTCGCATCATGCCGGCCATTGAGCGCTCATCAAAGTTCAGGATAAATGGGGCCCCCTGGCTGGTCGAGATTATGTCCACGACCTTATCAAGAAATTCATCGGGGGTATTTTTATGTAGTCTCACATTGGGTTTGGGTTCAAGGATGGGCGTCATCTCATCTATTACTTCCATTATTGCGTAAGTAAGATCATTAGTCATGTCTTTGCCGTCCTTGCCCATGCCAGACAAGGTTATAAGCTGTCCATAGCCCGAGGTAATTCCCTGGTTGCCACCGACCCGTATCATGGCGTCATAGGCGGTATTGGCGTGAACCCAGAAGCATTTGAGGAGCTCTTTACCGAATTCCCTTGTCATCCCATTGGACAGTGAGTATTCCCAATAGGGAAGGAGATACTGATCAATCCTGCCAAATGACACCCCCGGACCAGGATAGTTTTCGTCGCTCATGATTAGCATATGGTTTAACCACAGTGCCTGGATGGCCTCCCAAAAGGTCTGTGGCCGTTCCCATGGGATCTTTTGGAGGTTTACGGACATTTGTAAAAGTTCCTCTTTTCTATCGGCGTCTGCTTCCTTTGCGGCCAATTCCTTGCATAACCCTGCATATCTGTGTGCAAGATCCCTGGGCATGATAGCTGCCGTCATCATAGCCCTTAATTGCGCACCTTTTGATCCCTCTTGGTCCTTCTTGTCCAAGGCATTGTATTTGGACTCTATGTCTGAAAAAATTCCCCGCCAGCCGAGTCTTAAGGCCCTTTCGTGGCCCGGGATAATATGGCCGCTGGTGGCCCCTGTGTTTCCATATCCATGGTCATGGAACCATTTCATTTTTGCACGTGCCCCGTTCTTACCACAGACTAGCCCATTTCTCTCTTTAGACTCTAATCTTGTCCAACACCTGGAGGCCTGTATATTAAAACGAGACCCCGCGATTAGGTCACCGGGTAGTATCTCTTGTGGTAGGTAGTTCACCATGACTTCCTTTATGAACCACGCCCTTCTCTCAGGCAGGCTCCAGGACCAGAAATCTTCATGTAATTTTACAGGCCTTGCCGACTGAAGAAACGAGGAGACAAAGGTCTGAAGAAAGGGGTACGTCTCGGGCACTATATAAAAGGTTATTTCGTCAAAAACCACATCCCATGGTTTTCCTGTGGACCAGGAGGTAAATTCGTTATTCCATGCCCTGTCCGTTCCCTTGAAGAAGTAATCCCTGAGCCATGAAATTCTGTCAGATAGACCTTTAGGCTCCTTGATGCCTCGATTTGCTTTTTCAGCTTTGGCGACGTTCATAACCGCCTCCTTTTGTCCCCTTGCCATTGTTTACTAAAGGTCAGAGCTTTTTCCCCTGAACTATCTAACTCTCTTCATTAAAGATAACGCAAAGATGGTGATATGTCAAGTTTAATCAAATTATAATGTATAATAGTTAATTGAGTTATATCAAATAAAGTTGGGATAAAATCTTGACCTTTGCAGGATCATATGTTAAAGAATCCAACCTATTCCTATCACAAAGCATACGGGATCCAGAGAAGGTCCATTATGAATCCACTGAGATATGGTCACAATAAAGGCATTGTTAAGTTAATAGTGTGGCTCTCTTGGCCTATCATCATTTTGGCGAAAAGGCTGAGTTCATATCCAATAATCAAATGGATTATAAATCCCTTTTTTGCTTATCCGTGGAACGAGGTTACCGCCATTCCCATCGACCAGGAGGTCCGCGGTCCCGACAGTGTTGTCCTTCCTCGCCGGGTGGTGGAGCGGCTCATATCAGAGGTAAGGGAGATCTTCATTGTAGATGAGTGCATCTGCAGGACCAAGGGTGAATGCCAAAACTACCCTCATGATATCGGCTGTATCGCCCTGGGTTCCGCTGTCTCGCGGATGCACCCCTCACAGGGGCATATGGCAACTCAAGAAGAGGCGATCGCGCATGTGCGCAGGGCTTCCGAGGCAGGGCTGATTGCAAATGTCGCACACACCTGGATTGATCCGGTGGCCTTTGGTCTCACAAGATTTAGTCGACTCATGTTTATATGTTTCTGTGACGACTGTTGCTGTATCTTCCGGACACACATGCATAAGAGGGGTCCAAATCTTGATAGGGCGTGTAAAGGTCTTCCCGGAGTATCGGTGGAGGTCGATCCTGAAAAGTGTATTGGGTGTGGTACTTGTGTGGAGAGGTGCTTTGTTGCCGCAATGGAGCTACGTGACGGAATAGCGGTGACAGGTGAAAGCTGTAGGGGATGTGCCCGGTGTGTGGATATATGCCCACAAGAGGCAATTTCTCTCAATATTGAGAAAGAGGATATGCTTTATGAAAATCTCGTGAAGCGAATAAGGGCAGTAGCAGATATCTGGGGATAGATTTTATAACTTGGCTGTTCTATTCTCCCTTGACAAACAAATATAACCTCTTTACGCTGGAATTGAATGATGAGATTCGGTCTTGATCAGATTTTGCGAGAGGTATGAGGAAGCCTTCCCGTATGGAAGGTCAAAATTATCAATGACGTAGCGCCCTATTCCTTTGGGGGGAGGGACGCTTGTCCCAACAAAAGGGGGAGGATACAATGACCCGAAAAGCCATCTTTGTGTTTATTGTCGCGATAGCGCTAATCCCTTTCTGCAATGGCTGCCGGACGATGCAGGGTATTACGGGAAACCAGTATGCCAAGCCGCAGGTTGAGCTCAAATGGATTGCGCGGCCGGAGATGGATATGCCTGAATCAGACGCGCCCACAGTGTACTTCAGGCACTTTAAGGATGCCGTGGGTTCGGGTCTGGACTTGACGCCACAGATCAGGCAGGCAATCATCTCTAATGGTTATAAATTTACAAACAGTAAGGAAAAGGCCGACTACCAGCTCGTAGCTACCTTGCGCTATTTTGGAAAGGCGGATACCTTTGACGGCGGCGCCTCAGCAATGCAGTCCGTGGCAAAGATAGCTCCCCTTGCCGGTGCAGCGGCAGGCGTATATGCAGGCCGGAAATCTACAACCGGCATCATCGTTGGGGGCACGGGTGGCGCCATCGCGGGGACCCTTATTGGCGCTGCGATCGAAAATCGGTCGCAGGTTTATGAATGGGACATGGTCCTGGACATAGAGCTTTACGAAAAGGTGGCCGGCGGCTTCATTGAAAAACGCGGCCGTGAGGAAGGGACCAAGTCTGGATCTAATGTATTTAAGGGCACTGAGAGCGGGGGCAGGAATACCAGTGATACCCGTACCGGAAGCTTCAAGAAGACGCAGTCCCATTTTAGAAATACGTTCCGCTTAGTCGCGGTTGCCTATCAGACCCAGATGACTAAGCAGGAGGCCTTAGACATGATACTGCCCAAACTGCCCGGATCCATAGGGAGCGTACTTCCCTAACTGGTGCGGCTTCGTTATTTTTCCCATATCAAGGAATTCTTTTTATCGGCCTCCGGGGGGCAAGGCTTTCCGGGGCCGATTTTATCCCACCATCTATCCTTCTCAGCATGTCTGTGGTAAGATAACAGTTCATGATTTAGGCCCTTTTTCGAGTCATCCGGGTTATGGTTGGCGGTTGAGTTTTAAACAACATCCATAGAACACAATCGAAGCCATTAACCAAATAATCTGAGGCATCAGGGAAATTTGTCCTCTACCGAATTCAAACAGAATCGGATTTCACCATATCCAACCCCGATTATTTGGCTTACGAGGAACTACTGACAATCGCCATCCAACGGGCTCTTCAGCCGCAACGATTAGCCGTGGGCTGGAGCGTCATATAGGGCTTTCTTCCACTTCCGGCTCGCTAAGACCACAGACGTTTCCACTTGTCGTTCTGGAATCGACCAGTACTTTACAAGAAGGCGATTTTTTTCATCCTCTGACAAGACGGCGTAGCCATTTTTTTCATAAAATGATATTGCCCATGAGGCGTCTGCCCAGGTACCAATAAGGATGGGCTTCTCTGTTATGCTCTCCAAATGCCGGAGTAGTCTTGTTCCGATTCCGAGCTTTTGAGCTTGCGTCCGGACGTAGGCATGGCGGATGAGCGTTACGTCGCCTTTGCCTTGGATTCCCATGACCCCAAGGAGCTGTCCATCGTGTTCCAGACCCCAGAAAACAACACCCTCGTCAATTTCGTGCCTGAGTTCTTCAGAGGGCATGTATGGCTCATTCCAACGGTCGTTTGGTATGACTCCCTTATACGCTTGAGCAGCATCATTGATGATATCAAACATCGTAGTGAAATCGGTTTCTGTACACTCCCGTATCATCTTTATCTCAAGCCCAAAAGGCTCCTTTACGATTTTTCCTTTGATTATACCCTTGACCTATTCGCCCAGCAATTAGTTTTATCGACTTTGGGATAACATAACGATCACCATCGCCCACTAGCAATAGGTGAATATGGTTCGAGGTGACAGCATAGAAGTAAGATGAGAAGCATATTATGCAAAATGCTTGTAGAACAGTCTGGAAAGATTTTTCGGTAAACCAAT